>JACREX010000120.1 GCA_016212695.1 Bacteroidia bacterium
GTGGATGTGGATGATTGTACCTTTCAAAATGTAGCTGATGTTTTTGTTCTTCTGTTATTGTTATTTGTATCATATCTCTGTTTTCTGACAAAGATAATTATTATTTTTATTTACGCAAATTATGACCGTGCATAGTATATAGGAACAAACTTTACAGATATTAATACAAATAGTTTAGGAAATCTTACAATTTCCCCAACAGGGCATAATGTACTAATTAATCCACTAAATTATGGGACAATGCCCCTTGCTACGCTTGATGTGAATGGTGATGCAGCTATCCAAACCATGAATACTTCAGGCTCGCAAAACATTGTGGTATGGGATCCAATAACCAAGGTTCTGGGTATAAACAATACTATTCCCGGCGGCGGTATTGGTAACTGCAATCAACAAACAATGATAAACGCTAATAATGGCGCTATTAATCTTAATAGCAATAATTTTTATTTTCTAAGTGGGGCAAATGCTAATTTTAAAAACAAAGTCAGCATTGGTTATCCTTGTAGTTCTAATGTATGGGGGAAACTTAGTGTTATTGAAACTACCCCAAATACAACATATAATTTTGGTATAAGTTATGCCGGTTACTTTGCAAACAACGCCAATGGTGTTAACTCTACGGGTATTATAAGCTTTGTTTATGGCAATGCTTCAAATAAATTTGGTGTTTATGGACTTGCCAGTACTACTCTTTTTCCAACCAGTATTATTCCCCCGCCAGTTGTCTATGTTGGTGTTGCTGGTATTGCTTTGGAAGGTACCTCTAATATTGGCGTATATGGGCAGGCGCCTGTATCAGTAAATGCTTCAAGTTGGGCAGGTTATTTTGAAGGTGATGTTTATATTAGTGGTACCGGCTCCTCTCCAAATGGTGTATTTACAACTTCTGACAGCATTTTAAAAACAAATATTGAAACATTCTCAAATGCACGGAACATTGTAGGCCAGCTAAAATCCCGTAGTTTTTATTTTGATACGGCACAATACCCGTATTTAAACTTACCAGTCGGTGTACAATACGGTTTAATTGCAGAAGATGTACAAACAGTATTACCTAATTTGGTAAAAAATATTGTGTATCCGGGACAAAGAGACTCTTTAGTAAATGTTACAATCCCTGAATTAACCTACAAAGGATTAAACTACACCGGCCTCATCCCCATTGCCATCCAGGCAGTGAAAGAACTCGATTCCATAGTTACAACGCTTATCAGCCCACCGCCTGCGCCTGTGCTTATATCGCCTGCAAACGGGGCAGCCGATCAGCCGCGATGTATTGATTTTTATTGGCATCCTTCAAAAAAGGCGGTGAGCTACAAAATATTTTTTTCCACAACACCCGATTCGGCAGGAGTTTTTAAAAGTTTTACCATAAGCGATACAACTTTTAAATTTGGCAGCGACGTTGCAAGAACCTGTGATTTATTTAGCCCCGGCCAAACATTCTATTGGGCTGTAATCGCTATTAATCAAAATGGAAACAGCCAGCCTTCATCAATCTGGAGTTTTACCATTATGCCGCAAATGCAGCCTCCTGTATTAATTTCGCCTGCCAATGGAGCAACCAATATACCGATAAACGGACTTGTGCTTTCGTGGCATCCTGTTGCAGGCGCAATAAATTACACTGTGAATTTATCAACTACCGGCGGTGGCATATATCCTGTAATAACCACTGCTGATACATTTTTCGTTTGTACATGGTCATTAAATTATCAAAAAACATACAATTGGACTGTTACTGCAAGGAATGATTATGGTGATAGAGCAACATCTGAAACATGGAGTTTCACCACCGAACCGCCACCCCCGCCGCCTGCCGCTCCTCTTTTGATTTCTCCGGTAAATGGCGATAACACCATACCGATTGGCAGCAATGTGAAATTAACATGGGCGCAGAGCGCCGGCGCTTTGAATTATAATGTGTATGTATTGGAAGGAACCAGAATGTTTTTCAACGGTAATGTTAAAGACACTTTTGTCGTAGTCAAAATAGACAAAGGCCCTGTTTACAACTGGTATGTTAATGCCTGCAATGGTTATGGCTGCAGCGGTAATTCCGAAACATGGTCGTTTATCCCTGTTATGCCTGCTCCGCCTTCTGCGCCCCCTGCGCTTGTTTCTCCGGCAAACAACGAAACGAATATTACAAATGTGAAATTAACATGGCGCAAAGTTGCTGATGCCACATACTATAATTTTTCTGTTTCGCTTACGGCAGATTTTACCCAGGTTATTTATAATAATAGTGTTCCCGACACATCTGCTATTTTCAGCGCATCGTCTTTTACAACATACTATTGGCGTGTTTCTGCATGTAATGTAGGGGGCTGTAGCAATCCTTCCGAAGCATGGCAGTTCACAACAGGGCAATTACCTGTACCTGCACCTCCGATTTTAATTGACCCTGTTAATGGCGCAACCGATATCAGTCCCGATAAAATCAGGTTGTCGTGGAATGCATCTGCAGGAGCAAGCGACTACAAAGTATATGTATCATTAAATGCCGATGGCAGCAACATTGTTTATTCATACAATCCAAAAGACACATATGTTTATATTGACAAAGCAGATCTTCAGACAACCTATTACTGGTATGTTCATGCATGTAATTCTTTTGGCTGTAGTGATAAATCCGAAATCTGGAGTTTTACAACTAAAGCAGGCTTTAAGACCGGCACTCCCGAAATATCCGACGCAGCCTTGAAAACCAATGTCGCTCCATTCACCGGCGCATTATCAAAAGTTGAACAATTGAACGGCATTTATTTCAACTGGGACACGCTTCAATATCCGAACCTCGACTTTGAAAGCGGCAGACAAATCGGTCTCATTGCGCAGGATGTGCAGCCCGTGATACCCGAAGTGGTAAAGGTTGATAAACTTGGCTACCGCTATATCAACTACAACCGTTTTGTACCCGTGCTTATCGAGGCCGTTAAAGAACTGAACAATAAAAACACACAGCTTACAAATGTTGCCGACAGCCTCAAAAATGTAATCGCATCTTACGAAACACGCTTTGCCAGCATCGAATCAATCCTTGCTAATTGCTGCCAGAACCCCGGAGTAAAAACCCAGCAGGGCGATAACAACGCGGGTCAGTCATCCGTCGTCAGCGATGCCCTGAGTTTGTCGAAGGGTCATCCGTCGTCCGTCTTCGAAAACACCGAGATCAGCACAGTAATTCACATCACGCCCGACGGTTCGGTTAACGAAAAGATCACTGAACTCTATCAGAACCGCCCCAATCCGTTCACTGTAAAAACCACCTTTACCTACACACTGGGCAAAACAGGCTTTGTAGAACTTGAGATACATTCCGAATTAGGTATGTTTATTACAAAGCTCGTAAATAGCAATCAATCCGAAGGCAATTACAGTATTGACTGGGACACCGCAGACCTTGCACCCGGCATCTATTTCTACAGCCTCAAGGTAGATGGTATGCTTTGGGTAAAGAAAGCTGTGAGGATAAAATAAAAATAAATTCATTGAATAAAAAAGGACGCTGAAAAGCGTCTTTTTTTATTTTACCTGTTAGCATCCGAGAATTTTTTCCCGGCATGCAATGCTTTCAGATTCGAGGCAACAATATCGTCGCCTTTGCCTCCAAACATCTTGCAGATGCCATCTTCAAGGCTTTCAAAAGGTATCTGCAGAAACGGGGAGGCTGCTCCGAGCATTACCATATTCGAGGAGCGCTGCGATCCGATCTCTTCAGCAATCTTATCGGCATCAAGAGCTATGTGTCGGGGCAATTTTTTAATCTCTTTTAATATGTCTGCCGGTTCCGGATAATTGGGAATATTAATGTACGGGCTGGTATTTGTTACAAGCCAGCCGTCAGCATGCAGAAAAGGCAGGTATCGTAAAGACTCCATTGGTTCCACAGACAGAATAATATCCGCTCCTCCCATGGGGATCAGGTCGGAAGCTATTTCTTTATCGGAAAACCTGAAGTGCGATTGCACAGCGCCGCCCCTCTGGCTCATCCCATGTACTTCAGCCTGCTTGAAATAAAAATTATTCTTTAAAGCGGCCATACTAATGGTGGCAGCAATAGAAATGATTCCCTGCCCTCCTACTCCAGCTAATATAATGTCTGTTTTCATATTTTACAGAATTTATTTTATAGTAACTTTCAAACTTCAAACTTCAAACTACTTTTTATTCTTTTCCCTTTTTTTCCTTATCAGCGTTTGAATACATTCCCTTTGCGGAATAACTACGGAAACTCCGTTATATGCTAACTCTTCTTTTAAAATTTTCACATTTTTTTCATGGAATTTTTTTAATGGGTTGATAATCCTGACATGCGCCGGAACTACGCCAAGGCCGATAACTATTTTATCCAATTTATTAGTGCCCGGAGAATCCTGTCCGCCTGTCATAGCCGTAGTAAAATTATCAGAAATAATTACAGTGATGGGTGAATTTTCACGCACAGCATCCAATAAACCGGTCATTCCGCCATGAGTAAACGTGGAATCGCCAATTACACAAACAGAAGGGATAAGACCTGCATCTGCAGCGCCTTTGGCCATGGTAACGGATGCTCCCATATCTACACAGGAGTTGATAGAATTGTACGGAGGGTAAGCGCCCAATGTATAACATCCGATATCAGAAAATACCCTGCCTGTTCCATATTCTTTCAACGCCTCATTCAATGCTAAGTAAACGTCAATATGGCTGCAGCCGCTGCACATCGAAGGCGGACGGTTCTTAACGATCTCGGGAATATCTTTGCCATAGGTTTGCTTTAAACCGAGAGCCGCTCCAACATGGTTGGGATTTAATTCACCGTCTCTGGGTATTGATCCATCAAGCCTGCCTTTGATTTTTTCTTTTCCCAGGAAGCCTTTGAGCAATTCTTCCATCACCGGGTAGCCATCTTCCAGGACAAGAACTTCTTTACATTCGCTGCAAATCTTTTCAACCTGTTTGCGGGGCAAAGGATACTGGCCGACTTTTAAAACAGGATAAGATACTTTCCGGTCCGGGTAATTTTCAATAAGGTAATTATAACCCAAACCGCAGGCTATGATACCAAGGCTTTTATCGCTTCCTTCAAAATACCGGTTGTACAGTGATTTTTCTGATTCCTCATCAAAAGCAGCCTGTTTATTCAGAAGGTCTTTGTATTGTTTACGGGCAATCGAAGGTAATAAAACAAACTGCGTGGGATTGGAAGGAAGGCTTATCTTGTTCTCCGGTTTAAGCTCCTTTGTCTCCACACCGGCCCTGGAATGTGCAAGACGGGTAGCAATACGGAGCAATACGGGGACTTTATATTTTTCAGAAAATTCAAAACCGTGATACGCCATATCATAAGCTTCCTGCTGGCTTGATGGTTCCAGTATCGGGATCAGCGCAAATTTTCCCAGCACGCGTGAATCCTGCTCGTTCTGCGAAGAGTGCATCGAAGGATCGTCTGCGCTGACAACAATAAGGCCTCCGTTAACACCGGTGATTGCAGAATTAATAAAAGCATCTGCAGCAACATTCAACCCGACATGTTTCATGCACGCCATAGCGCGTTTTCCGGCATAAGACATGCCCAAGGCTGATTCCATTGCAGTTTTTTCATTCGTAGCCCACTGGCTGTGAATTTTCTTTTCCCTTGCCTGCTTTGAATGTTGAACGTATTCTGTGATTTCTGTCGAAGGGGTTCCGGGATATGCATAAATTCCTGACATACCTCCGTCTATTGCTCCCTGTGCAATGGCTTCATCGCCTAATAACAATAACTTCTGCATTATAAAATATTTTAGTTTCCGACTTATACAAAAAACAGTGTAAATTTATACATTTCTCTTACAAGTCCCAAGCCCAAAACCCAAAGCCCCAAGTCTCAAGTCCTCTTGGAATTTGGAACTTGGAATTTGGGGCTTAAAAAATGTACTGATTCCTGCCTGCCGGTAGGCAGGGCAGGCAAGTCCATTAGTCTTTATGCAATCCTCCGCCGCTGCTAATGCTCTTTTGAATGTTTGAAGGATTCCCGGTATAATGGATATCGCCGCCGCTGCTGGCTCCAGCTTTCAAATCTTTCGAAACATTCACCTTTACAGAAGCGCCGCTCGAAGACGATGCATTGCAAACATCCGAAGTTAGGTCATATGCTTTTATATCACTCCCGCTGCTGGCCTTTGCCGCAAGATTTTTTGTTGTGCCGGAAAGTTTCAAAACGGCGCCACTGCTGGAACTGCAGCTAATATCAGAACTTTCAACAGATAAAGTAACCTCGCTGCCACTGCTGGCTCCAATGCTCAATGTTGCTGATTTAATGGTATTCAGCGATTTCACGTCAACGCCGGCTGATCCGGATATGCTTTTAATTTCTTTGGCCGTAACATACACATCTCTTGATTTGGCTTTTTTAATATTTTCTTTGCAATAAATTTTCAGAACCCCGTCTTTCACTTCGGTGATAATCAAAGCAGCGATATTTTCATCCGCTTTAACCTGTACTTTCTCCTGTTCACCCATAGAAATAATCACATTAATCCCGGTGCTTGCCTTGATACCCGAGAACCCGGTAACATTCCTGTCTTGCGTGATAACATTGCCGTTTCCTGTAACAGAACTGAAATTAACACAGGCATTCGCAAATAATATAAACGATAAATAAATTACTGCCGAAAAAATAATTTTTGTTGCTTTCATAATCTTAAGTTTTAAAGATTTTCTCATATGACGGTTTTAAAGTTTAATTTGTTACAGCAAATTTAAAAATATTTTTTTAACAATAGCTTATTATTTGACAAACCCTGAAAATCCCATAAATGCAAGCGATAATAAGCCGCAGTTCAAAAAATTGTTGAAAACAGGTCGGCATTTTAAAATCAATCTCAGGTAAATTATAACTAATTTTCGAGATTATTTGAAATTTATTGAATCGGGTAGGGAAAAATGAAAAATCCATATGCTGACAGGAGATTTACAATTGCAGTAATTATACTGATAATTGCAGGAGCATATATTATCCGGCTGTTTTACCTCCAGATCATTGATACGGAACTTAAACTTTCAGCGAATAATAATGTATTGCGTTATGTTACTATTTATCCTGCACGCGGCCTGATATATGACCGGAACGGAAAACTCATGGTAGAAAATCAGGCTGTATACGACCTGATGGTTATACCAAGACAAATAAAACAAATAGACACTGCCGACCTCATCAATACATTAGATATAACTAAAGCAGAACTCATCGAAGGGCTTGCCAAAGCAAAAAATTACTCGCGGTACAAACCGTCTGTTCTCATCAAGCAGATATCTTCAAAGCGTTATGCAATATTGCAGGAAAAACTTTACAAATATCCCGGTTTTTTTGTTCAACCCAGAACCCTCAGGATTTATCCCAGGAAATCTGCAGCGCATGCGTTAGGGTATATCGGCGAAGTGGATGAAGAAAAAACAAAGAAGGATCGTTATTATAAATCCGGAGATTATATCGGCATCAGCGGTTTGGAACAATCCTACGAAAAAGAACTGAGGGGCAAAAAGGGAGTGAGCATTTATATGGTTGATGTTCATAACCGCATCAAAGGGAATTTTCAAAACGGGAAGTTCGATACTACAGCTATTGTCGGCAAGAGCCTTAAAACCACCATAGACTTAGATATACAGGAATACGGCGAAAAACTGATGGAGAATAAAGTGGGCAGTATTGTTGCCATAGAACCTTCGACTGGCGAGATATTGTGCATGGTTACAAGTCCCACATATGACCCGAATCTTTTAATCGGACGAGAGCGATCAAAAAATTATCCCCAGTTGAACAACGACATTGCCAAGCCTCTTCTGAACCGTGCATTGCAGGCCAAGTATCCCCCAGGTTCGATTTTTAAAATTATCCAGGCGCTTGTGGGATTACAAATGGGTGTAATAAAAGAAACAACAGGATTTCCCTGCGACAAAAGCATAGTGAATTGCCATAACCATCCCAGCGCATCCAACATCAGAGAAGCCGTTCAGTATTCATGTAACCCCTATTTTTACAGGGTTTTTCAGCGAATTATTCAACAGGGGAAATCAAGAAGTATTTTTAAGGACAGCGAAATCGGTTTGAAAAACTGGCACGATATGGTTATAACATTTGGCTTGGGAAAAGCTTTTGAAACAGATATCAATTATATGAAGGGAGGCCGGATTCCCGACTGCAAATTCTATGACAGGTGGTACGGCAAAGGCCGATGGGCTTTTCAAACTATTTATTCGCTCAGCATCGGGCAGGGCGAGGTTGAAATAGTTCCTATTCAAATGGCCAATTTTGTAACAATCGTAGGAAACAAAGGGTATTATTACACACCCCATCTTGTAAAAGAAATCGGGGATGTAAAAATTTCAAATCCGAAATTTCATGAAAAACATAATTTACCGATTGACCGGGAATATTTCGAAATGATTGTTGATGGAATGATGCGGGTTGTTGAAAGCGGCACTGCCAGGCTGGCCAGAATTAAAGATATTGACGTATGCGGTAAAACAGGAACTGCACAAAATCCCAGGGGCGACGACCATTCTGTGTTTATTGCATTCGCACCCAAAGACAATCCTAAAATTGCAATAGCTGTGTATGTCGAAAATGCAGGTTTTGGCGGCGTGTGGGCTGCGCCTATGGCAAGCCTTATTATAGAAAAATATTTGACCCATAAAATATCTGATCCGGATAAGGAACAAAGAATTTTAGATTTCGACAATCTTGAAAAATCACTGAACTTTGACAAAAAACGCGACAGACTCAACAAGAAGAGTAAACCTGCTGACTAATGTTGACTGGATTACGATTGTATTATATTTTGCCCTTGTAATTATTGGCTGGCTTAATATATATGCGGCAGTTTATAACGACGAGTCCAAAAGCATTTATGATATCAGCCAGAAATACGGAATGCAGTTGATCTGGATTGGTTCTTCTATTGTGCTTATTTTTCTGATTTTTCTTATTGACAGTAATTTTTATTCATTCTTCGCTTACATTTTATATGCTTTAACCATAGGCCTCCTTGTTTCCGTTTTATTTTTCGGGAAAGAGGTGAACGGGGCGCGGTCGTGGTTCCAGATTGGCGGCTTCAGGCTGCAACCGGCCGAATTTGCAAAACTTGCCACCTGCCTGGCCATATCAAAATTGCTTAGTTCTTCTAATATGATTACGCAAAAATTCCGCACGTTATTTCTCATGGGAATTTTTATTGCAATTCCTTCCGGACTGGTGATCCTTCAGAATGATACGGGAACAGCTTTGGTGTACAGCGCATTTATCTTAGTTTTGTACCGCGAAGGATGGGTTCCCGGTAACCTCCTGTTTTTTTGCGTTCTGATTGTAGCGTTATTCATTGCAACACTCTTGGTGAATCCATTATCACTAATAATTTTTCTGATTGTACTGGCATTTGTAATTTTTGGAATCATGCGGCGCAGGCTTTATGAATTCCTTTTATCGCTTGGGATATTTATTGTAAGCCTGAGTATATTATATGGTATAAATCATTTTCTCCCTCACCCTTTTTCCCTGTATTATGTGATTGCTCTGGCTGCCGGGGTTTCCTGCATTGCTTATTTTATCCTTAATTTGTGGTTCAAAATTCCCAATCTGAATACGATTGTTATTTTTCTTGCATTATCTATTACATTTACTTTTACGGTAGATTATCTTTTTGATAAAGTATTATCGGAACACCAACGGACCCGGATTACGGTTCTGCTTGGAATGGAAACCGACCTGAAAGGAGCCGGTTATAATGTGAACCAGTCGAAAATTGCAATTGGTTCCGGCGGTTTCTGGGGAAAAGGTTTTTTGCAGGGAACCCAGACAAAATACGATTTTGTTCCTGAACAAAGTACAGACTTTATTTTTTGCACCATTGGCGAAGAGTTTGGATTTCTGGGTTCAACCATTGTGATCGGATTATTTGTCGCCCTTCTCTTGCGAATCATTTTTTTGGCCGAACGGCAACGGTCTTTATTCAGCAGGATTTATGGTTATGCAGTAGCATCAGTTTTTTTGTTTCATCTTGTTATTAATATCGGGATGACCATCGGACTGGCGCCTGTAATCGGAATTCCCCTGCCATTTTTCAGTTATGGCGGATCTTCGTTGTGGGCTTTTACTATTCTGCTGTTTATTTTTATACGGCTTGATGCCAGCAGGCTCGAATTACTTGCGTAAGATGTAGAGCCGATTTCAAATCGGCTTTACTGAATTATTTCTGTTTTACCACCGATAAAATCCCAACGGCGCACCCTTCCTTGCCATCGTTAAAAGTGATGTATATCAGGTAAGGCGCAGTTTTCTGGCAAATAAAATCGAAAAATTTATAATCTTTCCCTTTAAAAAAACTTGATCCCTGCAATTTATCATTATCGTAAAGCTGAATGATCGCCTGTCCCTTGTATTCTTTTGCATTTGCCACGCTCAACCGGTAGGTTTGTCCCTTGCTCATGGTCACCGAGAATTTTGCTATGGGTTGTTGTTTTCTTGGTTCCTGGGCTTTAAGCCTCACCTTAAAATCTTTCATATAGGTGGCAACACCCTTGATGTCTTGTACTGCAATATCCACAAGCTGCTGGTTACACTGGGCTTTCATGATGGCAGGGATCGCTATCAGCAGGGTCAGGGTTATACATAAAATCTTCTTCATATCTTCTTATGATTATGGATTTAACTTTTAAATGGTTTACTTAACGATTTTATTGCGGATTTTTGCAGTAACCTCGGTTATTTTTTTCACTTGCTCGTCGCTTATCTGAACAATGCTTTTTGAAGTTTGCTTAATCACGAGTTTTCCGTTTTCTTCCACTTGCTCGGGTTCGCCCTGTTCAAAAGAGACTTTGACATCTTTGTATGCTTCTTTAAGTTCTGTGAGTTCCGTGGCAAGAGTTTCAAAATTTTTGTCTTTTTTAAAATTCCCAAGAATGATGACTATATTCTCCAGCATATTTTTTTGATCGCCGATACGTTCTGAAATTTTTTGGTTGGGGTTGCTTTTTACAACCTGCGTGGCAAGATAAAGCCCTTCAATCCATACCCCGGTAACGATCAGGGCGCTTACATTTGTCCTTTTATTTTCGCGTAAATAACTGTCCATTTTATTAAAGCTGGAAACCGACAGGTACATCAGAGAATCAAGATTTGTGCTGTTTGTGGCGAGTTTCTTTAAGGTCTGGAAATCGAAAAACTGGCCCACTTTTAAATTGTCTGCCAATGTTTTTATTGCAGAAATATAATTGATTACCATCCCGGTTTTATCATACATATTCAGGTAACCGAGATCAGAACCTAAGATACCAAGCCGCAGAGACTGTTCAAAATTAGTATTCAGGTTGCCGGCATTGTCCGGATTTGAAACATACTCTTTGGAGAATGGTATCCCGGCTTCCTTGATCAATGCGGCCATTTCAACAGGCGATGATACATTATCTATCAACTGTTCCATGGTTTCCTGGGATATTTCCAATTGCTGGTCGTCGAATATTGATTCTTTTGGAATATCAACTTTTTTATCCTCTCCGGTGCAGGATATAAAGCCCGCTATCATTAAAGACAAAACAAAATAATACAGCCTTTTAAATTTCATATAAACAATAAATTTTAGTGTGGTTAAAAATAAATAAAAATAAATAATTACAACAAAATATTTTTTAAGTAATGTTAACAGCCTGCTCATGCTCCTGCTACCTCCATTATCAATGTATCAACGTATTCCCTTATACCTTTTTTTTCAGCATTCTGTCTAACTTCACTCTATCCCAGAAATTCAACAGTTTTTTCAGGTGTTCAAAGTATAAAGTAATATACAGGAAGATAGTCATCACCCAAATAATAACGATATTAAACCAGAACGTATCAAAAAATACCCCTGCGAAATATTTCCGGGGCGCTAAAAAATGAGTCCTGAAATTTACAGGGTTGTCAGTAGCGGGATCAAGGTAAATGGGATGCACTTGTTGAATAAGCTCATCTTTATACTGAACAATTCTATTTTTCTCAAAGATTTTTTTAGCGATATCGGAAACGGCTTCGTTGTGACACTCATTTTTCTTCAGGCGGTACAGGTCAGGATCTCTGTTCATCCAGAATCGTACAAGCTTTTCACGATTTGCATCAGCCATTTCAAATAGCTTTGCATAATATTGTTTTACTCTTTCAAGATACTTTCTGGTCTTCTTTCCTACCTCAGCATTAAAATCCTTCTCATTCAATTTGGTGTATTCCCTGAAAGAGCCTAGCTTTTTCTGTTCCTTGCCGATTTCGTTTCTGAGCAATGCGAGGTTCGACTTCAGCAATGAGTCATTTTGCGCTTTTGTTGCAATAATAGCATCATCGAGTTTTTCCTGAAGCTTTGGAAGGTAATATACCTGTTTGAAATCAGCAATACTGATGTCTTTTTCCATGTCATAAAAATATTTTTCAAAATCATTGTTTTTGAAATGCCGCACCATCAGGCTCTCATAAGCCCACCTTGATATCATAAATTCGGCCACCCACGGCACTTTCCCTGCTTTATTGATGATCCGGTTCAATTTATCAAAACTGAACATGGCTCCGCCAAGAACCATCTGAGGTATCATCAGGAGCGGTATCAGTATATAAATCGTAACAGCCGAATTGAACGATTGCGAAATATTAAGGCCCATCATGTTTGCGCAGGTGAAAATTGAGAATAGTACTAACCAGTATTCAAAAAACATTCCCCTGATTCCAAGAATTAAATTTCCGACAATGACAAATAAAAACGCTTGTATGGCTGAAATCCCGAATAATATTGTAATCTTGGAAACAAGGTAGCTGGAACGGCTAAGGTTTAAAAATTTCTCGCGTTGCAATATTTTTCTGTCCCTGAAAATTTCTTCTGCGCTCACAGTAAGCCCAAGAAACAAAGCCACCACAATGCACATAAAAATATAAGGAGGGATGTTCTCATTTTCCCTGAAAAGGTAATGCGAAGAATTGGGATCGGCAATATAGCGGATCAGGAAAGATAAAATCAATCCGAGCAGGGGCGCTTCAACAAGATTAAGTATCACATATTGGGTATTACTCAATTTTGAAAATAAATCCCTGAGTGTGTAAATTTTAAATTGATTGAACCAGTTTGGAATATTCAGTGATTTTGGCGGCGGTTCCTGAACCGGTTCTGCAGGTTCCGTGCGGAGTTTCTCCCTGTAATGCTCTTCCCATTTGGGGGGCGTTATCTTGCGCACATTCGTGTAATTACCGAATTCATCCACCACCTGCGCTTCGATGATGTTAAATATCATTTCAGGATTCACGTTGCCGCACGTGGGACATTCGCCCACATCGCTGTTGATCTGGGCGTCAACCCTTTTGAAATACATAACGGCTTCAACAGGATTTCCGTAATAAACCATGTAGCCGCCGGTATCTAAGATAATCATCTTGTCGAACATTTTGTAAATCTCCGACGAAGGCTGATGAATAACCACAAAGATCAGTTTCCCTTTGAGCGCCAGTTCCCTGAGCAGGTCCATCACATTTTCCGAATCTTTTGAAGAAAGGCCCGATGTGGGCTCATCAACAAAAAGAATAGAAGGTTCGCGTATCAGTTCAAGCGCGATATTAAGGCGTTTACGCTGCCCACCGCTGATGAACTTGTTGAGAGGCGATCCCACCTTAAGATCCTTACGGTCGTATAGCCCAAGGTTAATAAGTGTTTTATCAATCAGCGCGCTGAGCTCATCGTCTTTTTTATCTTTGAAACAAAGTTTTGCGTTATAATATAAATTTTCAAAAACTGTAAGTTCTTCAATCAATAAATCGTCCTGCGGAATCAACCCGATGACTCCTTCGATTTTTGTTTTTTCAGTGTGGAGATTTATTCCGTTTATCAGTACTTCTCCCTGCGAGGGTTTTGCCGTTCCGCAAAGCACATTCAGCAGGGTTGTCTTACCTGCCCCGCTGGCGCCCATGATCCCGATAAGTTTTCCATGGCCTTCTGAAAAACTTATATTTCTAAGCCCGGTGTCGCCGTTCGGGAATGTATATTCCAGATTATTGACTGTATAGGATATTTTATTTGCCGTAGTGTCTTCAAGGAACCGGGAAACAACATCGCTGTAATAAATAGGTTTTCCTTTTGGCAATTTAACGGTGCTCCCTTTGGCAAAAAGATAAATACTCCTGTTCCTTAGGGCAAGTCCGTTCAAAAACAGGTTTTCATTCCCGGTGTAATTCAAAAAATAAAGATCAACGCTCCGGATGCGCAGGATAAACAGGTTCGTATCTAATTTTTCCGTCCTGATATGCTTGCATGCTCCGTAATCTGCGGATTTATCATTAACAATAAGCATATCGGCATTATCGAAATCTTCCGCATCGGTTTTGATAACAAAAGCCTCTATGGCTGCAAACTCTTCTTTCGAAATTTTAAATACATCGGCAACCGTGTTAATGATAGCCATCCGCTGATCTGTGAATTTTCTGTCGGCATTCACAAGTTCGAACAGGCGGACTAAAGCGACAACCTTTTGATTTTGGGTAAGAGTTTTATTGATTTTTTTGCAGAGCCCTAAAATTTTTACAGAATCTTTAACAGAGGTAAGCTGGGCTTCGTCTTCATTTCCGGATTTTATTTTATTATACCCGGTTTGTTCATCAAATAGTTCAATGTATTGTTTTGCGGCTTCTTCGCTGAGCTGCTGTTTTAAAAAAGTAATGACAAACGTCCGTTCTGTTTCTTCGATGCCTCCGTCCTGTTTAGCAATAATTGCGAACAACTGCATCAGCGCTTTTAGTATCTCCTCGCTCATCTACGGTAAGTATTATCAGATACGGTTAATCAGTTATTATTTTCTTTATTCTCGTTTCTAGATATGGTTGAAACTAACATGAAAAAAGAATATTTTTCATCAACCGGGAGGAAATGGTATTGAAGCTTATTCCCTGTTTTTCTGACCATATCTATAAAACCGAGCCCTGCGCCGCCTTTATCAGAAAGGGTGCCGACTTTCATCTGTTTTTTATATAACTCCTTCAGACCGTCTTTATCTAAGCTGTTGACATTATCGAGAGAGTTTTTCAGAGGTTCGATTTTATCATTGTCTATAATATTTCCGGTAACTACATGATATTCAACATCGCCCTTGCTTACAATAAATATTCCCCTGCCTTCTTTTGCCTGTCCAACCCGGTCGGCATGCTTGCTGATGTTCTGCAGACATTCAACCATCACGTGAAAGACTTTCCTTTGCACATGCCCATCCTCGGATTCAACTTCCATATTCCCTTCGGCCAGTGATGTAAATGCTTTAGTAACCATCTGGTTGATCTCGCCTTCGTAGGCAAGACTGATTTCATTATCCCGCATTATATTATAAAAATCATAAACAAATGAGAGAAAATCACCGTGTAGAAATTTACCAATCATAGATTTCAGTAATTAATTCAGGAAATAAAAATACAAAAAATAAATGAATTGGAAAATAAATTATAGGAAATACCTTTTAAATTTGATTACGATTAGGATTAAAGATATATAAGGACTTGTTCCTTGCTTGCTTGCAGAATATTAATGATATCATTTTGACAGGCCAATTATATGTTCCATACTAAGAATTAAGTACAAATAAAAGATATGTTTTTTTCATTTTATTTTAATTCCTAAAATCGTTATATCATCCGTTTGTTTGTAAATAACATCATATCCGTTTTTCCAGTGTTCTATGGTTTTATCAAGAATTTCCTTCTGTTCACTCAACGGTTTATGATAATTATCCATCAGAAGTTGCTTCAGGTTTTTTGACATGAATTTTTTGAATTTCGGACCTCCGAACTGGTCTTGGTATCCATCGCTCATTAAGTAAATAATATCGTCTTTTTGCAATTTAAGGGTTTGATTCGTGAAATCATTCATGCATTCGAAAATACCCACAGGCATTTTATCGGGGCGAATTTCTTGTAGAGACGGGACATGTCCCGTCTCTACAATGTACAGCGGATTATTAGCCCCGGCATACTGCATCTCTAAGGTATCCGTGTTTAATGCCACAAAAACAATATCCATTCCGTCTTTTTGTTCGCCCATAACTCCTTTTTGCTGTAATGAACGAATAATGTTCTGCCGTAATACATCCAGGACATGGCTTGCAGTCATAATGTCTTCGCGTGCTACGATTTCGTTTAGAAATGACACTCCAAGCATGCTCATAAAAGCACCTGGAACACCATGGCCGGTACAATCGGCTACTGCAATCAGCAGCCAGTGTTTACGCCGGGTGATGAAATAAAAGTCGCCGCTGACAATGTCTTTGGGTTTATAAAGGATAAAAATCTGATGCGGCGCTACTAATTGCTCTTCGGTTTCAACGGACGGCAAAACTGCTTTTTGTATTTTCTGGGCATAATGGATACTGTCGGTAATATCTTCATTAATTTGCGCAATATGGTCGCGTTGTGCCGCTATTTCTGCATTTTGCTGGTTCAGTTCTTCGTTCTTTTCTTCGATTTCTTTTTTCTGTTCTGCAAGCAGAATATTCGCTTTTCTCTTATCTCTGTAACTTTTAAAAATTACTACTGCCAGTACCAACATTAACAGAAAGCCCCCGATAAAAGCGTATTTCTGTGTCTTTTGTTGTTTTATTTCGGTCTGTTGTAGTGCCTTATTTTTGTTTAACAGTTCAATTTCCTTCTTTTTCTTTTCATTCTGGTATTTTGACTCCATTTCTTCATATTGCTTGTTCTTTTCTTTATCAAAAATAGAGTCATTGTATTTTGTACATAATTCATAATTTTTCATAGCTTCTTTAAAATTTTCAAGCCCCTTGTATGAGTCAGAAAGTTTTTCATATGCAAAGCGCTGATTTTCCCAGGAACCTGTTTCACGGGCTATGTAAAGGCTTTTTTCTCCATATTTGATTCCTTCATTGTATTTTTTCATTTTATTATTCAGGTCGGCAATGTTGGCGCAAACAACGGATATCTCCTCTTTTGCAGCTAATTCTTCAAATTTACCCAGAGCTTTAAGGAAATATTCAAGACCTTTGTTATAATTCCTCTGATCCTTGTAAATTGAACCAATATTGTTAAAGCAGATCGCAATGCCTTTTTTGTCTTTGGCCGCTTCTAAAATATCAATGGCTTTATTGAAATACTCAATGGCCTTGTTCTGGCTTTGTTTGGCTTTTACCGTATCTTTCTTTACTATTTCTTCCCCTTCCATTTTCATATATACATTGCCTAAATTATTATAACAGGATGCCGCACTTTTTTGATCTTTTAGCTCCTGAGCTAATTTTAGCGATAACTCAAAATATTCAATGGCCTTGATGTAGTTCCTTTGTTTGTTGTGAATCTGTCCGATATTGGAATAGCAGGACATGACTCCTTTTTTATCACCCGTCTCTTCCCTTATTTTCAGAGCCATCATATAATATTCAATGGCTTTGGTATAATTTCCCTGGTCTTTAAATACCATGCCGATTACATTATAACATTTTGCTATGCCTGTTTTATCTTTCAGTTGCTGATAAACAGCAAGCGCTTTCTGATAATTTTCCAGCGCTTTGGGATAATTACCCTGTTCGCTGTAAGCAGTTCCCAAATGAATGTATGATTTGCCGGATCCTTTTTTATCATCGAGTTCTTCATAGATATATAGCGCCTGTTGGTGATGTTCAATGGAAAGATCGAATTTACCCATATTTTTACAGATCACTCCCATACTGCTGAAACACATGGCCAATCCTTTTTTATAACGGATCTCTCTCGCCAGTTTTATACCCTGCTTCGCATATTGAATGGCTTTTACAGTATCATAAAATGACACATTATAGCCAAGCACAGAAAGCGTATTCACTTTGGTTGTATCGTACGGAGTGGTGTTAAGTACGTTGAGGAGGCTGTCGGTCTTTCGACTTGGCTCAGGACGGGTTTTTTTCTTGTTTTGAGCCTGCAGGCACAAAGGTAAATGACATAATAAAAAAAGAAAAAATAGAATAAAAACAAAGGTTGTTACAAAGCGCAGTCTGGAGACTACGCTTAACAAACCAAATAATGAAAAACTCAATTCCTGCCTGCCGGCAGGCAAGGTATAAACATTCACGGTTCAGTTTTATTCAATAATAATTTTTTTCAAATATACAGATTTATTAATTAAAAATTTTAAAAAATACGAACCTTTCAATATCCGGTGTTTTGTCAGGTTCAGGGTAAAATTGTGTTTTCCTGCCTGTTGTTCTGCATTTACAACCTGCAATATTTTTCTGCCTGCCATATCAAATAATTCAATATTTATTTTCCCTGTCTTACCTAACGAATATTCAATAGTTAAATTATTTTGTGCAGGGTTGGGATATACTAAAACAGAAAACTTTGAATTGGAATGTAACAATATTCCGGTTAAGGTATCCGTAGAGATATATCCATCGGTTGCCGATGTGTCAACATAAAAATTCAGATTGCCAAATACCGTATCGCCTGCCGTAACAGTGAATGTGTAAGTTGAAATCATGGGCAGGCCGGGAATGTCAACTTTTATTGAATAGGTATTTCCTTCGGGCAGGCCTGAGAAAGAATAAGACCCTGCAGTATCAGTCTGTGTGTTTGCAATGGGTTCGTCATCAGGTTCTATTTCTATATATATTTCTCCGCCGATAACAGGGTTGCCCATTTCAAGCGGACTTTTAACAGCATTAATACCTTTTCCGCCAGCGCTTATATAATAAACTGTACCGGAAACAGAACCTGTAGGCATTCCTGTAGGTGTTGTAATTTCGTAAAGATGAATATCTGTGTTGTACGTGTTGCCGCAATTTATTATTAATGTATCGGCCAAACTCCAGAATGCAACACTATCTCTGTAGGTACTTAAAACATGCGGGTCAAAAGAGTTGTTATCTATTCTGATGCACAACAGGTATTCGCCTGCTTCCACATTAGAAAACTGAAATGTCATACCGGTTAATGCAATTGTATCCACACGATTGAAATCAGTTGTATTGATTATTTTGTATAATTCTGCATATGCCGAATTTGGCGGGATTGTGCCTCCGGAATAATGTACAGTTCCGTTAATGGTTGTTGAAATAATAACAATAGTATCGCTGTTGCTGCAACCATTGATGTCGGTAACAGTAACAGAATATGTGCCGCCTGTATTTACTTCGAGCGTCTGATTTGTGGAATTGTCGTTCCAGATAAATGTGCTTCCAACATTGTCTGCATCAAGTGTGATTGTGGCGCCGCATAACAAAGTATCATTTCCGAGATGGACCACCGGTAATAGATTTACTGTAAGTGAAAGTTCTATTACGCTATCGCAACTCAGCGATGAAGTTAATGTGTGATAATAGATACCAGCCGTAGTCAATGGTGTTCCGAAGAAGTCATAGTTTCCTCCTTCGCAAATGGTTTGAAGTTGCAGGGTTGTATCAACGGAGTTTACGGTGAGCGATAATTGTATTACACTATCACAAAGTAACGATGAGGTAAGCGTGTGGTAATATGTACCTGTTGCGGTGAGTGGTGTTCCGAAAAAATTATAATTGTTGCCTTCACAAATGGTTTGAAGTTGTAAGGTAGTGTCAACCGGATTAACAGAAAGAGAAAGTTGAATAACGCTATCGCAATTCAAAGCCGATGTTAATATGTGATAGTAAATACCGGCATTTGTCAAAGGTGTTCCAAAGAAATTGTAATTGGCTCCTTCGCAAATGGTTTGCGATTGTAAAACAGTATCAACAGGATTTACGACCAACGATAATTTGATTACACTATCGCAACTAAGTGATGATGTAAGCGTGTGGTAATAAATACCCGATGTTGAAAGTGGTGTGCCGAAGAAATTAAAGGTTGCTCCTTCGCAGATAGTTTGCGATTGCAACGTAGTGTCAACGGGATTTACTATAAGTGATAATTTGATCACACTATCGCAATTTAGTATTGATGTCAGTGTGTGGTAATAAATCCCTGTATTTGTTAAGGGAGTTCCGAAGAAATTGTAATTGCTGCCTTCGCAGATTGTTTGTGATTGTAACGTTGTGTCAACAGGATTTACTATAAGTGATAATTTGATCACACTATCGCAAAGAAGCGATGATGTCAGCGTGTGGTAATAGGTTCCTGACGCAGTCAGCGGTGTGCCAAAGAAATCATAGCTTCCGTCTTCGCAAACAACTTGCATCTGTAAATTTGTGTCAACCGGATTTACAATTAGATTTGTAACTATCGAACTATCGCATCCATTTATTGAGGCCAGTGTCACAGGATAAGTTCCAGTGATGGTTGCCGTACTGTTATCGGGCAATGTATAAACCTGACCTTCGCATATAGATGCATTGATCACAGTGTTATAAACCTGGAATACGGTCAGCGTGGTAACTACTATGCTGTCACAACCTCCTGATGCCGTCAGTGTGTCGTAGTAAGTGCCTCCTGTTGTCTGCCAGTTACCGCTTAAGAAAGCGCTATCTCCGTTGCAAATCGTAACACTTAAATTATTGACAACTTCAGTAACAACAGACAAGTTGGTCGTAATAACACTGTCGCATCCATTCAATGTTGTTAATGTTACCGGATAAGTACCGGCAATAGATACGACACTATTATCAGGCAAAGTATAGTTCTGTCCAGTGCAAATTGATACATTTTTTGTTGTATCGAACACGGGGTAAACGGTCAGCGATAATTTTATTACGCTATCACAATTTAATATTGATGCCAATGTGTGGTAATAGTTCCCTGCTGTTGTTAAGGGAGTGCCGAAGAAATTGTAATTACTGCCTTCACAGATTGTTTGTGATTGTAACGTTGTGTCAACAGGATTTACTATAAGTGATAATTTGATCACACTATCGCAAAGAAGCGATGATGTCAGCGTGTGGTAATAGGTTCCTGACGCAGTCAGCGGTGTGCCATAGAAGTTGTAGTTTGTCCCTTCGCAGATAGCTTGAGATTGCAAAGTAGTGTCAACCGGATTAACAGAAAGAGAAAGTTGAATAACGCTATCACAACTTAGTGATGAGGTTAACGTGTGGTAATAAATTCCCGATACAGTTAGCGGTGTGCCATAGAAGTTGTAGTTTGTCCCTTCGCAGATTGTTTGTGATTGCAAAGTAGTGTCAACCGGATTAACAGAAAGAGAAAGTTGAATAACGCTATCACAACTTAGGGATGAGGTTAACGTGTGATAATAAATTCCCGATACAGTTAGCGGTGTTCCGAAGAAGTCATAACTTCCGCCTTCGCAAATGTATTGTGTTTGTAAGGTTGTATCAATTGAATTCACAGTAATGGTTACCACCGTAGCCGGACTTTCGCAGCCTGCTACTGTTTCTGTAGCGTAAAAATGGTTTGCTCCATTGGAAACGTAGCTGTTCGGATTAAAAGAACTTCCTGTTCCTACCATTGTAGTTAAACCGGGATTGGAATACCATGTTAGCGAACCGCCACTCCCTGCTGTTGCAAAAAGATTTGAAACAACAGTTCCTTCGCAATAAGAAGCGTCTGTACCTGCAACAGGAGAGGCTGGAGCTCCTCCGTCAACAATAATTAATGTAGAACCATTAACAATACATCCAAAACTGTTTTTAACTGCAACAGGATATCCTCCATTGAAAAGCCCTGTGAAAATTCCTCCATTAGAAACATAAGTTATTCCTCCGTCAATAGAATATTCAAGTGGCGGAGTGCCTGATGCCACAATAGTAATAGTCCCATCGTTTCCGCCACAAACGGTAACATTCGTTTTCGTTTCAGAAGAAATTGCAGGTTCAGGATTATTTGTAATAACCACTTCATCTATACTCGGTGTGCATATGCCATTCGATATAGTCCATCCTAAAGTGGCTGAAGTTCCAGCTACAAGTCCTGTTATTGTAGATGTAGCAAGAGAAGGATTTGTAATAGTTGCTGAGCCTGAAACTACTGTCCAGTTTCCTGTTCCTGTTGCAGGAGTATTTCCGGCAAGTGTCGCAGTTGTTGAATTACAAAGATTCTGATCTGCACCTGCATTTGCTGTTGTCGGAGTTTGATTAACTGTTACTGCATAGTTTGCAGATACTGTTCCATTACCACAACTATTGGTTCCGTAAACAGTGATGTTACCAGAAGTAGCAGCGCCTGAATAATTAACTATGATGCTGTTTGTATTGCTGCCACTTGCTATGCTTGCGCCTGTTGGTAAGCTCCAGAAATAATCTGTTGCATCAGTAATTGCAGGAATATTGTAAACAACTCCGGTTTGATTCTGGCAAACGGTTGCTGTTCCTGTGATTGTTCCGGCTGCGGCAGGTAACGGATTTACAGTGAGAAACACAGTGGACGAAGTCTGGCAATTATTTGCATCTGTAACTAATACATCATACGATGTAGAGGTTGCCGGAGAAGCTGTCGGGTTGGCAACAGTAGGGCTGCTCAGCCCGGTTGCAGGTGTCCATAATATATTGTATATTCCCGAACCTCCGGAAGCTGTGGGGCTACCTCCGATCACTGTGGAAAGTCCAGAACATATAGTAGCAGGGGAGCCTGGACTGGCAACCAGCGCAGGATCCTGCGTAACGCTAAAAGGCACATGGGTTATCTGCGAAAAAGCGCATGCGCTGATTCCCATGATGGCTGCAACCAGAACAGTCCTAATGTAGATGTGTGTATTTTTCATAATTTTAAAGAGTTTATTGAGTTTATATTACCCGGAACTTTTTCGCTGCTAAAAGCGAATGGCTACCGGATGAATTTATGTAATTTATCAAAATTAACTAATAAATCTATGATTTTCAAAAATTTCACAATGTTTTTTTACCAATTATTAATTTATTTTTTTTTCATAATCATAGCTTTAATCTATCTATAATATATTCACCCTCTTCACCGGTGAATACACCGGATTGCACGAACCATTTATAATTTTTGCTCTATAATATTTTTGTGATGTTGCATTGAACTGGTAAGGTTGATAAGTAGCGCCGGGTATGTCGGCCCAGCTAGTGCCATCCAAAGATTCCTGCCACTGAATAGAGCCTGTGAACACCGGCAGATCAAGCGAAACAATGCCATTGTATAAAACACAGATATCATCTGGAGTATATTCCCAAAAATCCTTGAAGTAATAAGATGGAGAAGTGCCATCTCGTCCTGTTCCAATATATCCTTTTGTGCCGATGGAAAACCCGACTGCATTGCTTCTTGCTGCTCCTGCGAAGTCAGCTTTTTGCGTCCATAAATCTGTAGAGGGGTCATATTCAAAAAAATCAGCAAAGTAACCGCCATTTTCTCCAATTCCGATGTATCCTTTTGTACCGATGGAAAAACCAGTAGAACGATACCTTGTTGATCCTCCAAAATTGGCTTTTTGTGTCCACACATCTGTAGAAGGGTCGTATTCCCAGAAATCATTTGTTTTAGAGCCATCAGTCCCAGTTCCAATGTAGCCCTTTGTACCGATAGAAAAACCAACTGCTGAGTATCTTCCCGTGCCGCCAAAATTTGCTTTTTGCGTCCATAAATCTGTAAAAGGGTCGTATTCCCAGAAGTCATTGTAGTAAGTAGAAGACCCCTTAATACCAGTTCCTATATAGCCCTTTGTGCCAATGGAAAAACCAACAGCCAACTCTCTTATTGCTCCTCCGAAGTCAGCTTTTTGTGTCCATGTATTTGTACTTGTGTCATATTCCCAGAAATCATTAAAGTCTGTTGTACCAGCATCTATTCCCGTACCAATATAGCCCTTTGTACCGATTGAAAAACCAGAAGCTTTATATCTTAGTCCTCCCCCGAAGTCAGCTTTTTGTGTCCAAATATTCGTACCTGGGTCCCATTCCCAGAAATCTTTCAAGACATCACCAGCAGCACTACCCCATCCAGTTCCGATATATCCTTTTGTGCCGATGGTAAAACCAACTGCCTGATACCTGATATCTCCACAGTCGGCTTTTTGGAGCCAGCAGCCTCTGTCAACAATTGTGCGATTACCATTTGAGTTTATTGTATATGAATCTATGGGTTCGCTAATGGTAATATCGGTTTGTACTTGTGTGGCATCAAGAATATTTCCGGGAGTTACATTGTTTGCCAAATCATATGCAAGCCAGAAATATCCTGATGAATTCCTTGCAATTGTCTGCGAAAATGTAAAACTTAATCCATTGCTTAAATCAAAATCTGCAGTCCCCAATTGTGTGGTAGTATCAAATGTAGTTGATGTTGTAAAATAAAGTTTTGCCTGTAAAATATCCGCATTATTTGTATTGGCGGGCGTAAAATTCATTTGAGTAACCGTTGCATCGTGAGGTGATCCACCGCCAATATGAAAAATTGTGATGCGAAGAATTTCAATATTCATACGGCCACGATCGGCAATTTGAGTTGAGGCAGTGTCTTGTGTAATGGTAACATTGGTGGCAAATAAATTAATGATTGTGCAGTTGATAATAATAAATATTAATGATAACTTTTTCATAATTATATTTTTTAGTATTTTTATTTCAAAACATCAAGGCTATCGAGTTCCTTATATGTTACACTTGGTGGTATAATATTTTTATGTATTTTTTTATTTTTCAATTCACAATATATTCACCCTCTTCACCGGCGAATACACCGCATTACATGAAACGTTAACTACCTTGGGCGCTAAGCCTGATTACCAATTTTACAATTTCTCACATACCCAATCCCGTACTTCCTTTCTGTCTCCGTCAAACCCCACACCCACCAGCACAACCTGCCTGCCAACGTTCAGAAAAGGTTTGTGGTACTCTTTATCTTTGATCTGCCTCATGGCTTCAGCAGCTTCGCCTATTTTAAATTCAACTATATAAATGAATTTGTCGTTTTTGATAACTGTATCAATTCTACCGGTAGAGGTTTGAAGCTCGCTGTGGATATCAACCCCCACCAGTGATAATACTGTATGGATAATGGAATGATAGTAAAATTCGCTGTCGGCTATGAAAATCTGGTAAGGTATATTGCTAAACAAGATGTTTAATTGTTTAGTTATTTCATTCCAGTCATTTTTTTCAAGGGCAAATTTAATCAACCCCACGCTGCCGGTTGTTTCGCTTAACGCTCGTTCTGTATAACACTCCAACAATTGACCTAAAAAGGAATTCCGGACTTCCCTGTTGGGAAAATCTAACCTGAAATATTCACTTCCTTCACTTTTGCTTATAGTAAGGTATCCGCTCTGAAACATCAGCGAAACTATATCTATATTTTCAATGTCGAACTTATCAAAAAAAGCGTCTCCCACCAAGATATTTCCGGTCTGTTCAGGTAGTTTTTTCTGGTCTTTCAATGCTTTGATTAAAAAAGTAGGGGTTCCGGTGGCGAACCAGTAATTCCTGAAGTGTAGCTTGGAAAAATAATTAATCAGACTGAATGGATTGTACACAAAGTCTTGACCGTTCCAGCTATATCCGTTGTACCAATCTTTGATATCAAGTAAAATTTTTTGTTCGCTTTTTTTATGCTTTTCGGAGGCCTCTTCAATATAGTCAGCAAAGTTAGTTTTAATTTCTTCGTGAGTAAGACCGACAAGTTTTGAATAATTGTCATCAATCGTAATATCCGTTAAATGATTCAGGTCGCTGAAAATACTTACCTTACTGAATTTACTGACGCCGGTGATAAACAGGAATCTGATATGAGCATCATTGCCTTTCAAAACAGAATAGAAATTTTTCAGAATTTCCCGGTTTTCCAATGCTTTTGACGTCTGCCCTTTTTCAATAAAGTCTATTATTGGTTTATCATATTCATCAATGAGAATGGCTACTTGCTTTTCGTGCGACATGGCAACAATGAGTTCTTCAAATTTTTGTCCGGGCGTGGTGGAGTGAAGGAGAATATTAACTGTTGCGGCTATGCCATCGATAGCTTTCAAGATAGCTTTTTCAGCGCCGAGTTCCTTTACTCCGATTTTACTGAAATCAATATATATCACCGGATATTGTTCCCAGTCAATTTTATCATAAATGTATAAACCTTTGAACAACTCTTTATTGCCTTTGAAAATTTCAGCCAGTGTCGAGACCGTCAGCGATTTTCCAAAGCGGCGGGGACGGGACAGGAAATAAACACTTCCCCTGCTGATTAGCTTATAAATATATTCGGTTTTGTCAACATAGAGATAATTCTCTTTTATCATGGTGGCAAAATCCTGTTTTCCAATTGGTAGTTTCTTTAAGTTTTCCGGCATATCAGTATGTTTTTAATGCAACCCACAAATTTACTCTTCTTTTTTTACAATAGTATTAAACAGGTTAGTTTCGTTTAAAAGAATAAATATCAAGCGAAGCATACTGTGGTTCTATTCTTCAAACACTTCTGCCATTTCAATTGTTAAATCAGGGAAAATTCCGACTGTCACTTTATCTTCTTTTGAATAATCTTTTTCGATCTGATATCTGCCTATTGTATCAAGTTTGTAAACTGTGAGTGTATCGGTTTCGGGGTCAATGATCCAGTATTCTTTTACTCCGAATTTCTGATACAGGATAAGCTTTGTTCCCAGGTCTTTTTTACAGGTGTTCTCTGAAAGAATTTCAACAATCAGATCCGGAGAGCCTTTTGCACCCCGTTCATTGAGTTTAGAAGTATCGCAGAAAATGGAAATATCGGGCTGAACAACGTTTTCAATTTCTTCGTCTGCTTCGTTCTTTTCGCAAAGGCAAACATCGAAAGGGGCTGCAAAAACTTTACATCTCTTCCCTTTAAGATAACTACTGAATATCCTTGCCAGATGAATAGAAACGCTTTGATGTTTTCTTTTAGGCGCAGGGCTCATATCATAAGCCCAACCTTCAATTAGTTCCCATCTTTTTTGGTCATCCCATGTCAGGTAGTCTGCATAAGTAAATTTATCCTGCTTTAATTGTGGTATTCCCATATTGATATAAGTTTAAAAATTATTTTCTGTAAAGTTAAGTAAAAATAAATCAAATTTCAAAGGATTATTCCATCACAATATATTCACCCTCTTCACCGGCGAATACACCGGGTTACAAGTCCCGTTAATAATTTTTGCTCTATAATATTTTTGAACTATTGCTTTAAACTGATAGGGCTGATATGTAGCTCCCGGAATATCGCTCCATGTTGAACCGTCAACAGATTCTTGCCACTGAATAGTTCCTGTGAATACAGGCAAATCAAGTGAAACGGAATCATTTAAGTAAACACAAATATCATAAGGCTGATCGAATACTGTTGCTGTTACGGCAGTTCTTGATGCCGTTGTACAACCGTTATCTGTTGCATCAACATAATAGGTGGTTGTTGTGCTTATTGTGGGTGTAATAAATGTGCTACCTGTTCCCAGATTCGTGCCACCAGTTGCTGTATCCCACCAGGTAATTGTTCCGGCAGAAAGAGTTGCTCCCAGAGTAACAGTTCCTGTTCCGCAGCGGGAAGCGGGTGTTGTTGCGGTTATTGACGGAATGGTATTTACTGTAAAAGTAGCGGCGCTTACAGCAGTCCCTAAGGGAGTGGTCACAGAAACAGTCCCGGTGGTTCCACTCCCAATGGTCGCTGTTATTTGCACGGCAGTGTTTGTAAGAATTGCAGCAACAGCCGTTCCTCCGATTGTGACAGAAGTGGCACCTGTTAAATCCGTTCCGTTTATTGTAATTACAGAGCCCACACAACCACTTGTAGAGCCCAGGCTTGTTATTGTTGGTGGAGAGCTCAGCGACATGCAAGTTGAAAATTCGGAAGTATTGTTGCTCCCATCAGTTGCCGTAGCAAGCACATAATCTCCAGCGACAAGGCTCAAGCCGGATAGAGACCAATTGCCACTCCCATTTGCGGTAGCAGTACCAATATAGGTGGATGCATCAGAACAATTACCCGAAGTGTTCTTGAAAACTTCAATGATATTATTTGCCCCTGAAGTGCCACTTACACTTGTTGCATTTACGGTACTTATAACAGGAACCGCAATGCCGTTGTTTGCCTGACTGGCGCCATAGTTCAGGTTTATTGGTTTACTTGTATTATTGTAAATAGGATTGCGTGAAATTAAATTGCCGGTAGCAGCAGCACTTGTTAAATAAACTCCATTAGCAGTATTGAAAGCAATTTGATTTTCTTCTCCAGCACCGTTTCCACCAATGGTGGTGTTAGAGGCGGAATTTATTATGTAAACTCCGTAATCTTGTGATGAGCCAACAATATTACTTTGAGAAGATCCTGGTCCGATATAATTTCCTTTCACAACATTTCCTGTAGAACCTGCATATCTGATATAAACCCCATAAGTTTCATTGGAAGAAATAATATTTCTTGCTCCTACTGTGTTTCCTCCGACGGTATTGTTGGGAGAACCGGAAATATAAACCCCAGTTAATTGAACATTTGAAGCAAGATAAGTTATGCCATCTGCCTGAGGACCGATGATGTTTCCGAGCATAGTGTTTCCTGCTGCTGCCGAAGATGAAGTATAAATACCGTAAGTTGAATTTCCCGAAATCACATTTCCCTCTCCCGCCCCGCTGCCGCCAATGGTGTTGGATGCAGCGTTAGATTGAATCCAAACACCAACATCCTGTGCACTTCCTGTGATAAAATTTGTCCCATTTTTATCAATGCCTATGTAATTTCCTTTCACTGTATTTCCTGTTGGACTTGCTCCGGTAATATAAACCCCATCAGTTTCGTTTGCAGAAATAATATTTCTTGCTCCGGTTATATTTCCCCCTATAATATTGTTAAGTGAATTATTAATTAGAATGCCATAATTTTGTCCGTTCGAAGCTACAAGGGAAGTACCATCTGCCTGAGGACCGATAATATTTCCGAGCACAGAATTGCCAGCAACAACTGCAGAATAAGTAGCAATACCGTAACCTGAATTTCCGGAAATCACATTTCCTTCTCCTACCCCGCTGCCGCCAATGGTGTTGGATGCGGCAGAAGAAGTGATAAAGACACCATATCCTTGAAGCGCTCCTGTAACTATGGTACTTCCATCTTTTTGCAATCCAATCAGATTTCCTTTTACCGTGTTTCCTGTTGCGCCTGCTCCGTTAATATAAATTCCAACTCCGGAAGTATTCATTCCTGAAATAAGATTCGCTCCGACTGCTGTTCCATCTCCAATCGTATTATTTGCACCCGAAATGGAAATACCAATATTTGTTTTTGTTCCCCTCGTTGTTCCTGTTGCATCCATTCCAATGTAACAGCCGAGAATCTGATTATTGTTTCCTGAAATTGTTATTGCAACATCATTACTGCTCGGAGTTCCATCTCCAAAATCCTGCAATACCAAACCCTGGATTACATTATAATTGCTGGCGAGCACAAGTCCGGTGGGAATGCTTCCTGAATTTCCGAGAATGATTTTATAAACCGGATCCATTGGCGTGGCGGTGGTAGCGCTAAAAACAGGGACAGTGTTTGGCGTTCCGTTATTTCCGCTGTTGTCCCAGCCTTCAATGGTTACACCATCGTTGTCGGTGAGATCAGGTAATGCCGTTGTAAAAGAAATTGTAAATGGTCCTCCTGCTCCGAGATTAAAATTTATTATATCGTGTCCGCAGGCGTTGTTGGCATCGGTGATTGCCTGCCGCAGTGTACCCGCTCCTGCATCGGATGTACTGGTTACTGTAAAAGTATTTGTAATGGCGAGGTTTGTTCCGTTGTCTGTCCCAGTAATTACAGGGTTGGAAGAAATTACTCTTATTCTGTAAGCGGTTCCGAATGCTGCGCCTGAAGGAATAGTTGCAGTGATTGTTCCAGCCGTGGTGGATGCAAGCGTCCCGATATTTACAGGAGCAGCAAAACTGCCTGTTGCATCAGAAAGTTGTGCAGTAAAAATATTTCCGGAATTGAAAGAGCCGGTGATTGTATAAGGAACGCTCATTGTTGCGCATCGGTATAAAGTGGTTGGGGAAATTGCGGAGGTGCTGATGGTGGGTGGATAACTGCACAACTCAGTGCGTGTGGAAGTTGGCGTACCTACGGTTGTTGTATGTCCGGTAATCGTTGGAGTAGGAGTAGCGGTTGTTAATGCAGAAGTGTTTACTGTGGTGGTAGGAATAGTAACCGTTGGGCTGTATGTTGCTTCATTGCAACCGCTACTGCCGTTAGAATTTGTTTTTATTAAATAAGCATCGTAACCACCGGCGCCAAAAGAATTGGTCCATCCGCCAATGGCAAATCCTTCATCATTTGATGGTGTTACAAATTGTCCTTTGTCTGAGCCGCTGCCCCCGTAAGTGTATGCCCAGAGCAGGTTCCCGCTTCCGTCCACTTTGAGCAGGGATGCATCATTGCTGCTGCCAATAATGTTATCACTATATCCTGTAACAACGTATCCCCCGTCATTTGACGGAGTGACAAAATATCCATCTTCACTTGTGCTTCCGCCAATTTCTTTACTCCACAAAAGGTTTCCGCTTGCATCGGTTTTGAGCAGATAAAAATCAAGAGAGGCGCCGGCATATTGTCCCGAAACAATAATTCCTCCGTCTGCTGTTTCCTTTACTCCCTTTCCATAATCATTGCCGGTGCCTCCATAGGTTTTTTGCCAGAGAATGGTACCGCTTGAATTAGTTCTTATGATTATCACATCGTCCCCGCCACCGCCTCCGGGTGTGGCTCCGGTTATTATAAAATCGCCATTTCCTGCTTCTACATTTCTGTATCCCCATTCTGTTCCTGTACTTCCATAAACTTTCATCCACGCTATATTGCCGCTTCCGTCTGTTTTCAAAATGAAAAAGTCGTTGCCCCCCGCACCATAACTTGCCGTATATCCGTAAACCATATATCCGTTGTCATTGGTTTCTTCCACATAATTTGCAATATCTGTGACAACTCCGCCTATCACCTTACTCCATGAAAGTGTTCCATCCGGAGTTGTTTTTACGATATAAATGTCTTCAGCGCCGGCGCCGCCAAAACCGGTTGTGTATCCAGCCATTATATAGCCTCCATCCGTGGTTTGAGTTATTGATTTACCTGTTTCATCCAGTGTGCTTCCATAAGTCCTGCTCCACTGAATAATTCCATTAGCATCTGTTTTTACAAGATAAAAATCAGAACTGCCGGCACCGGAAGAAAGCGTGTTGGAAAAATATGCATAGCCCCCATCACTAGTTTGTATGATTTGTCCGCTATATGCGCCTGAACCATCATTAAGTGCTCCTCCAACTGCAATTTGAAAAGTTGTTGCCGCTGGAGCAGGATCCATTTCATCGGCTCCGAGCCATGAATTTGTTGCGCGGGTTTGTCCGTCAATGTCAAGCGGCACGCTGGCAAAAAGATTCGTCCCTATTTTTAAAACAAGCAAACGGTTCGTCAGATGCAAATCAGTGGAAGAAATAAATTTCGGGTCAATGGAAACAGAGTTGGCATCCTTACCACTCGCAGTACGCCAGTTAAAAAGTGTAGCCTGATTTGCGCCTGCCCAATTGCCTACATTCGTGCCGGTAGTGTATAAATCATTATAATCCATACCTGCAATTTCAGCCGCAACCGTAACATAAGCGGTATATCCGCCTCCGAAATTACTAAAAATATTATTTTTTACATTGATATTGGTGCAGGTACCTCCGGTTGCCAAACACTTTCCATTGACGGCATCATTGCTTGTTGTTTTTATAGTATTATGATAAACATTGATAAAAGTGCAAGTGTTCAGGGAAAACCCATAAGCCTGACCGGTAGAGCCAAACTTAATAAAGTTGTTGGAAATAAGAAGCGGAGTAATCAAAGTTCCATCACAACCCGATAAAAATATAGCAGTCCCCATTGATGTTGAATTGTTGATTCTGTTTCCTGAAATAACGGTGGCCAGGTCGCAATCCTCAATATCTATTATACTAATTGTTGCAGTTGAGTTAGTGGAAATCTGATTGCTGATTATTTTCAGGTTTTCCTGAAACTGGGCATAAATGGCAGAAGAAGATTGATTGATAAAAAGATTCTCTACAATTTCATTATCCTTATCGCGTACAGTGGAACTTGTGAAATAAATCCCGCTGCTACCGTCAATAAGGCAGTTGTTATAAATCCTGTTAAAGTTATTGCCTCCTCCATTGCCATAAATCAAATAACTGCTGTTAGGCATACCGGTGATTCTGCAATTCTGAATTATATTATTCGATGATCCACCCGTTAATTCAACTATTCTTCCATAAGTTGCGTCCGTGGCTTGCAATGTAATTTTTTTAAAGATGATATAAGTTGTTCCGTTCAGTTTTACCGTGTAGTTGTTAGTAACATTTGCAGAATAAGTGAGCGTTACCAAAGAGCTGTCATTATTTTCCGATTGGAAAGTAACGGTGTTGGTTACGGATGTTCCGATGAGAGAATTGATTTGAATTTGTTCTGAGTAAGTTCCGTTCCGTACATTAAAAATTACGGGACAACTCACCCCTCTCGCCTGTAAATCGGCAACAGCTGCAGTAAAAGTTGCATAATCCGGAGAAACGCCACCGATAGTATATGCTCCGCAAAGCGGTGGACCCGGGTCGGCATTTTCGTAGGCTCCCATACAAGGGGTTGCGTCTCTCAGAACACCCGATCTGTCATCTGGGACAGTTGCAGAAAGATTTGTTCCTGCATTTGCTCCTATAAATCCGGTTAATACATGACCGCTTGCATCAAGGGTGGTTGTTCCGTTTAAATCATTTCCCGCACCGCTGGCTGTTTTCCAACCTGTGAAATTATAATCAGTTCCACCATAATTTCCGATTTTATTTTGATCGTCTGCTACTTCAAGATAATTGTAGTCGGTTATATTAATTCCGGAATAGTCGAATTCAGAATAATGTCCGCCCGTTCCACCAGTTCTCAGATTTTGAAAAAGGTTGTTTTCTATTATTTCTGATGTGGAACCGTCAGCGTAAATACAGGCTGAAATTGAGGTTCCTGAAGCAATGGCGCCAGAAATTTTCACTGTATTATGATACAATTCATTAGGCGTTGCTGCGGTGTTTGAGGTTTGAATTCCAATTAAATAAATATCATTGCTGTTTGCTGCATTACTAAACTGAATGACATTATTATACGCTATCCATCCGCCAATGGTGTAAAAAGTAATTCCTGAAATGCCTCCAATATTTGAATTGCAGGTATTTGTAAACCCGGAAATAAAATTCTTTCTAATTTTTGAACCATTCACGCTCGTATATATCCCATAAATTCTTGGAAAGCCAACTGAAGAAGTTGCATTCAGATTCTGAATGGTATTATTCGTGGCTTCATTCAGGGGATTCGAAGATTCGAATGAAATACCAAACATGGCATCACCGCCGGTATTTGCATTGTCAATATTCTTTATCGTATTCCCATTAGCAATCAAAGGTCCATTATTGGTATATATTCCCAAAAACTGATTGTTTATATCGGCTGCCGGTTGATTAAATTCCTGAATAATATTACTGGTAGCAGACATGGTTCCGGCTCCTGAATTAATGATTGCATAACAATCTCCGGTACTGGTATTCGTGATATTATTATTTGTTGTATTTCCTATAATATTTGAGTTTATGGCTGCTGCACCTGCCGTAATGCACTGAATTCCATAAAAAGTAGCCGGTGATGAGCCTGTTAAAGAAATATCCTGAATAGTGTTCGAAGAAATATTTGCTGTTGCCCCTGTGGATGAATTGTGATAAATCATATAATTATTTGCACTGCTGGCGCTATTGATATTTTTTACTGTGTTGCCGGTGGTTGTTAAAATTCCTGCGGTATTGTAAATTCCTGCGAAAATGGAAGTGGTGGCATCTTGTTTGAAATTCTGGATGGTATTGTTGGTAATAGTAATTCCATTGGCGCTTGAATTATAAATGCCATATAATTTTGAATTGCTTGAAACAAGAATATTGTTTGACAATGTACTGCCAATAATGTTGTTATCAATAGTTACTGTTCCATTGGAAACATTAATCATTGTTGTTGTGGCATCATTCATTGTGCCATTTAAAGTAATTCCCCCTATGGTGTTGTAAGAGATGGTATTTGTTCCGGTTCCGGTAGTAGTAATTGCTTTTATGCCAATAGCTGTTGTACCATTATGTGTAAGAGTTATTCCTCCGGTTGCTCCTGTGCTGCCAATGATATTTCCATTTTCAGGGGCGCCAATGATAAAATTAGTATTATGGAGGGTACCAATACAGAGAAGAGTAGTTCCAGTACCTGTATAACTTAACGTGATATTCATATTAGCAATAGTATTTCCATTCACGGTGTTAGTTCCTGCAGAACCGGTGCCTGAAAAAAGTATAGCCTGTACAGGGCGATCTCCGCTTGTTACAATAAATGCACTTCCTCCTGCATTAGGCGCTGTCCCTCCCATAAAATTTCCATTTACAGCATATCCTGCTCCGGTAACAATTCTAATAAAACCAAATGCTACATCTATTGCGGCGACAGCAGCAAATGTATAACTTGATGTTTGATAGAAATGGTTGTTTGTGATTGTCCAGGCATCGGCTCCATTATACAGGTCAATACTATTTGATGCCCAAGTAGCAGCCGAAGTTTCACAAATATCGTAAAACCGGCAGTTATCAACCGTGTTACCGCTGTTTTCTTTACCGGCAGTAGCTGTTCCATAACAATATATTCCATTTCGGGGCAGCGTTGCATTTCCTCCGTCAGCTACGCTCCAGTCTCTTATGTGGCAAAAACTGATAGTGTTATTGTCACTTCCGGTTGTGCCGGTTGTTGTTCCGAATAATATTAAACCTTTATTATCATCAACAGCTAAATCACTTTCTATTTTAAGATAAGTAAGCGTGTTGTTGCTCGCATCATTTATAAATGTAAACACAGTACTGATTACGGTTGAAATATTAGTGTTTCGGATTGTCCATTGAATGCTTCCGTCTCCGCCATTTGCTCTGCCGTCGAATTTGATTTTCTGAACTCCATTGAATGTAATAAGGTCGGTGCCAGTTGCAGGATTATATTGTGTAATTTTTCCGGTTTGTCCGTTTGCAGGGCGAAAAGTAATAATTGCAGGTCCGGTATGAGTCGTAAAAGTTATTGCGGCAGTTTCAGCAGTGGTTCCATAATTGGCTGTCAATTCCATAAAAATATCTTCTGCACCGTCATAATCAAACCGTGCAAAAGCATCAGCAACAGTTTTAATATTGGCATAATGCTCACCTGTTCCAATTTTATAATTTCTGCCTGTGAGACGGAAGCCGGCAGGATCGGTCACTGCAAATGCCGGTGGGCCGGTTATAAAAGTTCCACCTGTATATGCCGCATCAACCACTGTATTTAACGTTACAGAAGCAACTGCATCAAAAACCAACCAGTAATAATGAAACCCGGTTGCATTATCTGCTTCAGCTAATGTTCCAAAAGTGACAGAAGTTCCCGGTGAACCAACTGTTGCCAAAAGCCTTGAAGTGTTGAATACCGGGTCTTGGTCAGTTGTATATAGTTTTAATGTCTGTATCTGACTATTGCCTGTTAAATTAAATGAAAGGGATGTAACCTGTGGCGGAGTGGCGCCTCCGTTTATTACTTCAAGTTTTATTCTTAATAACTTTTGGTTAATATCGCCATTATCAACAGGTCCATCATACTGTTTTATTTCTGTGTTGGTTGTAGCAGTTTCATATTTTACAGCATAAACATGGTTCAATACTGCTAAAATAAATAAGGGGGAAATTATTATTAAACGATAATATTTAGTATAAGTTTTCATTATCAATATATTTAGAGTTTAATAAAATGATTTTGTTTTCTGTAAAAATAATCAAAACTTTTCTGTAAATAAAAATTTTTTCGGGACAAAATACGCATTGTCGGAGATTGCTTTAGCAGTCGTTAACCCAGAGAGTGGAACGCACCGTAAAGGCAGATTCCTACCAAGGTAGGCAGGGCTTCACTGCGTTCGCAATGACGGCGCTTGTTTTTCCCTCTTGGGTCTTGGATATTGAGACTTGGGATTTTTACATTGAACTTGTCGAAATGTGAGACTTGAGATTTGGAATTTATAAATAAATGTGCAATTTTACTTTCTTTAAAATATTTAGTGGGCATCTCTAAAAACTGAAAATCAGCTTTGCCCCGACCCTAAAGGGCGGCTGATTTTCAACGATTTCCCTTTAGGGATCAAGGGCAAAAAATCGTTGAAAATTAGTTTATAGAAGTTCCCTAGTTTTGTTTCATTCCTGATAAAATGAAAAAATTATATTTCAAAATAATTTTAATACTCTTTGCTTTTCTAACTACAACTCCGCTTTTCTCACAACAGAAAAAAATGACTGCTGCAGACTATATCAAAACCTACAGCAGCCTTGCAGTAAAAGAAATGAAGCGTTCCGGCGTGCCCGCCAGCATCACGCTTGCACAGGGAATACATGAATCGGATAATGGCAACAGCGATCTTGCCCGCGAAGCAAATAATCATTTTGGTATTAAATGTCACAGTACATGGACGGGCAAAAAAATGTATAAAGACGATGATGAGAAAAACGAGTGTTTCAGGAAATACAAAACTGCCGAAGAATCATTCAGGGATCATTCTGATTTTTTAAAAAACACAAAGCGTTATGCGTTTTTATTCGATCTGGATCCAACGGATTATAAAGCATGGGCCAAGGGATTGAAAACAGCCGGATATGCCACCAATCCGAAATATCCCGAACTGATAATTTCTACCATAGAAGATAACAATCTGCAGGTTTATGACAGGGACTATGTGGCCGAAAATAAAAATACAAATTTTAAAAAACACAAGAGCAAAAAGCTGGGCGATGTTGACAATTATTCTATCAAAGCAGGCAGGGAAATATTTACAAAAAACCGCAGGAACTACATAATCATTAAAAAGGGCGACACATTTTTCAAGTTTGCAAGCGAGTTTGATCTTTCCATCAGCTTCCTTCACAAATGCAATGATATGGATAAAGACGATCCACTGAAAGAAGGCCAGATTTTTTTTGTTCAGAAAAAACGCAACCGTGCCGAACGGGCCAGTGAGTTCCACATTGCAAAACAGGGAGAAACCATTTGGAGCGTTTCTCAGTTTTATGGTATCAAACTTAACAAACTGTATAAAAAAAATAAAATGAGAAAAGGCGAAGAACCGAAGGAAGGACAGAAACTGTGGCTGCGAAAAACCAAGGATTCTGATGGCTGATACTTTCCCAGTTCATACTTCGACTTCGCTCAGTATGACTTGTTAATCCTTCATCATAGTTCGACTTCCTTTCGACCATGCTCAGGGCAGGCTGTTCACTATGACCATTATCAGTCACCCTGAGCGGAGTCGAAGGGTAGACTGATTAACGTTTTCAAAATGTTTATGAATAAAGCGGTTTAATATACTTGAAAATCGAAATATTTTTTTCATTTTCGTATAAAATTCAAAATACCTGTATTGAGATTATTTTTGTTATATATTTTAATATTTTTCTTTATCACCTCGTGTGAAAACAGAAAAGGTAAGGATGGAAAAACCGTATTCCGCTATAACGAATCCAAAGGAATTCCTTCGCTCGATCCTGCATTTGCCAGGAGCCAGGTAACTATATGGCCGGTGAACCAGTTGTTCAACGGGCTTGTGCAGATGGACGACAGCCTGCATGTGAAGCCCTGCATTGCCAAGAGATGGAGCATCTCTGGAGACGGGAAGGTTTACACTTTTATTTTACGCAATGATGTATATTTTCACGATCATGAACTTTTCCCCGGAGGAAAGGGCCGGAGAGCGCTGGCATCCGATTTTGAATACAGCTTAGACCGGATTACAGATACTAAGGTGGCATCGCCCGGAGCATGGATACTTGCGAATCTCGATAAAAACGAATCGAACCATAACTGCGGTTTTAAAGTTGTTAATGATACAACCTTTGAGATTGATCTTAAAAAACCTTTTCCCGCTTTTCTCGGGTTGCTCACCATGCAATATTGTTCAGTTGTGCCCAAGGAAATTGTTGCTCATTATGGCAATGATTTCAGAAGTCACCCTATAGGCACAGGTCCGTTTTATATGAAGCTGTGGGTAGAAAACGAAAAGTTAGTTCTCAGAAAAAATGAACATTATTTTGAAAAGGATGAACAGGGAAACAGGCTGCCTTACTTAGATGCTGTGGCTATTACTTTTATCAATGACAAACAGCCGGAGTTCATGGAATTTATCTTAGGCAATATTGATTTCCTGTCGGGTGTGAATGCAAGCTATAAAGACGAACTCATCACAAAAAGCGGGAAACTGAATCCAAAGTACAGGGATCGTTTTACCATGATCACAGCGCCATATCTGAATACGGAATATCTTGCATTTTTGCTCGATACAGCCATGGATGTAGTGAAAAAAAGTCCTGTAAAAATAAAACATATCCGTAAGGCAATTAATTATGGATTTGACCGAAAAAAGATGATGACCTACCTGAGAAATAACTTAGGAACACCAGGCACTCATGGTTTTATTCCCAAAGGTATGCCGGGTTTTTCAGACACCCTCGCAGGCTATGATTATGATCCTGATAAAGCCCGTACGCTTCTTGCCGAGGCTGGCTTTCCCAATGGTAAAGGCTTACCTGAAATAATGCTAACCACTACAAGCGATTACTTAGATTTGTGCGAATATATCCAGCACGAACTTTCACAGATAGGGATCAAAATTAAAATTGATGTGAATACGGGCGCAACATTCCGCGATATGGTAGCTAATTCAAAACTCATTTTTTTCCGAGGTTCATGGGTGGCTGATTATGCGGATGCCGAGAATTATCTCGCATTATTTTACAGTAAGAATTTTTGTCCGGCAGGGCCCAACTACACGCATTTCAGAAATGATGAATATGATAAACTGTATGAACAGGCAATGAATGAAAACAACGACAGTATCAGGTTTAAATTATATACTAAAATGGACCGGTATATTATGGATGAAGCCGTTGTTGTGCCTCTTTATTACGACATGGTAGTCAGATTTACGAATAAAAATGTAGAAGGCCTGGGAAATAACCCGATGAATTTATTGAATTTGAAAAGAGTGAAAAAATGTTTGTGAAAAGATAAAAGATGAGGTATGAGGTATGAGGTATGAGGTATGAAGTATGAAGTATAAAGTATAAGATGAAATCCTAAATCCTAAATCCTAAATTAATATGATTTTACTGGCAGACAGCGGTTCTACAAAGACAGAATGGAGGCTTATTTCCGGTAATGGCAGCGTATCTGTTTTTAAGACTATCGGATTAAATCCGTTTTTTGTGACTGCCGATGAAGCAGGAAAAATTATTGATAGGAAATTTTTAAAAATTGATAAATCGGTTGTTCAAAAAGTCTTTTTTTATGGCGCCGGTTGTACTGATGAAAAACAATGTGAAGTAATAAACTCTGCTATTCGGAGTAATTTTAAAAATGCTGTTATTGATGTGCAGTCGGATTTATTGGGTGCAGCCAGGGCGCTGTTCGGGGAAGAAAAAGGCATTGCCGCCATATTGGGCACGGGTTCAAATTCCGGCGTGTATGATGGGAAAACGATTGTGGAAAATGTGTTGTCGTTAGGTTATATTTTAGGCGATGAAGGCAGCGGATCGTTTTTAGGGAAAAAATTTATAACTGCATTATTAAGAAATGAATTGCCTGTTACTATCCGTAAACAATTTTATAAGGAGTATGATCTAAACAAAGAGCAAATATTGAATGCCGTATACCGTGAGCCTTTTCCAAACAGGTGGATGGCGCAGTTTTCCGTATTTATAAAAAAAAAATCTTCAGATGCTTTTATAAAAAATATGGTAGAAAAAAGCTTTAAAGCATTTTTTGAAAATCAGGTATCAGTTTATAAAGAATGCTCTGATTTTCCAATCGGTTTTGTCGGTTCGGTAGCATCAAATTTTTCAGAAGAACTTAAAAAAATTGCAGCGGAATATAATTTTGAAATCAGCAGAATGCTCAACTCGCCTGTAGAAGCGCTGGTGAGTTTTCATCTAAAACAAAAGTAAGGCAATTCACGGTTAAAATTTTACCCCGAATACCAATACATCATCAATCTGTTCCATGCTTCCGCGCCATTTCTTCAGGGTTTCATCTAAGATTTCTCTTTGCTTTTCCATGGATTCCTTATTAATTTCGATCAGCATTCTTTTGAATCGTTTGCTGCGGTACTTGATGTATTTCGGGCCTCCGAACTGGTCAATATATCCATCCGAAAACAAATAAATGGTATCGCCTTTCACAAGCTGTATTTCATGATTTGTGAAGGCTCTCTGTTCAAGTATCTGGTGAATCCCGATAGGCATTTTGTCGGGCTTGACCTCTATGCCGGGGAGGTCGTCGTCGAAAGGAACTACGCTTATCGGAAAGCTTCTGCCGGCAGTTGTGAGGCCGACCGGGATAATATAAATCGGATTGTTTGCGCCGGCATATTGTATTTTTAGCGTTGTTGTATCATAAATACATAAAGCCATATCCATACCGTCGTTGGAGCCGCCCATTTTACCGGTCTGATGCAGCGACTTTATAAGCTGGTCGCGTAATTCGTTAAGAATAACATCAGGCCTCAGGCTTGTGTGTTCGGATTTGATTAAATTATTTACAATTTCGGAAAGCAATGTGGAACCCAACATGCTCATCAGGGCTGCCGGAACGCCATGTCCTGTGCAATCTGCAGCAGTGAAGATGATCTGGTGCTCCACTCTTTTCACCCAGTAAAAATCACCGCTTACAATATCTCTCGGCAGATATAACATGAAATGCTGGGGCAAGCGTTCGGTTATATAATCGTCAGGCGGTAAAAGGGCAGTCTGGATATGCTGGGCATATATTATACCATCTGTGATTTCCACTTTTTGCTGTGCAATCTCATCTCTCTGCCTTGTCGCAATATCTCTTTGTTTCTTGATCTCGTCACGCTGCGCTTCCAATAAATCGTTCTTCATCATGATCTCTTCTTCGGCTGTTTTTATCCGGGTAATATCCGTATCAATGGCAACAAGTTTAATAATATTTCCGTCTTTATCAATGATAGGAGTAAGGGTGGTCTGCGCCCAGATTTTGTTGCCATGTATATCGGGATAATGAGATTCGTAATTCACAGAAGATTTTTGCTTAAGGCAACCCATTACAGCAATTTTTACATTCGGATTCGCGCTGGCGGAAATAATGTTTAAACCCCGTTGAGCAATGAGTGTTTCTAAAGTAAATCCGTATAACCGGGTGAATCCTTCATTCACCCATTCGAATTTACCGTTTTTATCCATGATGACGATGGCATTATCCGTCTTGCTGGCAACAATGGAAAGTTTCTCAAGCTCCGTATTGACAAGTTCAAGCTCTTTCCTTTTAGTATCAATTTCATTTTTCTGGGTCCATAAAAGGCGGTTTGCTTTTTTCAATTTTTTAAACTGCCTGTAGAAAATAAATGAAAATACTAAAATGATAAGCAGGACAATAGCGGCGGAAATATTGAATATCCTCTGTCTTTTTACTTCATTTTCTTTTTCTTTAAGCTGAAGGTCGCGGATCATGATCTCCTGTTTGTTCCTTTCTGCGGTGACCCTGGCTAACAGGTCTTGTTTGGTTAGTTTTCGCTGAAGCCTTACGATTTCTTTTTCCTGCGAATATTTTACCTGGAGTTCCGACAACTGGGTTTCTTTGTCTTCGGCCTGTAACAATTGTTTGATATCAATGAACTGTTTGAAATTTTCATATGCTTTTTTAAATTCGCTTAATTGGAAATACACTTGAGAAAGCGCATACATATTTTTGGCGATAAGGTCCTGGTAATTTTTCTTTTTAGCGGTTTCCCAACTTTCCTGAAAATATCTGAGGGCTTTAACGTGATCGCCTTTTTCTTTATAAATATTCCCGATATTATGTTTTAATAAAGCAATGCCGTATTCATCTCTAAGTTCAACTTTAATCTTAATGGCCTGTTCGTAATTCTCAAGCGACTTTACAAGGTCTTTCAGGTTATAATAAATATTGGCAAGATTATTTAACGAGGTTGAAATACCTTTTTTATCATTTATTTCTTTATAGATTTCTAAGGCTTTTTGAAATAAATTTTCAGCTTTAACATAATCTCCCTGTTTCAAATATGCAATCCCGAGATTATTCAGCGATGATGCAATATTGGCCTTGTCGTTCGACTTTTTTTCCAACTCAAGATTTTGTTCAAAATAAGAAATCGCTTTGTCTAATTTATTGTTTTCAAAATAAATATTTCCGATGTCGTTAATAAGTGTTGTAATACCTCTCTGGTCGTTCAGTTCTTTTTTTATTTTCATTGATTTCTGGTATGCATGGATTGCCTCATCAACCTGGTATGTATATTGGTACACATTCGCAAGCTCCTTCAACAGAACCGCTTCTTCCTCTTTGTCTTTAAGTTCGCTTCTGATCCGTAAGGCATCATTGTATGCTTTGATGGATTCATCATATTTCCCGGCATTAAACAACGCAGACGCCATATTGTTCAAAGTTTTTGCAGCGCTTCTCTTATCGCCCATTTCTTCTTTTAACTTAGCGGATTTCTGAAGATAATTAACCGCTTCCCGGTAATTTTTTTGTTTGCTGTAATATGCGGCAATACTGTCCATCAGGGCAGCCATCTCTTTTTTGTTATTCCTTCTTTCAGCATCCCTCAGGCTTTTCTGGAACTTGTCAATCTGCGCAAGATTTTCTTTATCTTTAATGGCATCCGCCGCTGTAGATTTATTTTTATCTGTTTTGCCTTTATCCGGGTTATAGATCACACTGTCGTTGTCTTCGTTGATAATCATCATTCCCCGGATAGTATCTTTTGAAAAATGATTGAATGGAGACGATGCAAGGGATGTAAAAAATGAGAATGAAGCTATCATATAAAAAAGCAGTAGAATTATGCCTGAAAATTTAATTCTGAAAACCATAGGAATTACTATATAGTCACGGTAAAATTAGATATTTTGGCGTAAGTATCAAAATTTTTTGATAAAAGTTTTGAAAGCAAAGGTTTAAATGGATTTTTAATCATGCTATTATATTTTTATATATTTTTACAGTATAATAATTTTTGCTGTTACCTGCTTTTTTGTTGACAGATGCGCGATGAATATAAAACTTGTTTTCCCTCCGTTTTCTGAATATTCCATTCATGGCCCGCATCCGGCGGTTCATCTTCTTTCTTCTGTTTTAAATTCCGATGGTGTATGTACTGAACCGGTTGACCTTAATATTCGGTTGATCCGGACTATCATTTCTGACGAAGTAATGGATAAGATCCTCCATATAATTGAGGTGTCGGAATGTAAAAGCAGGAAAGAAGACGCCATGGTTGTTAAAAATTTTAAATCGGTTCCTCTTGAGTTTTTTACGAGATATTCTGCGGATGGGTTAATAAACATTTTGCAGCTAATCCGCAAGTATCTTTTCCCTGTTCCGGATACTCTTGAACAATGTGTTGATAAAAGTTTTGAAAGGCCGGCTATTGTATCTGAACTTTATTTGAAACTGATTAAGGACACCCGGCTTGATACGGCTGATGCCATTGGATTCAGTATCGCGTTTGCCGAACAGCTTCCTGAAACCGTTGTTCTTTCGCGGATACTAAAATCTGTAAACCCATTATGCAAAATTGTTATTGGCGGATCTCAGGTTACTCTGCTTGACGATGAACAACGGATTTCATTAAAAAATACAGGCCACTTCGATGTGATTGTTACAGGCGAATGTGAACATTCAATAACGAATATTTTTAAACAGGTAAATACTTTTATAGAAGCCCGTACCGTACTTTCAAAACCCGATGATGAAGCAATCATTGAAACACTCCAGCAACCTGAATTTGCAGATACAACTTTATATTTTAAACCTTTGATTATCCCTCTTCTCGTCAGTAAGGGCTGCTACTGGAGTAAATGTGCATTCTGCGACTATGCGCAACTTTCCGATAAATTCAGAATCCGTTCTGTGGAACAGGTTTTTTCTGAAATTAAATTAATACATGAAAAGTATAATCCGGATACTGTTTTTTTGATTTCAGACGCAGTTCCGCATACCTGGTATAAATCTTTGTGTGAAGAAGCTGTAAAAAACCATGTAAAGCTGAAAACATGGGCATATATGTTGCATTCGGAAACTCTGAATTCAGGCTACTTTCAACTGCTTTCCGATGCAGGTGTAAAAACTATAACATTTGGCACTGAATCTGTGAACGACCGGATTCTTTCTTTAATGGGAAAAAACTTTTCAAGGAACACAGTGTTGCAAAATTTAAAAGATGCCGGTGTTTTTAAGTTCTCCGTAATCGTGAATATAATCCCTGATTTTCCGGCTATCACCAAAACAGAGGCTGAACAAATTCTGCAGGATTTAATTTTGGTTTCAGGAAGTATAAGTTCGCTGAATATCCAGCCTTTTACTCTTTCTGCCAATACCCGGATGGCTAAGTATCCTGATAAATTTGATATTATAACCGACCCGGGAAAAGTAAGATCCCGGCACGGTTTTCACAGTTTGAATTTTGTTTCAAAGAACGGAATTGATCCGGATGTACAGACAGAAGTTATGAGGAAATTCCATGATTTGGCATTGAAAATAAAAAAGAAAAACCTGCTAAAAAATATCTATCGCAAAGATTTTAAAGATAATGATATTCTCTGTTTTGACCCCTCTGCCGTTTTATTAACTGAAGAAAGTTGTAAAACAATATTATGTTCTTCAATAAACGCCAAAATTACAATACAGCATTGGGAACAGGCGTTATATAACCACATTTTTGCAATCCCCGAAAGAAGAGTTTCTTTAAAAGAATTTAAGAATTTATTTTTCAGGTACAGGGATGCATCACCTGTTATAAATTTCACAGCTTATTTTTTGAATATAATAAACAGCGGAATGATTGTTAAAATAAATTAGCACCTGTCCATAAAGTTCGTACACCACGTCATTGCGTTGCGCTGAGCCAGCCGAAGCGAGGTACGACGAAGCAATCTATTGACGCATAATGATCAGATTGCTTCCCGCTTCGTTCCTCGCGGTCGCAATGACGACATTATAGATTTACACTAAATTGCATACCTCGCAAGCGGCGTGATATCCTGTGAGGCAAAATCTTTTCTTAAATATTTGTAGTAGCCCGCAATGGCAATCATGGCCGCATTATCGGTAGTATATTTTAATTCGGGAATATGTATTTTCCATTTTCTTTTTTTTGCTTCCAGCGCGATGGTTTCACGCAAACCGGAATTAGCCGCAACTCCGCCCGATATGGCGATTTCATGTATTTGAGTTTGCTTCACGGCTTTGATCAGTTTATCCATCAGGATATCTATAATGGTGGTTTGCAGCGAAGCGCAGAGGTCGCTTTTGTTTTCTTCGATAAAGTCCGGATTGTCTTTTAACCGGTCTCGCAGAAAATACAGAAACGAAGTTTTAAGCCCGCTGAAACTGAAATTATAATCCGGTATCCGTGGTTTATTGAAAGTAAAGGCATTTTTATTCCCCGCTTTTGCCATGTTGTCAATATAGATGCCGCCAGGATAGGGAAGACCCATTATTTTTGCGCATTTATCGAATGCTTCGCCCGCAGCATCGTCAATGGATTTACCGATTGATTGCATGGTAAAATGATCCTTTACAATGATAATTTCTGTGTGTCCGCCCGATACTAACAGGCAGAGGTATGGAAACGATGGTTGACAGGAATCGTCGCTGTTTCGTTTGATAAAATGAGATAAAACATGCCCCTGCAGATGGTTTACTTGTATAAGAGGTACATTGAGAGATAAGGACAATCCTTTGGCAAAAGATGTGCCTACGAGCAACGATCCTAATAATCCCGGCCCTCTGGTAAAAGCGATTGCATTAATCTCTGATTTTTCTATCTCTGCTTTTTTTATGGCCAGGTCAACAACTGGTATTATGTTTTGCTGGTGAGCTCTTGAAGCAAGTTCAGGCACAACGCCTCCGTACGCAATATGTACATCCTGTCCGGCAATAACATTAGATAATTCCTCTTCGTCTCTGATGACAGACGCAGACGTATCGTCGCATGAAGATTCTATTCCCAGTATGGTGATCGTATTACTCATTATAGTATTTTCACCGGACAAAGGTAAGGAAATAATTAATTATCATAAATAGGTATAATTTGCCATATAAAATTTTTTATTTCTATTAGTTTTATTTTATTATTGCAGAAATATTTATTTTAACATAATGCAACCCAAGAAGAAGTTGGTGATAAGTATGGATAATGCTTCAAAAGAGGTGCTTGAAGCCATAGCGAAAAAATATCCCGATGGTTGGCAGTACCATGTGATCAAAATTGAAAAGGGGTCCGATAATTTCTTTTTTGCCGTTACCGTTGACCTTTCTGATATAAGCTATTTAGTAAAAGTACCGGTAAAAATTGATACCAAAATAGAAGACGAAATAGAAAAAGACGATTATCGCTTTTTGGCTGACAGCGATGATTCTGAAGAAGAAGGCGAAAGCGAAAGCGAAGAAAAAGAAATCAGCCAGGACATGGAAAATATTGAAGATAAATAAAACATCAATTTCAGATTTCAGCAAGGCATTCTTCAATCTCCCCGATATACATCCTGTGGTAATCTTTCAACGGATAATTCTTTAAGGGTTCCTTACTGAGAAAATTTGGTTCCCTGATGTCGTCTTTATAAAGTTTTCTGCATTCCATTACAAGCCGGGCCTCCTGGAAATAAATATTGCCTTTTTTTGTTTCAGCCGGGGTAAGATTTACCTCTTTCATTTTATTAAAATCTCTTCCGGATTTTGTTCCGCAGATACTGAGAATCTCCCTGTATTTTTCTTCAAAAAAAGTAAGCGTAAAATAATCGTGCTTCTCTGTGAATTGATATGTATAGCGTGTAGGCCTGATAAAAATATAGGCAACCGGTTTCTTCCAGAGAATGCCCATGCCGCCCCAGGCTGCCGTCATCATATTATAAGAATGTTTTGTTCCTGCCGTGATAAGCATCCAGTCATTGTCGAGCATCACGAATGGGTTATCCTGAATTTTTTTCGGGCTGATGGGTTTGAATGTTTTTGTCATACGGATGTAATTAAGATTAATTTCAAATTGCAAAATTTAAAACTTCAAATTAAAACCTGAATCCTCCTCCAAGTTTCCAGAACATAGGGATTACCCGGATATTTATATCGTTCAGTTTGATGGTATTTATATCTGCGCCTGCTGATAATCCTCCGAAAAAAGATTTCCCGTTATATCCGATGGCTGTTTTGAAATTAAGTTTGTAAGAAAATTTTAATTTGAATTCGTTGTCATCGAAATATTTGTTATATTGTGGTTGCAGACCTACTCCTGCAAAGCCAATCATAGTTATATAAAACGATTCTTTAAAAACAAATGTGTATCCGTAACCCGGGGCTATAGCCAGCGTATTATAGATTCCGGATTTATACTTCGCAATGTTCGGATATATTGAATCGGCTACAAATTTGTTTTCATTGAAAATCCCGGTAAAGAGATAGGATGTCATAAAAAGAAAAGATCCGGCGCTTTTTATCTGGCGTTTGGTTTGGTTAAACGCTGCTGCCATAGACAGATATTTTGATTTCTGGAAATAGGCGCTTATACCAAAGTTGCACACACTCAGGTCGCTGAGTTGCGGGATGGAGTCGTGCAATAATCCGGCAAAATCATTAATGTTAAAAAGATAAAAACCTTTGTACCTCTGGAAAAATGTTTCTGCTCCAAAATAGGTTGAGGTTATATTAAGTTTAAAATTGAAAAATTTGGTTTGTCCCAGCTTTTCCTGTGTTTTCGGAAGAGGAGGTATTTTCGTTGCAAGCGAAAACCCAAATATCTTATAGTTAAAATCAAATCCTGCATACATATTTACATTAGGATTATAAACAACAGACTGGGATGTAGATTCCCTGTCAATCAGGTTCAGCGACATGAACTGCTGCGAAACAAAAGGCCTGATAGTGATTTTATTTTTAAATTTTTCTATATACAAAGTATCATCCGATTTAGCGAATATTTTTTTAAAAAATTGTCCCTGCGACAGCGATGGGAGCAATAAAATGAAAAAAAGAAATCTTAGGATTTTCATGATTGCAAAGGTTTATTTGTTATAGGGCTCATACACCATATCGTAATAGCATGGGGAAATAGCAAAAAGTGAGGTAATAAGAAAAAGAGAAATTACAATTTTATTATTACATGATCTCATAGTTCTATTTTTTCTTGCGGGTTGTAGTAGAATTCGGATGATCACTTTCTTCGGCAAGATCGGCGATGGTTGTTTTGCCTAAAATTTTTATGGTTTCTTCCCGTATCTGTTTAAAAACTTTTTTAATCTTGCAGGTATCTTCATTCTTACAAAATTCGCAGGGCTGGTAAGACTTTTCCGAAACGCATGCAAGCATGGCAATGCTGCCTTCAAAATAGCGGATAATATCAACTAAGTAAATTTTTTCAGGTTTTTTTAAAAGATAATATCCTCCGGTTTTACCAAGTTTACTACTCGCAAAACCTGATTTTTTCAGTTCCAGCAGGATGGATTCCAGAAAACGCTGAGGGATCAATTCACTTTTGGATATTTCGCTTATCTGAACAGGCCCCTTACCATATTCTTTGGCAAGTTTTACCATGGCAAGCATAGAATATCTGGTCTTCTTTGAAAGCATATCGTAAAAATCTCCGGCAAATATACCGAAAAATTATGATTCCTGCTTGCAGCAGGCAAGTAAAATTATTTTAAAGACAATTGCCATGCCTGCTTTAAAGTTTTAAATGCTATTTTTTTAATAACAGAGCAATGCTTATATTTGCACTGGAAAAATTTTTAAAATTTGAAAAGAATACTTTCTATAATATTTGTCGGTATCTTTCTATACAATGTAATGGGTTATTTTATTATCTTCAATACCCTGCAATACCAGGCAAAAACAGAAATCAAGAGAAGCATTAAAAACAACCTGCCACAAAACAAACTCACTGTTATTGCTGTTCCTATTAAAGAAATTCCGGGTTTAGACTGGTATGAAGATAACCAGGAATTCAGGTACCAGGGAAAGATGTATGATATTGTGAGGTCTGAAACAAAAAATAATATCAGGTATTATTACTGTATTAACGACACACAGGAAGATGACCTGTTTGCAAGCCTGGGAGAACACATTTCAAAGCATGTGAACCAGGATGTTTCTCATAATAAAAATACGAAAAACGTGATTCAGAAAGTGATTAAGGATTATTATTTCGAACAATGCCTCAGAGCTCCCGGCATATTTTCCATTCGCTTACAGTACGCCCATACTACTTCAATATATTGTTGTTTCTCTTTAACGATAAACTCTCCGCCGCCAAAAACCATCAGTTGATTTTTAATTATTTTTTACTCCCTTGCTCTATTACTCTTAAACTCTAATTTCTTATAAATTTTTGTATTAATTAATTAATTTATTTATTTATTATGATAAAAATTATATTATGGATATTCTGCATTTTAATTGCAGCGAAAGGTTTTTCGCAAAAAATCATCTTGCTGGATAAATCGGATCTGCAGCCTGTTAAAGGAGCCGTTGTATATGATATGCAAAAAAAGAAACATATTGAAAGCAATGCGAAAGGAGAAATTGACCTGAGTAGTTTTTCTGACAACGATACGGTTTGTATAAGACATATAACATACCAGTTGCTCAAAGAAACCAAGAAAAATATTCTCGGGCAGGGCACTGAACTTTATCTTACCGATAATGTAATCCGGCTCGATGAAGTGGTATTTTCAGCCAACAAAGCGGAAGAAAAAAAATCGGATCTTCCGAATAAAATTGATGTGATTTCAGCAAAACAAATTGCATTTAACAATCCGCAAACCTCAGGCGATCTGCTGCAGCAAACCGGAAATGTGTTCATACAGCAAAGCCAGATGGGAGGAAGCAGCCCTGTTATCCGGGGTTTTGAAGCCAACAAGGTGCTGCTGGTAATGGATGGAGTAAGAATGAACAATGCCATCTACCGAAGCGGGCATCTTCAGAATGTAATCACCATTGACCCCTGTATACTTGATCGTACAGAAATTGTGTATGGCCCGGGATCTGTTATCTATGGAAGCGATGCGCTGGGCGGTGTGATGCATTTTTACAGCAGGAATCCCGAACTATCCAAGGAAGACAAGATGAATTTCAAAGCCGGGGTGATGGGACGTTACGCATCAGCATGCAATGAAAAATCCGGTAATCTGAATTTTAATATCGGGCTAAAAAAATGGGGCTTTCTCACAAGCATTTCATACAAAGACCTGGGAGACCTGCGTACAGGAGGCGCCAAAAATCCATTCCAGTTTGCTTCAGCCAGTGATGATTTCGGGAAATGCCTGTATTATTACGAACAGGTGAATGGGAAGGACTCAATGATGACGAACAGCGACCCGCTTATTCAACGAAATACGGGTTACAAGCAGTACGACATTCTGCAAAAAATAATGTTTCAGCCATCGGAAAAAATGAGGTTTATACTGAATGTTCAATTTTCTAATACCGGCAACGTGCCCCGTTACGATCGTCTCACCGATATGTCATCCGGTAAATTAAAATATGCTGAGTGGTACTATGGTCCGCAAACGCGCCTTTTCAGTTCTTTACGGGCAGAGATTATGGACACCTGTAAAATTTTTGACAACCTGTTCATCACCCTGGGATGGCAAGACATCAGCGAAGACAGGGTAACACGAAAATTCACCGTTAGCGCTTCGCCCAAAACAAGAGATGCGCAGGAAGAAACCGTGAATGTTTACACTGTGAATGCCGACCTGATGAAAAAATTCGGCAAAGGGCATGAACTCCGTTACGGGTTAGATATAATGTATAATACAGTTGTATCAAAAGCGTATTCAACAAACATCCTCACAGGTGTGGAAAAAATGAATATCGCAACCCGTTATCCTGATAACGGAAGCACCTATGATTGCAATGCTTTGTATATTACTCACAGTTGGGAAATCAATCCAAAATTCATTTTTTCACAGGGCATACGCGGCAGCTATGTGATGCTTAATGCAGAATATTCCGATACCATGATGAAGATTACCAAATTTCCCTTTGATAAAAGAATTGAACAACAAAACGGGGCTATTACGGGTAACCTTGGACTTGTGTATTCACCCGGGCAGGACTGGAGGTTTGCCTTGTCGGCATCGAGCGGTTTCCGCGCACCCAATGTGGATGATGTAGGTAAAGTAAATGATTCAAAAGCTCCCCTGCTTGTGATTCCCAATCCCGGTTTAAAACCTGAGTATGCTTATAATTTTGATTTAACAATTGGAAAAATAATAAAGAAAAAAATCCAGTTGGAAGCTACCGGTTTTTATACGATCATCACCAATGCAACCATGTTAAGACCCACGCAACTCAATGGCGCTGATTCAGTAATTTTTGGAGGAACAAAATGCCAGGCGCTGACCAATAAAAACGAATCAAAAGCCTTTATTACAGGATTCCAGGGAAATATTCTTGCACAGATCACCAGCGGTTTTTCTGCTCAGGCCAATATTACATACACTTACGCCCGCGTGAGAGATACGCTTCCGTTGGATCATATCCCTCCTGTTTTCGGGTTGGCATCTGTAAAATATGAAACAAAGAAGTTCAAAGGAGATTTTTACGTCCGGTTTAACGGTGACAAACTATTAAAAGATTATTATCTGAATGCCGAGGACAACGAGCAATATGCCACTCCTACAGGTATGCCGGGCTGGTACACCCTGAACCTGAAATTTGCTTACCAGGTAAATAAGTATATGCAGGTACAGATGGGAATGGAAAATATTCTTGATGTTCGCTACCGGCATTTTGCTTCAGGAATCAGTGCGCCGGGGAGGAACCTGATACTGGCGTTGCGAGGAAATTTCTGATACATCATTTTTAGGAACAAGTATGTATTAATTTCCTAATCGAATAACGAACAAGGAACACCGATTAACGAATAATGAAGTAAATCTGAAATCAAAAATCGTTAATCCTTGTTCTAAAATCAACGACTTAAAATAGGATTTTATTTCACCTAAATTTCTAAAATAAAAAACTGAAAAGTGGTGGGAATATCTTAAATTTACATTGTTCCAAGAAGTTTAAGAAACACCACTTTTCAGATGAGTAAAAATAAGAAGAAAAAATCGGTTTACAAAACAAATAATGTTAA
>JACREX010000006.1 GCA_016212695.1 Bacteroidia bacterium
ACGAAACAGGTAAAGAAGTATGGAGTGAGATGGAAATTGCGAGGCTCGGCTGGATAGGCGGGGACGATTACAACCTTGCCTACTTCCGCCACACCGGAAAATGGCAGGACTGTTTATCCGGGACACTGGACAAATGCCTTCGGGCGATAAAAGATAATGAGTTTGGGTTGTTTTGGATATTTTGATTTGAAGGTTGCGAAACCGGCAGGAATCAGTACCTCATACAAGTTCTGACGATAGCGAAAGAAAAAAATTAACGCAAGGAATGACAAAACCGTTTAAACTGTTCAAACGGCTTAAACGGCTTGAACTGCTTTTCCAGCTTAAACTGTTATTTTAACCGGAGGTAATCATGCCATTATTCAATTGGACAGGGAATCCGTGGGTGGAATTTTGAAAGGAAGGGTTTATGCTTGAAACAGTTCTAAAAATTGGAAAAGCATTTCGTGAATCGCCAACTGGGTTAAAGCATCATCGCTATGTAAAGCCATGTCCGCAAGATACAGACAAACGAAAAACCTTGCGGCTTTCGCTTCCTGTAAATGAGGATTTCAGTTTTGACTTTAATGGGATAAAAGAAATAACAGACGAGAACATAATAAAAGATAAGCTGTTTTATCCAACATTCAAGACATCTGACGCGGATGGGTTGGTAAAGTACATTTTTGGCGATATTTATTATTCGCTTTCAAAAGGTATGGAAGGCGGATATTATCGGCTGGGAGATAATGCCAACAAGCAAAAGGCTTATCAGGTAAGTTCGTTTTTTCGTGGAAGTGAAGATTTCAAAAGTTTGAAAAGAATGTATGCAGAACAGTCCTCCGAGCAAAGGCAAAAAGAGAGTTTTTCAATTACTCTTTTCCGCAAGGAATTCGAAAAGAACATTGTGCTCACTGAAAGACTATTTAAGTATCAATGTGGAATTTTAGAATATTTAGATTTGAAAAGAAATGGAGAAGCAACAGCATTTATAGAATTATTATCCGATGAGAAGGAGTTGCCGCGGCTCACTGCCAAAAGGGTTTTTTCAACCATTAAACAAGGCAGGAGTGCTAAGAAAACCTTTGAGAATGTCCTTAATGATGAGGAACCGCAATGGAGCCTCATTGAATCGAAAGAAGAATCGATCAAAAAACTGATTGATTATTCAACGGGTGATTTATTCTTACATTTTGATTTTGGCGGGAAACATTGGTATGGATTTGCCGATGAGTTCAATATTATCAATGCAAAAATGCTTGAGGATTTTGCTGAGAGAGCAAACACAACGGATGGATACATTTTGAAAAAATATCTTTACAAGACGCTTAGTTCGCCTGAGAAAGATATACAGTTTCCTTCCTTTAGTGCTCAGGCACGATATCGCAGCAAACTGTTTCAAAACATGGAGGAGATATTAGATTTAATATACGCTATTGATTACTCTAAAACAGCACTGATGAAGGTCTCACATACGGATATTAAGATTATTGTTCTTCCTAGGGGGAAAAATCTTACTGCACCGCATTATGAAAAGTTTATTCAGCGGACAAATTCTTTACAAAATGAACAAGAACAGGAAACGATAATCGGGCATGAAAATGTGCAGGACACACAGGAACAACTTTTTGCACCTATGATAGAGAATGTTGCAGAAGATATTATTCAGTTTGATTTGATTTTTAGCAAGCAGGGAGGACAAACAACCCCTGATGTGGACATGGTTGAGATTTCCGGTGTAGAGAAAAGTCATTTGAGGGAGATTAGTCAGCGAATCAGCAGGATTAAAAGAACCTTTTATGACAAACGGCAAAGTGAAATCAAGGCAGAGTGGAAGCCTTTCAGCATTACATGGTCATTTTTAAACATTCTTGGTGATTTAACATCAGGCATGAAAAAATATCAGAGCCATCTATACAAAGTGCTGCCACAGATTTATACAGGGACATATTACAATGACGCAATACTCCTGCCCGCTCTGATTGAAAAGACCGAGGCGAACATTCGGTCGGACAAGCCTGATTTTAATTTGCTTAAATACAATTTTTATTTTCTAACAACCATACAGAATACTACTCAGGAAGGAGGGAATCTTATGAAGATTCAGGAATCACAAAGTTACAAGATTGGATTGCTATTGGGTGGGTTAGCCAAGCAGTTTGCAGCATGGCGGGACGATTGTCCTATCAAATCATTTGAAAAAAGTTATGTCGGCACACTTTCTCGGCGCATCACGACAATTGACGATCTTAGAAGATTTAAGACATTCATGGAAGAAAAATTGATTCTTCATGAGAGGGCATCGTTTACACATTCAATCTCTGCCAGCTTATCAGAGGAGATAAAGGCACTAGAGTTATCTTTAAACGAGAAATACGATAGGCACAAGTGTGCCTTTGGCTTCTTTGAAAGTTATTTTGCGCCGTTTACCGGTAAGCAAGATGACGTAGCAACTGTAGATAAAACAAAATAAAAAACTAACGCAAGAAAGGAAAAAACAAAATGAAGGCAACGAAAATTCTAACAGCAGAAACACCGGGTAATCAGCTTGCAAAGTCAGAGACACTCTTTCTTTACGAAAGCACATACTCTATACCAAATGGCGACCCTTTTACCGGAGAACAGCGTTACGATGAGGAGACAAAGAAAGTGCTTGTGAGCGATGTGAGGATAAAAAGGTTCATTAGGGATTATTTACTCGATCTAAATAGTAACCTACCAGAAGAACAAAAATATGAAGTATATGTCTGGAATGATAGATCCCAAGCCGAGGGGAAAGAACCTGGTTCCGCGGCTCGTATGAAAGCTTTAAAGGATAAATATAAAAACGATGATTCAATAAAAGTTGAAAAGAAAAACGGGGAGAAAATAATTGATGCCGTAAAACTTTTGCAAAAATGTATTGATGTACGGCTGTTTGGCGGAATTTCTACAGAAGAAGGAGATGCTGTAAATCTTACAGGGCCAGTTCCGTTTGCCTTACTTAATCCATCTTTGAATGAAGTGGATTTACGTATGCATCAAAATACTTCTGTTTTTGCATCAAGCGTAGAGAAATCTCGTGGTGCTATAGGCACAACAACGGTGGTTCCATACAGCGTCAATCAAATTCACGGCTGGATAAATCCTTATTCTGCAAGACATACTGGACTTACTGAAGAAGATGTTGCCACAATGTGTAAAGCACTATGGGAAAGTATAAACTGTGCAAATACACGGACAAAGTCAAATCAGAACTCATTATTGTTGCTGCAGATTGTATATTCTAAACCAACAAAGAAGATTTATGGGCTTGACCGACTGATAAAGCTTAATCCGAAAGATAACAAACGGGGAGAACAGCTTCGCGGTATTGAGGATTTTGAGTTCGATTTCGCCAGTCTAATTGACACAGTGAACTCTGATGCCGTCAGTGAAGTCAAATATTACTGTGATATTAAAAGTATCGAAGAGAAGCTAAATATAAAAGATAAAAAAGATAAATCTAAGTTTACAAAGATGGGTTTCCCTGAGGATAAACTGGACAAAGAGGCTTCAAAATGAAAGGTTTAAAGTTTATTATTGACGGAAACTGGGCACATTTTAAAAAGCCAGAAACAAACAACAATCCTCTCACACACGATTTTATTACTAAGACTGCACTCATTGGTTTGATTGGTGCAGTTCTTGGGAAGGAGCGTGATGAAATGCGTCCGTTGTTTCCGCAGTTGAGTGAGGATTTATTGTATGGTGTGCAAATTATAAACACGGTAAAGAAAGAGTCGTGGGGATTTACGATGCGCAAGGCTGTAAATTTGCTGGAAAAGGCTCCAAAGCACCTGGAGTTTTTAAAATCCCCTAAATATCTTGTCGCTGTAACATTGTGCGATGCACGCTCAGAAAAGTTGTTTAATGATTTCGTTGAAGCCTTGAAAAACAGCGAGGCGCGGTACACTCCTGTTCTTGGCTTGCACAACTGCCCGGCAAACTTAAAGTTTCAATCTGAAGGTGAATTTTCAGAAAAGCGAAATGGGTTATTTAAAGCAAAATGTGCAGTCTCAAGGAAGCACACTCTGAATACTCAGGAAACAAGACAGTTTCGTATTGGGTTTGAGCGTATACCAACCTTTCAAAATGATGACTTCTGGAATCTGCCGGACAGATATGTAGAGGTAATTTATCCGTCAGAGAACAGGGAAATTACCGCTACGGGAGATTATTACAAATATTCTGATGGAGAGTGCTGGTGGTTGATTTAACACAATATCGTTCTCATCCAGATAAGCAGCTTCTTGTGCATACACATGGTGTTGTTGAAGGTGTTAAACAACGAACAACGCTTAACATCGCCGAACTTGCGGCAATATTTCATGATGTCGGAAAGTTAAATCCAAATTTTCAGCGAAAATTGGATAAACTAAAAGTAGGTGGATATTCAAACCATGCTTACCTATCAGCCTTCGGTTTCCTTTGTTATTGTACTGCCAATCAGGAAGCAATACTTAAGATTTTTAAAAATGAGAAAGAATGGCTTGGAAGTATTCTGGCAATCATTGCGCATCATCATGGTGATTTGCCGGATTTCCCGATGATTCTTAAAGATGAAGAATATTCACGACTTTTATCCTTTCTTAATGAGAATCCAGATTTGCCTGTAACAGAATTCATGAGAAATTTTATTCAGCATAACCCTTTTCCAGTTTTAAACAATCCTCTTAAAGAATACTTCCGCAATGACTTACAGTATAAAGTTACGAAAGTTATTTCTCATCCCCTCGACTTCTTTCTTGAAACACAATTTGCATTTGCATCCCTCATCGCAGCAGATAAATCCGATGCAAGCCATTATCAAAATAATGATTCTATTCAGATTTTCTGCTTACATTATCATGATAAGCTCAATACTTATCTTAAAAAATTATCTTCTGACACTGAACTCAATAAAATTAGGACGTTGATGAGGGAAGAGGCGAACAAGAAAATTAAAGAAGAACTATTAAACGGTGTAAAAGTGTTTTCCCTTACTGCCCCGACCGGTTCGGGTAAAACGATGATGCTTCTTTCGCTTGCCGGTGAGATTTTAAAACACCAAAACAATTTGCGTATTATCTATGCATTGCCATATCTTTCCATTACTGAACAGGTGGACATCGTTTGTTATAAGGTATTTGATGGACTGAGTGACTTTATCTATCGTGTTGACTCTAAATCAGAGAACCGCAATTTTGAAGAGTTGCAGGCAAAGCTTGATAAAGACCCTACCGTTATAAAGGAAATTCTTGCATCGCAATTCGCAGAAGATACATTCGATTACCCGTTTATAATTACAACCTTTGTTCGTCTTTTTGAAACACTGGCGAGTAACAGGAATGCAACTTTATTAAAGCTTCCAAATTTTTCAAATACTATATTTTTGATTGACGAAATACAGTCATTGCCGCCGCGGCTTTACGGTTTTTTCGTTGCACTACTTGACGCTTTTTGTAAAAAGTTCGATTCTTATGCCTTAATTTCAACTGCAACCATGCCTAATTTTGTGCTTCCTCAAAATAATAAACATAACCTAAGTGAATTCTTTAATGGCTATATGTCACCGCCAGAATTACTTTCTCTGGAATATTTCAATAAGCAGGTATTTAATCGCTACCATATTGAAAGACTACCCAACCCCATTGAGCTTAAAGAGCTTGCTGATACGATTAAAACTGAACATGGTTCGGTTCTGGTTGTTCTGAATACGATTCAGGATACAAAAGACTTATTTAGGGAGCTATCTGAAAGGCCAATTGATGCGGAGCTGATGCTTCTTAACACGCATTTTACCCCAAATGACAGAAAGGCAAAAATAGAACGAAGCGCTGAGTTACTTAAAGATAAAAAAGGACGGTGCGTTATTCTTGTTTCAACGTAACTATTCAGCGTGTTTGAGCAATAAGTACTATATATGACATAAACCGCCGAGTATGCATTGTCTGCCCATATATAGTAGTACAACCCGTGGCTAATTCTTGCAATTATGACTATTTTATACCATATATTGTATTC
>JACREX010000124.1 GCA_016212695.1 Bacteroidia bacterium
GGTCAATCCTAACGGATTTTTTATTATATTTATAGTCCCAATAGGGACGTTCTGCTTATAGCAATAATGGTCACCCGATAAACAAAGCCTCAGAGAGGCGACCTGTTTAAGAAGAACATTTTCTTCATGCGTTTGCCCTGATATTAACAAAACAAATATTTGCTGATTTACAAAAAAAAAAGTAGGTTTGCAGGATTTCTAAAATAGAAAGGCAACTCAGAGTTTATGAAAAAAACCGCATTCGTATTATTAGTATTCCTGCTTTGCGTTTTTAATTCTGTCTGGTGCCAGCAATATAATTTCACAAATTACTCTGTAGAACAGGGGCTGATTCAGTCCCAGGTAACAGCGCTTTTTGAAGACGGCAAGGGCTATTTATGGGTGGGAACAAATGGCGGCGTCAGCATGTTCGACGGTATCCGTTTTATTAACTATGATGTGGAGAACGGCCTTCCTGATAACCAGGTACGGGCTGTTTGCGAAGACGGCAGTAATAATATATGGGTTGCTACAAACAACGGATTGGGCATGCTTGTCCTGAACGGAGTCGATGGATATAGCGGGTCAAAGTTTAAAACCTATAATACTAAAGACGGCCTTGAGAGCCTTTCGATCCTTTCGTTGGCAAAAGATTCATCGGGGAATATATATGCCGGTACGGAACGTAAAGGGTTATTCGTTTTCAAAGACAATAAATTCGAAAAAATTCCTTTTGCCAAAGGAACCAGCGATCTTACGGTAAAAAGCATTTGCATAGACCATTCAGGCAAAATCTGGATTGGCACGCAGGATAACGGTGTTTTTATTTATGATAATAATTCGTCCGTCAATTTAACGGAACAAAACGGCCTCTGCGACAATACGGTCAATTCCGTTTATGAAGATAATTTTAAAAATATCTGGATTGCGACAAAAAACGGCGTCAGTAAATACAAAGGAGGGAAACTTACTAATTATAATACGGGCGATGGTATTTCCGGCAGCAACGTAACAGCGGTTGCCACTGAAAAGAAAGGTAATATTTGGTTTGGCACAGACCAGGGCATTTCAAAATTTAACGGTAAAGGATACATCTACTACAATAAAACAAACGGACTTGATAATGATAATGTAACCTGCCTGTGGATAGACAGGACCATGAATGTGTGGGTGGGGACCGATAGAAGCGGTATTTATAAATACGATGGCGACCGTTTTATTCATCTCACCATGAAAGACGGGTTACCCAACAATATCATCATGTCTATCATGGAAGACAGGGATAAGAACCTCTGGTTCGGAACATACGGGGACGGCGTTTGTAAATACGACCGCAAAAAGTTCACCTATTACACTACCAAAGACGGCTTATGTTCCAATGTCATCTATTCCATCATGCAGGATAAAAAAGGCGACATCTGGTTTGGCTCAAAAGGTAACGGCGCCAGTAAATTCGACGGGAAACATTTTAAAACCTTTAATACTGAAAGCGGCCTCAGTTCAAATATGATTTACTCAATTATCCAGGATAATATCGGAAATATCCTGTTTGGTACATTAGGCGGCGGATTGAATATTTATGACGGAAAAAAAATAACTGTCATAACAAAAAAAGAAGGCCTCAGTTCAAACCTCATATATTTTGTTTTTCAGGATAAAAAAGGCAACCTGTTTATCGGCACGGATGACAAAGGCGTTGACATGATCTTCGATATCTGCGGCTCGGATCAGATCATAAAAGATAAATGCATCAGCCCGAATCGCATCATTAATTTTTCAAAAAAAAATGCATGGCTCAGCAATGAGCAGGTACTTTCCATTACCCAGGATATTGACGGCAATTTATGGTTCGGAACCTATGGCGGTGGTATATGTAAATTTGACGGAAAAGATATTAAAGCGTATACCCAGAAAGACGGTTTGAATTCCAATAATATTTTTTTCCTGCTGGCTGATTCCATGGGATATTTATGGGCAGGCTCTGAAAAGGGTATCAACAGGCTTTTTCTTTCATACAAGAAGAAACCGGTGATAAAGACATACAGTAAGGGCGAAGGCTACCGCGGTATTGAATCTTCGCTGAATGCGGCTATCGAAGACAGTCAGGGCTATTTATGGTTTGCCACGGTTAAGGGCGTTTCACGTTATGATGCCATTGAAGATTTGCCAAGCCCGATGGAAGCTAAAACCCGGATTTCGGATGTAAAACTTTTTTCTGAAAATGTGAACTGGGCTACCTATACCGGCGATCCGGGTGATGCCTTTAAAATACCCTTTGATCTTACTTTACCGCATGATAAAAATCACCTCACTTTTAATTTTGTGGGCATTGATCTGAAATCGCCCGATAAAGTGAAATACCAATGGATCCTCGAGGGCTATGATAAACAGTGGTCAGCATTTACAACCCAGCAAAACTCCGTTACTTATTCTTATATTCCCGACGGCGAATATGTATTCAAAGTCAGAGCCTGCACAAACGACGGCGTATGCAATAAAATTCCGGCCTCCATACATATTAAGATAAAACCTCCGTTCTGGGCTACCTGGTGGTTTATTACATTTAGTGTTTTTCTGTTGGCGCTCGCTATTTTTTTATATATGAAATTAAGGTACAGGTACTTAGAAAGGGCTAATAAAAACCTTGAAGAAAAGATCCAGATACGAACTGCATTATTACGGCATGAAAAAACAGTGGTGGAAGAGCAGGCAAAACTATTACAATCTCAAAAATTCAAACTGGAAGAGATCAATCATGAGCTGGAAAAATTATCTATTGTTGCAAGAGAAACAGATAATTCCGTTATGATTGCCGATGCTGAATTTAAGGTGCAGTGGGTCAATGAGGGTTTCCACAAGTTGTTTGGCTACGATGTCAACGATTTTAAAGATATAGCGGGAATGCATATATCTTTTACCAGTAGTAATAAGCAAATAGGAAATATACTGGATGAATGTATCCGTGAAAAGAGATCGGTGGTGTATATTGCGGAGAGTAATACAAAAACGGGAAATAAAATCTGGGTTCAGACAACGCTTACGCCGATTTTTAATCCGGATGGTTCTTTACGCCAATTGGTGGCTATTGATACGGATATATCAAAGATTAAGCTGGCTGAAGAACAGATTAAAAAAGAAAAAGAAAAATCAGATACCCTGCTGTTAAATATATTACCTACTGAAACAGCCGAAGAATTAAAAACAAAAGGCTTTGCCACGCCAAGAAGCTACAAAAGGGTTTCCGTAATGTTCACGGATTTTAAAGGTTTTACAAAAGCCTGCGAAAACCTGAAACCGGAAGAAATTGTTAACACCCTGCATGAATATTTTGTAAAATTCGACAGCATCACAGAACGATACTTCCTCGAAAAGATTAAGACTATCGGAGATTCATATATGTGCGTTGGCGGATTACCCATACGTAACAAAAGTCATCCTTTTGACTCGGTTCTTGCCGCGCTGGAAGTACAGCATTTTATGAATGAAACGAATATGCAGAAACTCAGGGATGACCTGCCCACATGGGAACTGAGGCTTGGTATTCACACCGGCGAAGTGGTTGCCGGAGTGGTGGGGAAAAGAAAATTCGCTTACGATATCTGGGGCGATACCGTTAATATTGCCAGCAGAATGGAATCATCGGGTCAGGTGGGCATGGTTAATATTTCCGGCGCTACGTATGAATATATAAAAGATTATTTTGATTGCCTGCACAGGGGAAAAATTAACGCTAAAAACAAAGGCGCCATAGATATGTATTTTGTTTCCGGTATTAAAAAAGAATATGCTTCGGATCACAGATGCATATATCCGAATGAAGCGTTTAAACAGGTACTTTCTGAATTATAATTTTCAAATAACAACCGGTTATGAAACACGTAAGGCTTCGTATTTCAGGACAGGTACAGGGTGTGGGTTACAGGGCGTTTGTACGATACTGCGCTAAAAAATCCGGTGTAAAAGGTTTTGTGAGGAATGAACCCGACGGCGCAGTGTATATTGAAGCGGAAGGTGTAGAAAACCGGTTAAATGATTTCATATCATGGTGCAGAAAAGGCCCTGATTTCGGATATGTGTCGGAACTCGTTATTGAAGAGGGAACAATAAAAGGATTCACTTCATTTGACATTATTTATGGATAAAAGAGTACGATTCCCTTTTATAATTTTTTTACTGATAATTTCTTTTTACGTCAGCGGCCAGACTGAAGTAAGATTTTTCGACAGTACCCGTCATGTCTTTCCGGATTATATCGAAAATTATTCCGATTCATTATCAGTTCAGCTCGCTGCTTCGAGCAAATACAATAAATTTGAAATCAGCTCCAATCCTGCAGACAGCAAGGTTTCGAAAGTAATGCGTTTTAACCCGAACAAAAAGGCATCGCTGGGTTTCGGAGTAAATTATAAGTGGTTCGGCCTGAGTTTAGGCGTTGCGTTTCCATTTCTTAACAATGATGATTTTAAATACGGCCACACGGATCAATTCGATCTGCAGGCAAATTTTTATCTCAGAAAATTCATCATTGACGGGTACCTGCAAACTTACAAAGGATATTACATCAACAATCCCTTAGATTTCGACACCGCCTGGTTTAATAACAGGACAAATTTTCCAAGCCGGAGCGATATACAGACAGCATCTGCAGGCCTTGCTTTCAGTTACGTAAAAAATCACAAAAAATTTTCTTATAAAGCTCCGTTTTCTCAAACCGAACGCCAGAAAAAAAGAGCAGGATCATGGATATTCGGCGGTTTCTTTTCCATATACTATTTGGGGGCTGATTCAAATATCGTAAAATTCGCTGCAGCAGGTTCTTTCAACGATTCCTGCAAGATCCGGTATGCTATTATAATCAGCGAGGGAGTATCGGCTGGTTATGCGTATACATTCATAATAAAAAAGCGGTATTATATTTCACTCTCATTTATGCCGGGCCTTGCTTACCAGACAAGCCATTTGTGGATCGAAGGGATGCAGACAGGTATAAAAAAATCGGGAGTGAATCTTAAAACTCAAGCCAGGTTTGCAATGGGCTATTCCGGAGAAAAATATTACTGGGGTTTTTCGGCGGTGTCTGATGAATTTGTTATGAAAAATTCTACTTCATCGCAGCTTAAATATTCCTTAGGTAATATTAAATTTTTTTTCGGGAGATGGTTTAACCTTAAGAAATCAAAGTCAAAACCCAACTGATACTATTATATTAAATATAACATTATGAACACAGATTATTCAATGCTGAACAAGGTTGTTAATGAATTATGTGATGTAAATACATATGGATTTCTGTATCACGATTCAAAACATGATATCCCGATGCCGTCAACAGATGATCTTGCCGAGATTATGGAGACGCTGAAAAAAATACTTTTCCCGGGATATTTCGGTAATTCCGAACGTCACAGGGAAACAGTAAAATATTATATCGGGGCCTACTTGGATATTGTAAATAACCTGCTTGCCGAACAGGTTAAACGCGGTTTTTGTTTTTCATGCACTGATAAATATCCCGATTGCTCGGATTGCGAACAGGCTGCAAAAGAAACCACGATGCAGTTTATCAGTCGCCTACCTAAAATTAAAAACCTTCTTGCCACAGACGTTGTCGCTGCCTTTAACGGAGACCCCGCTGCAAAAAATTATGGCGAAACAATTTTTTGTTACCCCAGTATTACCGCAGTAACACACTACCGGATCGCACATGAATTATTGGTGTTAGGAGTACCCCTGATTCCGCGCATAATCACTGAAATGTCGCATTCAAAAACAGGCATTGATATTCACCCGGGCGCTGAAATAGGCGAGTATTTTTTTATTGACCACGGCACCGGCGTGGTAATCGGAGAGACCTGCATTATCGGGAAAAACGTGAGAATTTACCAGGGCGTTACGCTGGGCGCTAAAAGTTTTCCGCTCGACGAAAACGGCAAACCCATCAAAGGAATTCCGCGCCACCCGGTTGTGGAGGATGATGTTATCATTTATTCGAATGCAACGGCGCTGGGCCGGATAACAATCGGAAGAGGTTCGGTGGTAGGCGGAAATATGTGGATCACACAGGATGTGCCGGCAGATACCAAAGTATTGCAGAAAAAAGCGCCAGATCATTCATCTTCGGAGGTTTTTTTTCTTTAGGAATTGTTAAGAAATAACATTGTCATTTAATATTAAAAAAATAACGAATACTGAATAACGAATGTTGAACCTTGCCTACCCTGCCTACCGGACAGGCAGGCGGCAGGCAGGTGTTGAAGTGTTTGAATACTTCGATATTTTGCGGTTCAACCCGCCTGCTGCGAAGCGGGCAGGTATTCGATATTCATTATTATGATAATTGCAAAGTTTATTTTTTTTACAGACCCTTAGCAGAAGATTTAATGTGAGTAAATCCCAAAAACACTCTTGAGGCAAAGACTGAAATATATGCTATGTTTCTTTTGTTTATTTCTGAACATTACGGGCAGAAGGGGTTAGCCAATTTTTTTAATATCTATTGAATAACAACTTTATTTACATATGTTTTTGATGGAAGTTTAATATTAATAGTATATACACTCTTTGCGAAATTTTTTAAATTAATGTGAATAGGTATATTTGATTTTATCACTGCATCAAATATTACAGCACCCAACATATTTTGCACATAAATATTTCCTTCAATACTATATTCTGAAAATACATTAACATAAAAATCACCATTATTAGGATTTGGAAATATTTTAATAGTTTCTACTGCTTGATTTGATTCTTTACTATTTAACAAAGTACTTCCTTGTTTACTATTAATAACTTCCTTGCCATTAATATTTAATTGCTCTTTTTGCTCCTTAATAGGTTTGTTGTAAATAAAATATGGAGTTATAATCTCTTCATTTAAGGTTAAAAGCGAATCTTTATTAGACTTGACGTTGGCAATATCCGGGTTAATATATCTGGAACTCGGATAACAAGGGCAAGTTGGCGTATAATTGGTTTTTTCATAAATAAGCGGAGTTCCCAAATCTTCTCCAACTATTTTAGCACGGAAATTTGCACCTTGGTCTACTTTAAAGCCCGGCAATAATTTTACAGAATTACGACCATTATAAGTTATATCACCATCAGAGGTAATATGCTGGCTTGAAAAAATTTTATTACTACTATTGTAAATTCCCGGACTAAAATGACTACCTGCACACGTACTACAATATGGTATAGTGCCATTTATTAAATAATAGTTTAACGGTTGTTTATCTAAATAAACTAACCAAAAAAGGTTGTGTAGCAACATATAATCAAGTCCATTGTAATACCCATACGTACCTTTCCCGATACCTAAATTTTCAGGATAAACAAGACGATTAGAACTCGACCAATGATAAGAATAACAATTGGAAGTAAAATCACCATTTTTATGAGGGCCACAATCAGGCGCACTTGTCAATAAATTAAGATAATAATTATAACCATTATTATAATAATTAAAATAATCTGTATCAAACTCTGATACACCGTGTAAAATTAATTCCATTAAAGGGAACTGTTCATAGGGATAGTTTGTATTATCATGCAAAAATATTAGTTTATTGTATATTGAGTTAGGTGCAGTTGCAGGCCATGTATACTATGCACGGTCATAATTTGCGTAAATAAAAATAATAATTATCTTTGTCAGAAAACAGAGATATGATACAAATAACAATAACAGAAGAACAAAAACATCAGCTACATTTTGAAAGGTACAATCATCCACATCCAC
>JACREX010000123.1 GCA_016212695.1 Bacteroidia bacterium
AAAACTATTGCACAATTGCAAACCCGAATTAATGAACTCGAAAACAAACTGAATAATCTCACAGCCAAAAACAACTAAACAGTGAAACAATGAAATCAAATAAAACTTTTCAACAATTCAAAAAAACCTGTATAAACCTTTTGATTTCCAAAACCCTTTCATTACATTTGAATTGTTAAAAACAATAGATAACACGAGTCGTTAACATTGAAAAAATTTATTCAAATAGTATTTCTCTTTCTGATTGCTCTTATACAAGGTATAATATTGCAAGCCCAAAACAACCCCGACCTGAAACGCACATGGAACTGGTATTTTGGCGCTTTTGCAGGGCTTAATTTTTCCTCTGGCGCTGCTCAACCGCTTTTTGACGGGCAAACTAATACTACCTCTAGTTGTCAAACTATTTCCGATACCAGCGGTAATCTGCTTTTTTATAGCGATGGTACGAATGTTTGGAATAAAAATCAACAGCTGATGAGTAGCGCTACATTAATGGGGAGTGGAGCAAATCAGGGAGTAATAGTGCCCCAGCCCGGCAATGAACAGATATATTATTTTTTCTATTCGGGATATGACAGCATTAATACGGCAAAATATCATGTATATTACTCTGTTGTTGACATGTCGCAAAATGCAGGCTTAGGCTCTTTAACCAGTAAAAATAAAATATTGCTGAAAGATTCAGCAACGCAAAAAATTGCAGCCATAAAACATAAAAACAATCATGATATCTGGATTATCACCATGAAGTTTCATACGAATCAATTTTCAACCTATTTGCTAACTGACAATGGACTTGATACAATACCGGTTATAAGTTATGCAGGCCATATAGAGCGAAGCTATTTGTGCCCGGTAAAACCTTCGCCCGATGGGACCAAACTGGCGGCTGCTTTTTTAATGTCCAATTATGACAATGATCTGGAACTACTGAATTTTGATAATGCATTAGGCATTGTTTCAGGTGCTATTCCTTTTCATAAATGCAACCTGCCGTTTCCTGATGGATGTCTTTGTTTAGGCATTGAATTTTCACCAGATGGGAAAAAGCTCTATTACACAATTTATAGTATTCTTTTAGAAAATAATAACCTGGTTATTAATTATGTTTACCAAATTGATATTTCGTCAAACGATTCCGCTCAAATAGTAAATTCAAAAATCCTTTTAGACTCAATAATTATTACTAACCCGACAAATTATAATGATGGGGCCAGGTATGGCATTCAATTAGCATCAGATAAAAAAATTTACCTGACAAAATGTGATAAATCATTTGTAGGTGTGATTAATAATCCGGATGATCCCGGTTTATCATGCAATTTTGTAGATAGCTCTGTATATTTAGGATGGGGAAGATATTGCGAAAGTAATTTTCCAAGTTTTATGAACAGCTATTTGCCCAGGGACCCTGTATCGGAAATTATCGAAAATAAAGACAAAGAAAAAAATATAATTGTTCAACCCAATCCATTTAGTAATATCTGCGCCATTTTTTTTAGAAATACAAATATTAGCAAACCTGTTTCTGTAGATTTATACAGCATTACAGGGATTAAACAAAAAGAATATACTGCCTATATTTATGATTCTGAAATTTATTTGCAGCGCGGTGCTTTGCCCGATGGCATGTATCTGGTTGAAATAAGAACCAGAGATAAAGTATTCACAGAAAAATTAATTATAAACCATTAAAACAAAAAAGCTATGAAACAAAAAATTGTAAAAGCAGCAGGGCTGTTAATTATGGCCCTTCTTGCCCCATTGTGGATGTTTTCACAGGGCAATACCTATAAGTTAGACGGCAACAACAATGGCAGCGCCACCAGTAAACTTGGCTACACCAATGCAGCCGATTTAAAGCTCATTACACGCGATTCGGTGAGGCAAACCATTACAAAAAACGGAGATGTGATTATTGAAAAAAACCTGAATGTAAAAGGAAGCATCTCGGTTAACAATTCATCGTCGCAGCCGGTGAATATTAATGGAGACGTTACCATTGACGGGAACCTGAAGGCCGACAGCCTGTATATAAACCGGATATTACCTGCGCCGGGCGACAGCATTATAAATTTCGGGCCGCACACCGTTCAGTTGAATACCGCTGCAAACCGGATATCATGGACATTGGTGCCTGGCGCTCAGTGCGGGATAGGTGTCAGGGGGCTTTCAATAGGAAATGGGCCCACCCTGCCTGTTGCCTGGGGGCTTAATAGTTTTGCCATAGGGGGCAATACTTTTACTCAATGCCCGGCAACAAATTCATTTGCCATGGGATATGGTGTTTCAAACGGCTTGCCCAATACTTTTATGCTGGGCTTTAGCGGGGTCACCCTGTTTGTCAATAATTTCAGTGTCGGGATAGGGACAATTACCCCTGCCGCAAGGCTGCATGTTTTCGGGGCCAACGGGTTTATTCAAACCGATCCCCTTGGTGGTGCATCTTCTGCAGGCGCCCTTCCTCTAACCGATGGCCTGGTTGTTGCAAATGGCTCCGGAAAATTATATACTAAAATCAGGTTCAATGGCAACCAAAACCAGGTGCTTAGCGGAGATGGTACATTTATTACTCTGCCAACTCCCACGACAAATGCATGGACACAGGGTGGAAATTTTCTATTCCCAAACCCATCAGATAATATTTTGGGAATATTAATGAATAATATTAGTTTAGATATCTGGTCAGGTAATAACTTACGACAGCATATTGATGGAACAAGTGGCTTGCCAACTTCCGGTTTTATCGGTTTCGGAGGAATAGCTGCACCAAAATCAGCTCTCCATTTAACACAGGGGCCTGGTATGGTAGGCGATATTTTCACACAATACACCAATAATTTAACAGGCAATGCTGCCGGTAATGGTTTCCGTTTGGGTGTATTAACAACTGGAGAAGCTATGATAATGCAACAGGAAGATGCGCCAATGAAATTTGTTATTGGTAGCTCTATTGGTCCCGTGCCCTGCATGAAAATAAGGAATAATGTAGGTTGGATTGGTATAGGCTTTCATATTAATGATTGGGTTCAACCCCAAAATTTGGTTCATTTATGGGACAAGAACCAAGTCTATACGCAGTTTACCAATTCCGCTACATCCGATACGCTCCAACCCGCTGCAACCGATGGTTTTCTTGTTGGAATAGACAAATATGCTAATGCTATTTTAAACCAGCAGGAAAACCTGCCTATGCTTTTTTATACAAATGGCGGCGAAAAAATGAGAATTGAAAATAACAATGCTTACGGCGATGGTTTCGTAGGTGTAGGCACAGCTTTTACAGATGGTTTACAACCCAAAAGAAGATTAGATTCGTATGAGCATAGAAATCCGCAACTCAGGCTCACGCAAGACCTCGATTCGTTAACTATAGACGGCACATTCACCGATTTTCAAACCGCAGGGCCAACCAGCGTGTATAGCCCTGCAACAAATATGCTACCAGGTCCGGAGGGCCACCTGCTGATAAACCCGCGCTTTAAACAAATAAAGCGGGTTGTTGCAATTAACTGGGAAAATACCACAACAATCATAAACCCCGATCTTTCTCTTGATGTAAACGGCCAGCAGAATATCAGAAGCGTAAACCAAAATGATACGTTAACTCATATTTTGGTTTGGGATTCAGCTTATGAAGGCCGCATTAGGTGGAGAAATGTGAATACATTTGGTTTTGGTGCAATGTGTGGTTCGCCTGCGCCATATAACCTCACAAGCAACTGGAGGATAGGTTTGGCAAACCATAATTTTTATTTTGCCGGGCAGGGAACTGCTAATAATAGCGTAGGTATAGGATATGATTGCGTTAATCTTTCTGCAAAATTAGATGTGTGGCAGAAATCAGATACGGCAAATACTATCGGAATTTTAGTAACAAATAATGATCTTTCAAGCGGTATTTCAACAAGTCCTTTTCCTGTAATTGGTTTAAAAAGCATACTTCCAATAGACATTTTACATCTTCATCAATACTATAAAGTTGCCGGTTGGTTTGAAGCGCCGGAAGGTCCGGCTGCAAATAGTCAATACGCTATTTTTGTGCCTAAATTTGGTGGTAGTGTAAGTCTCGGTTTTACTTTTAATGCTGCTTCTCCTAATTACTTGCTACAAGTAAATGGTTCTGCTGCAAAACCCGGTTCTAATCTTTGGACTGTTATATCTGACATTCAGTTAAAGAAAGATACAAGCGCTTTTACCGATGGATTGAATGTTATCCGCAAGATTCACCCGATAAATTACAGGTACAATGGATTGGCGGGAATTGATACTTCAATAGGTATGCAGGTTGGTATAAGCGCTCAGGAAGTTCAGAACTTTGCGCCTTATACAATAGGAACTTTCAAAGCGAAATTAAATGAAACAGATGCGAATTATACCGATCTTTTGTCATTTAATGCAGGCCCTCTTATGTTTGCTTCTTTTAACGCTATTCAGGAACTCGATTCCACTGTAACCAAGCTCGACAGTATTGTAAAGCCCTTCGTTAATCCACCACTGCCCCCTGTGCTGATATCTCCGGAAAACAATGCAACAGCAGTGCCACTTGAAACTACTTTTTCTTGGCATCGTTCAAAAAAAACTATCAGTTTTAAATTTTCATTATCAACCACACCCGATATGACAGGTATTATTAAAGAAACCACCACTATTGACACCATCGTAAACATAAGCCCTAAAGATGTACCGGTGAATTATTCTTCTACTTATTACTGGTCAGTTATTGCAATTAATGATAATGGAAACAGCGAACCATCAGAAATTTGGAGTTTTACCACAGAGCCCGCACCACTGCCGCCTGTATTGATTTCGCCTGTTAACGGCGCTATTATCGCCATTGGATCAGTAGAATTTATGTGGCAACCTTCTTCCGGTGCAACTTCATATAAAATATTTTTGTCAACTTCTCCCGATGAGATAGACATTATCGATTCCCAGGATATTGACGAAACAACATGGAGATGTAAAATATTTGATTATCAAAAAACTTTTTACTGGTGGGTTAAACCTTGCAAGTATGTGGTTGCTTATGGTGAAAAATCGGAAGTTTGGAATTTTACAACAGTAGCAGGTTTTGCAAGCGTACCGCCCGAAATATCCGATGCAGCTTTGAAAACTAATGTTGCTCCTTTCACCGGCGCATTATCAAAAGTTGAGCAATTGAACGGCATTTATTTTGATTGGGACACGCTTCAATATCCGAACCTCGACTTTGAAAGCGGCAGGCAAATCGGTCTCATTGCACAGGATGTGCAGCCCGTGATACCCGAAGTGGTGAAAGTTGATAAACTTGGCTACCGCTACATCAGCTACAACCGTTTTGTTCCTGTGCTTATCGAAGCTGTAAAAGAACTGAACAGTAAAAACACACAACTGACAACCGTTGCCGACAGCCTCAAAAATGTGATTGCATCTTACGAAACCCGCTTTGCCAGCATCGAATCAATCCTTGCTAATTGCTGCCAGAACCCCGGCGCAAAATCATTGCAGGGCGATAACAACGCGGGTCAGTCATCCGTCGTCAGCGATGCCCTGAGTTTGTCGAAGGGTCATCCGTCGTCCGTCTTCGAAAACACCGAGATCAGCACAGTAATTCACATCACGCCCGACAGTTCGGTAAACTCACTGCATAGCGGTTCGGTTAACGAAAAGATCACTGAACTCTATCAGAACCGCCCCAATCCGTTCACTGTAAAAACTACCTTCACATACACCTTAGGCAAAACAGGCTTTGTAGAACTGGAGATACATTCCGAATTGGGCATGTTTATTACCAAATTAGTAAATAGCAATCAATCCGAAGGCAATTATAGCATAGACTGGGACACCGCAGACCTTGCCCCGGGTATCTATTTCTACAGCCTCAAAGTGGACGGTATGCTATGGGTTAAGAAAGCTGTGAGGATAAAATAAAGGAACAAGAACCTGTTGCAGGCAAACCGATACCTGTTACAAACCAAGGGGTACAGGTTATAAACAAAGCGGTACCCGTTACAGCCAGACAGGTACCGGTTATAAAGAAACCGGTACTTGTTGCTCTATGATAAGTACCCGTTGCTCTATGATAAGTACCTGTTACCCTATAATAAGTACTGTTTGCAGGCAAACAACTGCCTGTTCCGTTATATCAAAAACGCTTGAAACGGCAGTTGTCCGTTTATCGGGCATGAAATCTATCGGGCAGAATCTCGATTTGGGCAACGGAGTGTCTGTAACGGCCTACAGTTCTTTGATTGCCGGTACGGACAGCGCTCTCGACACATACAACCAGGCGCTATCTGTGGTTGACGAAAAACAGAATATTTTCAGGCAGAAAGAAAAAGAGTTTCGCAACCTGAACGAACGCGTGCTCGATGCAGTGGCCGCCGCCTACGGCAAAGACAGCAGCGAATACGAAAAGATGGGCGGAGTGCGCAAATCGGAACGTAAAAAACCCGTGAAAAAAGAAAAGAAAGCATAACGTCAAAAATCAGTATAAATCAGTTCAATCAGTGTCATCAGTGTTCTATTTGTTTGTAGCTTTAGCTACGTTATGTTTTAATCCTGCAATCAGGTCAAGGAATTTTTTATTCGGCTCACGGCCTTTCCCGTCAGCAGAATAATCCGGATCAATCGCTTCAACCAGGTACATGCTGATTTTATCTTTATGCTTTATATCAATCTCTCCCCTGTAAGTACAGACAAAATAGTCTTTAATCAGTATATAGGTCTGTTCAGACACATTCACCGCTCCGGGAATCCCTTCGCTTTCCATCCTGCTGGCTATATTTACAGTATCGCCCCACATATCATAGGCAAACTTTTTCTTGCCTACAACGCCTGTTATCGCTTCGCCCGTGTGAATTCCAACCCGGAGGTCCCATACCGGCTTGTCTGAATTATCTTTTCCTAAGTTTTGTTGTTTCATAAATTCCTGAATCTTAAGAGCGGCCAGCACAACTTCAAACGGGTGGCTCCTGTTCTCTGCAGGCAGTCCTCCGGCAAACATATACGAATCGCCGATAGTTTTTATTTTCTCAATGGAATAGTTTTCAATAATCTCGTCGAAGCGGGCAAAACAGGTATGCAGTTCATTGATGAGTTCCTGCGGGGTGATGGTTTCACATAAAAGCGTAAACCCTTTGAAATCGGTAAATGCAACCGTAACGCTTTTATAAAAGCGGGGAGTTGCAGTCCCTTTGTTCTTCAATTCCTCTGCTGTTTCGGCAGGTAAAATATTCAATAACAAATCGTCTGATTTTTGTTTCTCGATTTTAAGTTTTTCTTCCGCTTCGATCACCTTGGAAATATCCGAATCTATCGTTATCAGTTTTATCACATTTCCATCGGCATCCAGGATGGGGGTGAGCGTAGTGTGCAACCATCCTTTCTTTCCGGATTTTGTGGTTGACCGGGCTTCATAAACCAGCGATTGTCTGGAACCATAGCAAAGTTCAAGCGCTTCCCTGATGCCGGGATAACTGCTGATATCAACAATATTCAGCTCTTTCAGGCGCGGGAGGTCGTTGTGCGTATATTCATGCAATCTCAGGAAACTTTCGTTCATCCACTCTATTTTACCATCGGCATCCATGATCAGGATTGCATTATCCGTTTCTCTTGCAACAATAGAAAGTTTTTCGAGTTTTTTATTGATGGTTTCAAGTTCTTCGTTTTTTTCCAGTATCTCCGCTTTTTGCCTTTCTATTTCTTCGGTTCTTTCACGAACCGTACGTTCTAATCGTATCGTATTGCGCCGGAGCATCCATTCCCTTCGTTTGAAATAAAAAGATACGATTAAAATCAGAACAACACCCACTGCAATCCTGAAAAACCAGGTTTTCCAAAACGGCGGGACAATCGTAAAATGAAATTCTGCCGCTTTTTCATCACCCAGTCCGTTATTGTTATATGATCTGACCATAAAGACATAATCTCCCGGCGGCAGATTTGAATATACCGCTTCTTTCTTGATCATCGCCGGCGTCCAGTCATCGTCAAAACCTTCGAGTTTCCATCGGTAATGCACATTTTCCGGATTAGAAATATCAATCCCTATAAACTTAAAAGTCAGATAATTTTTATTATACGGCAATCTTACATTTACAGGCAGTGAAGTCATTTCGTCCATACCTTCGGAATATTTTTCCCAGTCTGTTTTCTGAAAGAAAAGCTGTATGTCTGTGATATTTGTGACGGGTTTGAAAACATTCGGTTCATCCGCCCGGGGATTATAGATCATTACGCCGTTTACCGTACCGAATAAAAGGTTGCCTTTGTCGTCTTTCAATACCGCATGCATGTTGTTTTCAATACCTATAAAACCCTCTTTGATTCCATAATTTTTCACTACCGGTTTTTCATGGGCGCTGTGGAATGATATCCGGTCGATCCCCTTAGGGGTGCCGATCCACATATTATTTTTATTATCAAAAATTATGGAGTAAACAAAATCAGAGGTCAACCCGTCGTGTGTTGTAAAATTTTTAAAACTTCCCTCATACTCGCTCAATCCTCCACCGGAGGATTGCCGTCCGTCGAACCGGAAAATTCCGTTGGTCTGAGTGCCAAACCAGATGTTTCCGAAATGGTCTTCCGCTATTGCATACACGCAGGAATTAAGGTTGTTTACAGTATAATTAATAATCTTATGGCCGGCTTTATTGCCTCCATTTGCATTTTCAAGGTTGTTCCTGTTTTTTGTTATCCTGTTGAGGTCGCCTTCCTGCGTTCCTATCCAGATATTATCCGATTTATCAATATATATGGTAACAATATTATTTGACGATAATCCATCTGATGTTGTAAATTTAATAAATTCACTGCCATTAAACCGGCACAAACCGGCATCGCGCGTACCAATCCAGAAATAGCCTTCTTTATCCTGTGCGATTACGGTTGCAATATTGGATGACAATCCTTCTTTTGTCGTATAACTTGTGAATTTTTTACCGTCGAATTTGCTGATACCGCCTGTTTTTGAAGCAAGCCAGATATTATCATTTTCATCTCCTATAATTGTATAAATGATATCATCACAGAGCCCCTGCTTTTTTGTATAATATGTAAATTTTTTTTCGCCTGCCCTGAGCGAAGCCGAAGGATCAAACCGGCACACGCCTTTACCGTAAGAGCCGAACCAGTAAGCGCCTTCTTTATCCTGGTAAAGCGCCATGATGGTATTATCCGGCAATCCGTTCTGTGTGGTCAGATAACGGAACCGCTCCCCTTCGAACCGGCAAAGCCCCACGCCGTCTGTGCCGATGCAGATACCCCCCGTATTATCCTCGAGCAGGCAATTTGCATATAAGGTTTTTAGCCCCTCTGCTTCTGTGAACCGTGTGATTTTATTGTCTGAATATTTTAACACCCCGCTTCCAAAAGTTGTAGCCCATACAGAATTATTCTTATCAACCATAACCGAAGTAATGGCATTGTTTTCCAAGCCGTCAAAGGAAATATTTTCAATATCTTTTCCATTATATTTACACAAACCTTTCTCTGTGCCAAACCAGAATATGCCATCCTTGTCTTCAGCAATCCCGTTCACACTGTTTGTCGGCAGGCCGTTCTGCACAGTCAGGGTAGTAAAATCTTTTCCGTTATAGCACACAACTCCACTCTTTTGCGTGGCAAACCAGAGGGTTCCTGTTTTATCTTTAAAAATTAAATTAATGGCATTCGATTTTAAAAATTCAAATTTTTTATCCTGAATCAGCGTGGAGTCTTTTATTTTAAAAACCCCGTCTTTTTCAGTACCGATCCAGACATTCCCATCCGCATCTTCATTAATAGATATTACTGATAATTTCTCTTTATTAATTTTTTTAAAGCCCCTGCCGTTGTTGTATCTGCAAATTCCTCCGTCGGCAGTGCCAGCCCAGATGTTTTTTCTGCTATCTTCAAAAACAGCTCTAACCGTATTGGAAGGGAGTCCGTCAAAAACGGTAAACAGGGAAAAAGAAATTCCGTCAAATTTATTCAGCCCTCCGCCATAGGTTCCGATCCAAAGGTACCCTTTGCTATCCTGACACATCGAGAGAACCTGCGATTGAGCAAGACCATTTTCTACGGAATAGTATTTGAAATTATACTGCTGCGCCTGCAATAGACAAAGTGGAAACCCAATAAACAGCAATATGGTAATTAAGATAAATTTCATACATTAATTTGATGCGCAAAAATATATAAAAATCTATTACAGTTAAATAAAACATTTTGCATTATAAAAAAACCTGTAACTTTGCCGTCCGGGTTCATGATAAAAATAGTAACCATTTAGGTATAGCGGTAACGAAAAGTATTTTATGGGCGAGAACAAAAAAATATTCAACGAGTTTCCCCCGGTATCAACAGAAAAATGGGAAGAATTAATTCAGAAAGATTTGAAAGGGGCGGATTATGAAAAAAAATTAGTATGGAAAACCCCCGACGGATTAAAAATAAATCCCTATTACAGGGAAGAAAATCTCAGCGGCCTTGAATATCTTTCAGTTCTTCCGGGCGTGTTCCCGTTTATAAGAGGCAACAAGAAAGATAATGCGTGGGAAATACGACAGGATATTATCATTGACAGCATTGATGAGGCAAACAGCAAAGCAGTGAATGCCCTTGCCAAAGGAGCCCATGCGATAACATTCAGCACAAAAAATATTGAATTCAAAAAACAGGCTGAATTCAGCCTCCTGATAAAAGGGATCAACCTTGAAAAAACACCGCTTCACTTTATTTCAGGCAAACAATCGCCCATTATATTAAATTTTCTGGATGAAGAAATACAAAAACAAAATACCTGTGGTGAGCATAGCCGAACTATTGACAGGAATAAAATAAACGGCTCTATTAATCTTGATTGCATCGGATATCTTACCACAACAGGAAATTTTTTTGAATCAGAAGAAGCCGATTTCGTTCAACTTAAAAAAGCAATCTTCGAGGCAGAAACAAAATTCCCGAATTTCAAACTCATTGCCATCAGCGGTTATTCACTTCACAATGCCGGGTCGTCCATTGTTCAGGAGCTTGCCTTTTCTCTTGCCATGGGCAATGAATATCTTGGCAGGCTGACGGAACTTGGCCTTACGGCTGATGAAATACTGCCCCACATACATTTTAATTTTGCAGTCGGTTCAAGTTATTTCCTTGAGATTGCGAAACTGAGAGCAGCGAGATTACTCTGGGCGACCCTTGCAAATGCTTACAAACCCCATTCTCAGGAAGCTACAAAAGCTCATATTCATTCCGTAACCTCGTACTGGAACAAAACCATGTATGATCCGTATGTGAACCTGCTCAGGACTACTACGGAGGCCATGTCGTCTATCATAGGCGGAACGGATTCGCTTTCTGTGAAACCTTTTGATATCGGTTTTAAAAAATCGGACGAATACTCCGAAAGAATCGCACGCAACCAGCAAATTCTCCTGAAAGAAGAATCGTTCCTCGATAAAATTAATGATCCGGCGGCGGGTTCATATTATATAGAAAATATCACCAACGCCATTGCAGAAGAAGCATGGAAACTTTTTCTTTCTGTTGAATCCAAAGGCGGTTATATAGTGGCATTCAAACAGGAATTTATCCAGAAAGAAATCCATGCCGTAGCACAACAACGCTACCTGAATATTGCCCTGCGAAAAGATATTTTGCTTGGTACTAATCAATATCCGAATACCCTTGAAGAAGCCGGTAAAAACCTTACGCTGCAATGCTCGCAAAAACGCAAAGAGCCCTTTGGTAATATCATTGCCCCTCCAATAAAACATTACAGAGGAGCAGAAGCGTTCGAAGAGCTGAGGCTGAAAACCGAAAAGCATCCGGGCGGCAAACCTAGTGTGTTCTTATTGACTTTTGGCAACCCCGCCATGAGAAAAGCACGCGCCGGATTCTCTGCAAACCTGTTTAATTGCGCAGGGTTTCATGTGATCAATAATCATGGTTTCAAAACCATCGACGAAGGCGTGAAAGAGAGCATAAAACAAAAAGCGAACATTGTTGTAATCTGCAGTTCAGACGACGAGTATGCTGAAATTGTTCCTGTAATTTATGAAAAACTGAAAGGAAAAACCATCTTGGTTCTTGCCGGGTATCCTAAAGCGCTGGTTGATAATTTCAGGGCTATGGGATTAAAACATTTTATTTACAGGGGATGTAATGTGCTTGAAATCCTTCAGAATATCCAGAAAAAACTCGGATTATAAAGAATAGTACTGCTAGTACTGCGGTACAGCGTTTAAAAATAAAACGCAGAGTAGCAGAGAAAATAATAATAAAAGCATAATAATAAGACTCAGCGACACTGCGTCTCAGCGTTAAAAAGAAAATAAAACGCAGAGCAGCAGAGTAGCAGAGAAAATAATAATAAAAGCATAATAATAAGACTCAGCGACACTGCGTCTCAGCGTTAAAAAAAAAAGATGATAATGAAACCGGATTTCACAAAAATTAATTTTAAAGAAACATCACTAAATAAAGGTTCTGTAAAGGAATGGGAAAAGGCCAATCATGTCGAAAAAGACTGGTTGACACCGGAACAGATTCCTCTTAAAAAAATATATACAAAAGAAGACCTGTTGAGCATGGAGCATCTTCAGTATGCAGCAGGGATACCGCCCTACCTGAGAGGTCCGTATTCGACCATGTATGTGATGCAGCCATGGACCATCCGGCAGTATGCAGGTTTTTCAACAGCCGAAGAATCCAATGCCTTTTACCGCAGAAATCTTGCTGCAGGCCAGATGGGGCTGTCCGTTGCCTTTGACCTTGCCACACACAGGGGATATGATTCGGATCACGAAAGAGTTGTAGGTGATGTCGGGAAAGCCGGCGTGGCCATTGATTCCATACTCGACATGAAAATCCTGTTTGACCATATCCCTCTTAATAAAATGTCGGTATCCATGACCATGAACGGCGCCGTATTGCCTGTGTTGGCTTTCTATATTGTTGCTGCCGAAGAACAAGGCGTTCCGATGGAGCGACTCAGCGGTACGATTCAGAACGATATCCTGAAAGAATTTATGGTGCGCAATACCTATATATATCCCCCGGAAATGTCAATGCGGATTATTGCAGATATTTTCAGGTACACTTCCCGGAACATGCCAAAATTCAACTCCATAAGCATCTCCGGCTATCATATGCAGGAAGCGGGCGCAACGGCAGATATCGAGTTTGCTTATACGCTGGCAAACGGATTGGAATATCTCCGCGCGGGAGTGAACTCGGGAATGGATATTGACACATTCGCTCCCCGGCTGTCGTTTTTTTTCGGTGTGGGGATGAATCATTTTATGGAAATAGCCAAGCTTCGTGCCGCACGGATGCTGTGGGCAAAATTAGTGAAAACATTTAACCCGAAAAATCCGAAATCGCTTGCATTGCGCACGCATTGCCAGACATCGGGATGGAGCCTCACAGAGCAGGACCCATTTAATAATGTAACCCGCACCTGCGTCGAAGCGCTGGCGGCGGCGCTGGGCCATACACAATCGCTACACACCAATGCGCTTGACGAGGCCATTGCATTGCCCACAGATTTTTCAGCACGCATTGCCCGCAATACGCAAATATATATCCAGGAAGAAACAAATATATGCAAGGCAGTTGACCCGTGGGCCGGATCGTATTATGTTGAAACCCTCACGCACGAACTTGCACACAGCGCATGGAAACTGATTGAAGAAGTTGAAGCGCTGGGCGGAATTGCAAAAGCCATTGAAACCGGGTTGCCCAAGATGAGGATCGAAGAATCTTCTGCCCGCAAGCAGGCAAGAATTGATTCCGGGAAAGATACGATTGTGGGCGTAAATAAATACAGGCTTGAAAAAGAAGACCCGATAGATATACTTGAAGTTGATAATACGGCAGTGCGCGAATCACAGATTAAAAGATTACAAAAACTCAGGGCAGAACGCAATAACGACGAAGTTCAAAAAGCGTTGGAAGCAATAACAAAATGCGCGGAAGCAGGCAATGGTAATCTTCTTGAATTATCTGTTGATGCCGCAAGAAAACGGGCATCGCTCGGAGAGATTTCGTATGCCGTTGAAAAAGTATGCGGAAGATATAAGGCAGTGATAAGAACCATTTCAGGAATTTATTCATCAGAAACTATGGAAAACCCGGAATTTAAAAAAGCCCGCAAATTGGCAGACAAATTTGCAGAAATGGCAGGACGCAGACCAAGAATAATGATTGCAAAAATGGGGCAGGACGGGCACGACAGGGGCGCCAAAGTTGTTGCAACCGGGTATGCAGATATCGGATTCGACGTGGATATGGGTCCCTTGTTCCAGACGCCCGCCGAAGCAGCCAAACAAGCTGTAGAAAACGATGTGCATGTGCTGGGCGTATCGAGCCTTGCCGCCGGTCATAAAACCTTAGTTCCCCAAGTGATTGCCGAATTAAAAAAATCAGGAAGGGAAGATATCATGGTGATTGCCGGCGGAGTGATCCCTCCGCAGGATTACGATTTTTTATATAAATCAGGCGTTGTGGGGATATTTGGCCCGGGAACATCCATTTCTACAACCGCAGTTAAAATTCTTGAAGTTTTGATCGAAAGCCTGAAGTAGTTTTTCAAACATATTATGACGTACTTTAAATTTTTTCAGTATTGTTCTAAATAAAAATATAAACAAAATAAATATTTGACAATTAAATTTTTACAAAAAATATCCGGGGTTACAAAACGTAATTTACTAAGCTGATTTTGTTTTTAAAAAAACTATATATATTTTTGTGTCAATTAATCAGTTTTTATAAACTAAAATTTTAAAATTATGACAGAACAAACAAGTGAAACCAAAAAAATGCCTGTATTCTTAAAGGTATTATGTATTTTAAGTTTTGTTGGTGTAGGGCTCGCAATTATTTCGAGTATTTGGGGCTACTTTGCTGCCAAAGCCGTTTCTGCTGTTTCGCAGGGTTTTGCAGATCTCGGCGACAAACTTGCCGAAGGACAGGCTTCTGGACAAATGAATGCCGCAATGGATTCAGTAAACGCTTCTTTAAAATGGGCTGGTGTTAATGCTATTGTTGGTGTTATTGCCGCATTAATTTGTTTGATTGGAGTTATTATGATGTGGAAGCTTAAAAAGACCGGATATTATATTTATATAATCGGAGAAATCGCTCCTGTTATTGCCGGTGCGGTTCTTATGGGAGGAAGCTTTTTCGGCGGTATGGCTATCGCAATGAGCCTTGTTGTTCCCATCGCCTTCATTGTAATGTATGGCCTGAATTTAAAACATATGTCATAATCAGATAATCTTATACCTTAAACCATAATATGCAAGTATTATGGTTTTTTTGTTTTATTTAAAAACAATTTTATTTTTGTATTAATTATTCATTATTTAATAAATTAAAATTTTAAAACTATGACAGAACAGGTACAAACAACAAACGCAGGAAAAGGCCTGGGTATTGCCGGCTTGGTTTTAGGTATCTTGGGTATTATTTTATTCTGGACGCCTTTTGTAGGTTTAATACTTGGATTTATCGGGCTTGTATTAAGTATTATCGGCTTAATCTCTGCAAATAAGGGGAACGGGAAAAAAGGAATTATCATTGCAGGACTGATTTTATCCATTGCAGGAACCGGATTAGGCGCATGGTCGTCATATGGCTGGTATAAAGCCGGACAAATGATTAAACAGGGATTTGAAAATGTTGATCTGAACAAAGAACTTCAGAAAGCGGCAGACGAAATGAACAAACAACAGGAACAACAGCAGCAGCAACAAAATCCACAATAAAATATTTACGATAAAGATAAGGCGGCTGCTTCAGAATTGAGGCGGCCGCTTTTGTTATACTTTGGAATTGTTAAGAAATAACATTGCCATTTAAAAAAAAGGCTCTTATCTAATTGATGGTTGATTAATAATTTTTGCTTACCTTTGGCACAAATATTAAATATACGATGACTACGAAAGAACATATATTTGCACTTTTCAAGATTCTACCTGATACGGAAAGGCAGGAGCTATTGC
>JACREX010000122.1 GCA_016212695.1 Bacteroidia bacterium
AGTTCGCAGAGAAATTACGCAAAGTTCACAAGGAAATGTAAACCAAGTATTTATAACTTTGCGTTCTTTGCGATACCTTTGTGCTCTTTGCGGTTAAATAATTAAGTATTAAACATATAACCCTGCTGAGTAGTTACAAAAATTTACTGCCTGATAAATCTTTTTGCAATAGTTGTTTTGTCTGTTTTAATTTTCAGGAAATAGCTTCCGGTAGCAAGGCTTTTCAAATCTAAATAATATAATTTTTTCGTTTCCGCAGGAGAGAGCGCCATCACGGGTTTTCCCAGCATATCGGTGATTTCGATTTTCCCGATATTCAGCAATTGTTTTGACTGGATGGATAAAATATCTTTTACAGGGTTCGGCGAAATCATAATCTCATCATCCAACGATATTTTACTTACATATTGAATTACCGGATCGCGGGTAACAATCCATTTTTCTGTATCAAGAACCACATCCAGAACATTAAAGTCAAGGTGAAAAGAATACTGTTCTCCGGAATAAATGTTTTTTAACCGGATTATGGTATCAGCAGAGGCGCCGCCAAAAAAGACGGGAACATCCATTTCAAAAAAACTTACTGACGGATGCGATTGCGACTGGCTTATGGTAACCGAAACATTTCCTCCGACATCCTGCGACCACTGAATGGTATATACCGGGTATCCCTCGCCGTAGAACCAGTCGTTAAAAAATTCTGTAAGCGAAGTGTCGCCGGCTGTTTCGAAAATATTTATAATATCCGAAGTGTTTGCAAAATTATCGGTATAAACTGAATCAGTAAGATAATTGTGAAGTCCGCCAAAAAAAGCGGAATCGCCGATTTCCCAGCGTATCATATGCAAGAGCATAGCGCCTTTTGCATACGACAGCCGGCCGCTGAAAATACGGCTCACCGATGTGGTGTCTGCACAATAAACCGACCCGTCGGGCAGGCTTGTAACATATTCAATTTCCTGGGCTTTCCAGTAAGGCCAGTAATAACCGTTAAAAAAATGTTCATAGCTCCATCCTGTGACATATGTGGCAAAGCCTTCGTTGATCCAGATATCATGCCAGTTTCCGCATGTGATAAAATCGCCAAACCATTGATGAGCGAGTTCATGCGCAATAAGCTCATACCCGAAACTGCTCAGAAAGGTCATGGTCTGGTGTTCCATCCCCCCGCCGAGATCGCACTGCGTATGCCCGTACTTTTCATCATCGAAAGGATACCTGATAAAATACTGAGAATACAGGTTAATAAGATTAGCCGTGATCGGCGTTCCCTGTTGTGCCTCGGAAAGGCTTTCGGGATACACATAATTTAAAATTTCTAAGGAATCTCCATTCGGGTAATATACCCAGTCTGAATATACCGTGTAATTGGTTACGGCAATTCCTATCAGGTAGGTTACGATCGGGTGGCGGTGTTTCCAGTGTGTAATTTTATCAGGCCCTGTAATTATTTCTGAAATCAATACGCCATTTGTACCTGCTTTATACTGCGACGGCGTTTTTATAAAAATATCTATCGAGTCTATTTTATCGTTCAGGGATTGCTTGCATGGCATCCAGTCTCTTGCTCCGTAGGGCTCGGAAAGCGTCCATATAACCGGAGCGCCGTTATGTTCTGCCTGGGTAAAAGATCCATACCCGTTATTTCCGGGCGCACCCTTATAAAACACAGTAATGCTGTCCGGCTGATCCAGCGGAATGGCAGACGGAAATGATACGGTTAATATATGGTTCAGCCGGGAATACGACAATAATGAACCATGGTAAACGATTGAGTCAACAAGCAGCGTGTCGTGCATATCAAAATCTATTTCGCTGAGCGAAGAAATTATCGGTTTAAAATACGTTGTGACAGATCCTTTAATATATCTTACAGCGGGGTTAATTTCCCAATAAAAACGATGATATGTGATATTATAATTAAACCCTGTTGCGCTTAATCCGGCCTTTTGAATACTTTCATACTGTTTTTTTTCCAAATCGGAAATTTTTTCATCAAAAAATCTCTCCGGTTTAATCTGTGCCGGCAGGCTGATTGAAAATGACAAGAACAGACACGCGAATAAGGTTTTCATAAAATATTAAGGTATTTTAAGCAACGAAGATACGAAAATTATACATTGCGTTTACCTGGCCCTGGGATAAAATGCGTCAATAATATGTTCCAGTTTAGGATCTTTCGATGAAAAAACAATAGAGATTATATCAAACCGCACTTCTTTGTCAATTTTATTTATATATATGTAGGCATTGGCGGCCCGTATCAGCAGTTTTTGTTTATTCAGCGTAACCGCTTGTTCCGGCTCCACAAGGCAAGGCGCTGTCCGGCTTTTAACTTCTGCGATAATAAGAACATTATTTTTTTCGGCGATGATGTCTATTTCCTGGTGCTTGTTTTGCCAGTTTACCGCTAAAATCTTATATCCATTATCCTTCAGGTATTCTGTTGCGATTTCTTCGCCTCTTTTGCCGGTTTCCTGCTTTGTATACATAATTTAATATTGTGCGTGGGATAAAATTGCAGTAGGCAGCGGCAGTAGACACTATGCAGTAAAAAACTGCTTACTGCTGCTTTTTTGCCACTTTTAGAAATGTACAAATTTATCCCGTTTTATGATTATAAAATATATTTGGAATCTTTTAAAAAGTTATTTATTATTGTAAAAAATTGTTAAACTAAACAAAAATTTTAATGTCTATGAAAAAAATTACATTTTTAATTCAGCTAATGTGTTTTTCGGTTATATTAGCCGTTAATGCACAAACAGTTATTTTAACTGAAAATTTTCAAACAGCCACAGGGCAGACTCCCCCGACAGGTTGGACAAGAACGCAAAACACCCCTTCATATGGATGGGAATTTGGAATAAACACCGCTGTTCAGAGCGGCTATTTTCAGATTCCGGCACATACGATATTTGCCTGTTCCAACGATGATGCGCACGATAATAGTTCGACAACTCTCAACCTGGCCAATATAGACCGGTTGATTTCTCCGGCTCTTAATCTCACTACATATACGGCGGTTGTATTAAAATTCTCCACAGTATGTCCCAATCAGTATGGTTCTTCCGGCTCTGTTGAAGCCAGTACAAATGGCGGAACAACATGGACAAGCATTTATACTATTCCTACCTGTGCTGCATGGACTGATTATACCGTAAGTCTTGGCGCGTATCTTTCGGCTACCAACCTGAAAATCTGTTTTCGTCACAACGACGGGGGAGAATGGGGAACAGGCGTTGCTGTTGACGATGTAGAGATATTTCAACCCGTTCCTCTTGATTTAGGCATTACGCAGCTTACCATGCAGGAATATATAGCAATAAGTACCAATTTCAATGTTACAGGAATCGTTAAAAACTTTGGCGCAACAGCCATCACTTCTTATGATATTAATTATACCATTAATGGCGGCGCTCCGGTTACTTATAATGTTACAGGCGTTAATATTGCTCCCTATACCACGTCTAACTTTACTTTCCCGGCACCTGTAAATTTCAGCACTACGGGCTCAAGGACTTTTGTGGTTACTATTACTAATAGTAATGGAACTCCAGATCCGGTTGCATCAAATAATTCATTAACAACTACGGTTGGCGCTCTTAGTTATGTTCCCGTAAAAAGAGTTCTTGGCGAAGAGGGTACCGGTACCTGGTGCGGATGGTGTCCGAGAGGCGCTGTGTATATGGAACAAATGGCAACCGATCATCCTGATACATGGATTGGAATTGCCGTACACAATGGCGACCCAATGGTAGTAACAAATTATGATGCAGCCATGGGAAACTATATCGGCGGTTATCCCAGCGGGCTTGTTGACAGGCAGGCCACGGAGTTTGACCCCACAGATTTTAATGACGCATATATAGATCGTATCACAAAGATTGCCCCTGTTGATATGAGCATCACTTCTGTTTCATGGAATTCAGGCACCAGGAGCCTTTCTTTCACGGTTCAGGGCGTTCTTGCAGGAGATTTTAACGGGAACTATAGATTTAATGCTGTTTTAACAGAAGATCAGGTGCATGGCACTACTACTAGTTACAATCAAGCCAACTATTACAGTGGAGGTACCACACCTTTAAATGGCGCCGGACACAACTGGCAGACAGAACCCGATCCGGTTCTTGCTGCAAATATGTATTATGACCATGTTGCCAGATATCTTTTTAGCGGATGGAGCGGCGCTGCAAGCAGTATTCCTGCCACAAATATCGCCGGCGCTACTATTTCTAAAGCATATACCTATACGCTTCCTGCAATATGGAATGAAAACAATATGAATATTATTGGTTTTATTGTAAACCAGACTAATGGCGAAATAGTTAATGCCTGCAAATCAGATGTTCTTACAGCTATTGGTAAAGTAAATACTAATGAAGAATTGGTTGCTTATCCGAATCCGACAACCGGAATCGTACATATCAAATATTCAAAACCTGTTAACGTTGCAGTTTATAACATTCTTGGCGAACTCATTACTACCGTAAATAATACAACATCGGTAAACATGAACAATTTACCCGCAGGAAATTATTTCTTAAAGATTGATGACGGCAAGAATCTTATCACAAAGAAAATTGTTCTTACAAAATAGATAATTAAAAATGTTTTTAAAAAAATCAGCAATCCGGATTTTTCGGTTGCTGATTTTTTTTGCAAAAAAGAATTATTATTGTATGCCATAGTATAAATTTTAATAAACCGTGTTATGAGAAAGCTAGCTGTATTATGTGCTTTATTATTTGTTTCCATATTAATATTTGCCCAGGACAAAAATTCGATACCGTCTGCCAACTTAAAAAAAATGGATGGCAGTTCGTTTAACACATCAGGCATAAAAAATCCCGGGAAACCGATTATTATCAATTTTTGGGCAACATGGTGCAAACCCTGTATTAAAGAATTGACCGCTTTCGCAGAAAAATACGATGACTGGAAAAAAGAAACCGGAGTTATTATTTATGCGGTTTCGATTGACGACTCAAAAAGTTCGAGCCGTGTAGCGCCTTTTGTAAACGGAAAGGGATGGGAATATGAAGTATTGATGGATGTGAATTCGGACTTCAAGAGAGCGATGAATGTGGTGAATGTGCCGCATATGTTTCTTGTTGACGGAAAAGGGAAAATAGTATATCAGCATACGACTTACAACGACGGCGATGAGAACAAGGTATATGAAATGCTGAAAGACCTTGCGGCTGGAAAACAAATTAAAAAATAATTATTAATATTTATCATAATCAATAGTTCGGTAAAAATTTGATATTAACAAAGGTATGTAAATAACTTTTACAACCGACCAGTAGGACAAAAGAAAAAGACATCAATTTTGTTTTTATGATAAAAAAACGTCTTGATGTCTTCCGAAAGAGCGAGG
>JACREX010000128.1 GCA_016212695.1 Bacteroidia bacterium
ACTGGAAAGATGATAAAGTTGTCGAAATTTTATGCGAGGAATTAAATGAAACAGAAACAAAATTTCCATGCACCGATTTGGTCATTATATACAAAATGGTATCTTCTTAGAATCCGTTGAGGTCAGTTAATCTGAAATTATATTCTGGACATTTATACTATTTTTCCCGGCGATCAGAATAATTCAAACAATAATTTCAATACGACGGTTTCGTGCTACGGCGATCCGGCTGTAACAATTCTAAACCTGTTACCAGAATATTGTAGTAATGCAGCTAATGTAACTCTAACAGCAAACCCCTCAGGCGGCATATTTTCAGGTAGCGGTATCAGCGGGAATATCTTTTCGCCGTCTTCTCTATCCGCAGGGATATATAGTATTTCTTGTACTTACACAGATATTCACGGTTGCACAAATTCAACATCCGATTCCGTTACAATTCACAGTATCCCTTTGGTAAGTTTCAGCGGGATGGATACAAGTTACTGTAAAAACGATTCATCAAGCATACCCTATTTATTAGTCGGATTTCCGGGAGGAGGAACTTTCTCCGGCCCGGATGTGACAGGCAATGAATTTAATCCGCTCACATCAGGAATTCATATCGTTACATATACTTTTACAGACATTCATGGTTGTTCTGGTTCTCAATCTCAATCAACCATTGTATATGACAGACCGATAGTTACATTCATCGGTTTAGATACCATGTATTGTGAAAATGCAAATCCTTCAACTCTTATGGGAAATCCGGCCGGAGGCATTTTTACCGGGGCAGGATTAACGGGAAATAATTTCTCGCCATCAAATGCAGGAACAGGAACACATACCATAGATTACGCATATACAGATCAGCATGGTTGTTCTGCTTACAAAGAGAGAAACGTTACAATCCATCCTTTACCCGCTGTTTCATTCAGCGGTTTAGACAGCGTTTACTGTAAAAATAATAATCCGGTTTATCTCACAGGAGATCCGGTTACAGGGATTTTTTCCGGCACGGGCATCACAGATAATTATTTTTACCCCATGAATGTGGGCGCGTATCCTATTACATTTTCTTATACAGATATTCACGGTTGTGCCAATTCAATTTCAAAAACCGCTACAGTAAACGATTTACCGTTAGTAAGCTTCATCGGTCTGGATTCATCGTATTGCATAAATTCAAATTCAGAAGCATTAACAGGTACGCCACAGGGCGGCACATTCACAGGCGGAGGAATAATAAACGGAAACGAATTTGATCCTGCAACTGCCGGTATAGGATATCATACAATAATTTATGTTTGCACGGACATCAACAATTGTACTTCCGGAGACACCGGCGCCACAAATGTAAGGGCTCTGCCCAATGTGAACTTTTCGGGATTGGACACAGCGTACTGCATAAACAATCAACCTGTTGTTCTCTCAGGAAATCCTCCGGGAGGTAGTTTCATCGGTTCGGGTATTACGGGTAATATATTTTCACCCAGCAATCCGGGAATAAATAATATTACTTATGTTTTCACAGATAATTACAACTGTTCAAATTCAGATATAAAAAACGCTGTTGTTTACAATCTTCCCGCTGTATCTTTTAGCGGGATGGATACATCGTATTGTTTATATGCCCAAGCGGATACCCTGACGGGAATACCTTCCGGCGGTTCATTCATCGGTTCGGGAATAATCAACAATATATTTGATCCCGCTACGGCAGGAACAGGAATCCATCTTATTACATATTCTTTTACTGATTTACACGGGTGCAGCAACACAATCTCTGAAACAACAACGGTTCATTCCATACCGGTTGTGAACTTCATCGGGCTGGATACGTCGTACTGTAACATACATAATTCGATTACCCTAACCGGATTGCCTCAAGGTGGCACGTTCAGTGGAGATGGTGTTACCGGCTCTGTTTTTGATCCCTTCGATGCTACTTTAGGTATACATATAATTAATTATACTTTTACTGATTCTTATGGTTGTACCGGCAGTTATTCATTACAAACCTCTGTTCACGAAATACCGGTTGTTGATTTCATCGGCCTTGATTCATCCTATTGCAACGATGCACAACCCGTTGTATTATCAGGAAGTCCTGCAGGCGGCACATTCTCTGGTGCAGGAATAAATAATCAGATTTTTTATCCGGACAGCGTATCACCCGGGACCTATCAAATCACTTATTCCTATACAAACGCTTTTGGCTGTGAAAACCATATCCAGCATAATGTTACTCTATTCGGGATTCCTTCAGTCGGCTTTGGCGGTCTTGTGAGTGATTATTGCATCAATGCTCCGGCTGATACATTAATGGGCATCCCTGCAAGCGGTATCTTTTCCGGTAACGGAATTTCCGAAAATATTTTCACACCCTCCAATGCAATGATCAATCAGAATACGATCATTTATACCTTTACAGATACCAATAATTGCACCAATTCATCCATGCAGGTAACCGCTGTTCACAGCCTGCCCCAGGTATCATTCTCTGGCCTTGACACAATATACTGCATAAGTTCAGTATCTGCTATACTCACAGGCGCTCCATCCGGAGGTTTTTTCACTGGTGGAAATATGACGGGTACAATTTTTAATCCGCAAACAGCGGGTATTGGCATTCACATTATCGTTTATTCTTATGCTGACAGTTATGGATGCCGGGGTTATGACACGATGCAAACCGCTGTTTACAATAACCCATCTGTCAGCTTTAGCGGTCTCGGGGATTCTTATTGCCAGAATGCACCGCCTGTAGTATTATCAGGAATTCCATCGGGTGGAATTTTTACTGGAAACGGAATCAGCGGAAACCTTTTTAAACCCGAAACTACAGTTCCGGGAATTTATACAATTACATACACGTATACTGATATTCATGGATGTTCCGATAGTTCATCCCATGCAACAGCGGTTCAGGAAATACCGGATTTTGCTTTTTCATCAGACACTATAAAAGTAAATCTTCCCTATGCGCTTTTTGCTGATACGGGTTATGCATCCTATCTGTGGCAGAACGGATATACAGGAAGAATACTGATTGTTACTACTGCCGGCATGTATTCGGTAACAGTTACCGGATATAATGGATGCTCTGTTTCTGATTCTATTTTTGTTGTAAAAGCAAATGATGTGAATGATGAAGAAGACAAAACGCAAATAGCGGTTTATCCAAACCCGGCAAATAATTTTATTACCATTTCAATAGAAAGTGATATTCCTGAAAAATTAAAAATTGAAATAACCGACAGCCGGGGTGCCCTGGTTAAGTCTGAAGAATTTAAAAGCGCTGTAAGGCATTGCAAAACACTTGATGTCTCAGACCTTTCAAAAGGCATTTATTATTTAAAAATCTCTGCAAACCGTAAAACGGCGGTAATAAAGGTAATTATCTTTTAATGGCGACTCTGAAAACTTTAGAAAGTATTTGTTTTTTTTCACGGATTCAGGTATTTATTGAAGTGCTGATGTGCTAATACGAATTAAGAATTACGAATTTTTCAAGATACTATTACAACAAACTATTCCCCTTCCTTCTGTATTCAAACGGGCTGGGTGTTGTATAGCGGATAGTTATTTCCATGCCTCCGTCTTTGCTTGTGGCGAGTTTTAAGTCTGAAACATTAATATCGTAGCTAAAACCAATTGCAAAGTTTTTTGACTCGAATAAAATGGAAGCAATGAATGCATCTTTAAACCTGTAATATCCACCAAGCGACAATGCTCCTTCACGTATGAGCCTAAAAGGATTTTTAAAGTTAATAACTATGTAATTTTGCCAGAGGGATATTAAACGCTTCAAAAATTTTTCTTTGTTTTTTTGACACTTCTGAAATGAATGGTGTAGCATTATAAAGTTGGGTATGTTTTATTTTTTTC
>JACREX010000127.1 GCA_016212695.1 Bacteroidia bacterium
GTCTTCGGGCATGCAGGTTGTCGGCATCACGCATCTTCCGCAGATTGCCAGCAAAGGAGACCAGCATTACGTGGTATATAAAACAGAAGGAAAACAAACCACCACCACGAATATCAGGCTGCTCGGCAAAGACGAACGGATTACCGAAATCGCAAAAATGCTCAGCGGAAGCCAGCTCACCGAGGCCGCCATCAGCAATGCCATTGAACTGCTCAATGCCCGCGTAAAATAATTTTTTGTTTGTTGTAATTTATTTATTTATTTTTGTTGAAACAAATCCTCCATTTATAGCAGGTTATGGATACCCGGAAAATAACGGTATTGGTAGTTGACGATGACTTTTTCAACGTGCAGGTGTTGCAGGCAATACTTGAAAATGCCGGTTATAATATTATCCCGGTTTACGGCGGGTATGAAGCCATGGAAAAAATAACTTCTTCCAACATTGACCTTATACTGCTTGACTTGGTAATGCCCGGAATTGACGGATACCAGGTGCTTGATTTTATTAAAGAAAATCCTGAAAAAGCGCACATACCGGTTATTTGCGTTTCTGCCCTGTCGGAATTTGAACATATCACAAAAGCTATGAATAAAGGGGCTGCGGATTACATCACCAAGCCGTTCATTAATTCCGTGCTGCTCGAGAAAGTGCAGAAGCTGATCCCTGATAAAGAATAAGGTTTGTATATTTTGTAAACGGTAAACGGTATTCGGTATTCAGTCGTCCGTCATCTGTCATTATACCGCTTACCGCTTACCGAACACCGCTTACCCCACCTCCTGTTGCGTAACATTTTTTTTGTTCAAAAATTATCAGTTACTTATAGCGCTCACGTTTTTATTTACTTTATCTTTACACTTAATGTTAGTGAATAAATCAATTTCTAAATTTTATTTCTTATGAAAAAGTTATTACCTCTTTTAATTTTGTTATTATTTTCCCTGTATTCTTTTGCCCAATGGACACAGCTAACCACAGGCACAATTAAAAACCTGCACAAGCTCTATTGCCTGAGCGCTGACACTGTTATTGCAGTTGGCGATAGCGGAACTATAATTAAAACTGTAAATGGCGGCGATACATGGTATGCTATTCCGCCTGTTACTTCCAAAAACTTAAACTCTGTTTTTTTTGCAGATAAAAATATTGGAGTAGCGGTAGGTGATTCAGGTACTATATTACGTACTGTTAATAGTGGTGAAACATGGATTGATACCATATTATTTACACCTTCTTATTTTGGACCCTTGCTTTGTAAACTTACAGATGTCTGTTTTACAACTTCTGATATTGGATTTATTATTGGTAATGATGGTTCAAATTTTAAAACAAACAATAGTGGAATAAATTGGTTAGTGGATTCTATCCAAAATCAACTTATTGAATTGAAGCAAATTTATTTTTTAAATCCGGACACCGGATTTCTTCTTGCATATGACATGCCTGGGTTAATGTTGTTATCAACAGTAGATGGCGGAATATCATGGGGTGGTTCTTATGGCAGTCCGGGTTGGTACTTTGGAAGTCTTTGGGATGGCAGGGCTATATGCCCGATTTTTGGAACAGGAATAATAGTGGCTGGTTATGGGCCGGCTACGCTGATAGCAGGGCCGACAAATAACTGGCAATGGGGGGCTTTATCTCAAACAGGAGATGCTTTTAATAGTATTTTTAATACTGACAGATATATTGGAATATTAACAGGCGTAGGAACAAATGGATTAATTGCTCACAAACTGGCCAACCCGAATAATTGGGAAATTATTAATTCCGGTACCACTGAAAACCTGAACCATGTTACTTTTGTTAACAAGGATACAGGTTTTATTGCAGGTAATCATGGGATAGTTTTAAAAACCACTTCCGGCGGATATCTTGATGTTAATGAAAACAGAGGCGGAGAAGCCGGTATAAAAATTAAATACACACCGGGTAACAAAATTATTGAAATAACGAGTCTGCCTGTAGAGGCGACAATTACCCTGTATGATTGCACAGGAAAAATCCTTAAACAACAAATTTCAAAAAGTACTTCATCAGCGCAAATTAAGATATCGGAATATAAAGCCGGTGTTTACTTGTTAAACATAATTTCAAAAGGAAATTTAATTACAAACAAAATCATAAAACAGTAACGTTATGAAAACAATAAACATTTTCTTTTTAATCTTTATGTTGTTACCAGGTTACAGTTTGTTTGCCCAGTACAACTACAGTGTAACTACTAATCAAAGTGAGTTGATATTTACAGTGAAAGATGGCCTCGATGTAGTTTCCCTTGGCAGCGATTACAACAAAGAGGTAGGCGCTCCTCAACTACCTGTGAAAATTTTGAAATACCTTGTGCCTATTGATAAACAAGTATTAGGTATTACCGTTACTAACACTAATAGTACGGACATTTCTGGAAACTATGATATTTACCCGGTACAAGAACCTGTTCCTACAAATCAAGAGGCTATAATCAATTTCACATCGCCCGATGAATCAATCTATAATTCCAGTACCCCTTATCCAGGTATTTCCTGCGAATTATCAGACGATCTTTACCCAATGGGATACCAGGTAATAACTGTTATGTTTTATCCCGTGCAATACACACCGACGCTCAAAACACTATCCCTTTTTACCAACATTAGTTTTACCATTAATGTACAGAACACAACACCGGTAGTTATCCGCCCCCGGAAACAAAGCTCTAAGCGTTTTGAACTTACTCGTGATTTTGTTAAATCCCTTATAGCAAATCCTGAAGTTTTCAATGCCACTATTGGTGGTGCTTTGCAAATAGTGCAGGATATTTCGGTTGTTAAAAAGTTAAATTTGAGTTGGAGGCCCGATCCTGCATCAGATATGCCGGAATATATAATTATAACAAATAATGCACTATCTTCTGCTTTTCAGCAAATAGCTGACTGGAAAATACAGAAAGGTGTGCCTGCAATGGTAGTTACAACAGAACAAATTGACCAGTATTATTCTGGCTTTGATCTTGCTGAAAAAATCCGAAACTATCTTCGCGATGTTTATTCTCTTTGGGGGCAGGGTTTATATGTACTTCTTGGTGGCGATGTAGGAATTGTACCTGTTAGATATGCTAATCAATCTAAGGAAAAACCGAGCCTACCATTTAGAGAAACCGATTTATATTATTCATCTGTTAGTAGTAATGATAATTGGAACTTAAATGGAAATAGCATCATAGGTGAAAATGCAGGCATTTATTCAATTCCAACTAACAGTGATTTAACAATTGCTGACTATTCTCCAGTACTATTCATTGGTCGTATTCCAGCTAACTCTCCCGAACAAGTAAATGTAATGAAAGAAAAGATTTTTACTTATGAGCAATTGTCAATGTCTATTTATAATCCCAATGTTGACATCAATTATGTAAAAAATTTGCTTGTAATGTCAGCATTAAATACTTATTATATTGATGGCATTGCTGATGCATTTCCTCCGGGTATTAATAAAAATAAATTATATAATAGTTATGGCGGATCTCCACAATTAAACCACAACAGCGCTGTCGACATGCTTAGTTCAGGGGATCCTACAAACGGAAAGATGCATCTTGTTTATCACATGGACCATTCTACTCCTCAAACTATGGGAACATCATCTACAAGTTTAAATCAAAACATATCCTGTTCAGACGTTGCTTCCTTTACAAATAAACCAGAATTTCAAATTATACTTTCTAGTGGCTGCGAACCCAATCATTTTGCTATAAATAGTATTTCGAAATCATTCTTATCCAATCAAAATGGAGGCTGCGTAGCCTTTATTGGTAATTCTTGGGAAGGTTATGGAGATTATTATACTGACTTTGATGTATTAAGGAACAAACTTTTTGATAATACTACCGGTACTCTTTTAAATATAGGTAATATTTTTCAATTTATGGTTCAATCCCCTGCAGTATATCTGTATTTTCATAAACGAAATATCAATTTCCTCGGCGACCCGGAAATGAAAATTTGGACAAATGAGGTTCATACACTTACGGTAAGCAATCCTTCATCCATAACCGTTAATCCCGGAGTAACCACACCTGTTGCAATAACAGTAAGTGGCATAGATTATGCTTCACCGGCAAATCCTGTTGAAGTTAAAATTTGTCTGATGAAAGCAGGAGAAGTTTATGCAAGACCAAGCACTACTCTTCTTGTTACTTCTTCAAGCACTACACAAACCTTTGATATTTCACCTGAGACTGCCGGATATTTAAAACTTACAGTAATGGCATCAAATTATCTTCCTGTAATCAGGGATATACCTGTTACTATCACGGGCCCTCATCTTTATGTTTCAAACCAAGTGCTCGATGATGATAAAACAGGCGGAAGCATTGGCAACAGCAACGGGCAGGCAGATGCAGGCGAAACCATTGACTTAAACCTTACTGTATCAAATTCAGGGAGTACAAATGTGCCAAATGCTTCGGCCACTCTGAACTGGGCAGCACAGGGCAGCAGTCAATACTCCAATATGATAACAATTGTTACAAGCGGTTCTGTAAGTTATGGAGCTATAAATGCAGGTGCCTCTGCAACCCGTACCTTAAGAATTCAGGTTGATAAAAATGCCCCTGATAATTCATTGACTCATTTTACACTTTCTATTAATGACGGATTAGGTCATATCTTTGATTATCCCTTTGAAATAGTAGTATCAGCTCCGATATTGATTAAACAGGAAAATTATGTTACAACTACTAATGGCGATAATGTAATTACAAACGGAGAGGATGTTTCAATGAATATTAACCTGCATAACCTGGGCGCCGGTACATTAACCGGAGGCAATCCTTCAACATTTATTTCCGCAACGCTTACCTCAGCATTTTCCGGAGTAAATGTTACCCAACAATATGCTGATATAGCAGCAAATGAAACCAAATACAATACTTTGCCTTTTAACTTTACGGCAACATCGGATTATAGTGGTGAATCCTTTACTCTGGCAGTTACTAATGAGTATAACAAAACGTATATATTTGGGTTTAGCCTCACTCCGCCAGCAGATGAAAGTTTGACACCTATTACACATATTGGTTATCAGAATTCTATCGAGGTTTTATGGGCTCCTTCAGCTTTTGCTATTTCTGGTTATAATATTTATCGTGCCGATTTACAAACGGGTCCATATATTAAAATTAACGACCAGCTTCTTACAGGTACAACTTCTTATCTTGATGATGGATTGGCTATATTAACAGAATATTATTACAAAATATGTACTGTTGATGCATTCGGAAATGAAAGTGCGAAAGTACCGACCGATGGTTATCCTGCTTCAACAATTAACCCATATCACACGAACTGGCCTGTTTCCACAATCGCATTATATGGTGGTCGTTGCGAAGGGCATCCCATTGCATTTGATGTATTCAACGATGGTAATAAAGAGATTTTTTTCCCGGAACATGATATGTTAAGTACTGGTGTAAAAGGAGGTATAATGGGCTTCAAACATGATGCTACACGTTGGTTTTACGAAGATCAAAATCAAACGAATATGAGCGGGTTTAAAAATTTGAATGCCGTAACAATGAGCGCTCCTGCTATTGCAGATATTGACAATGACGGAAATTATGAAGTAGTTGTTTCAACAACAGGTGGAACTATTTCTAATAATACAAATAAAATAATTTCAGTCGAAGCTACTACCGATGCGAATGGTGATTATAAAGCAGATTATACATGGATTGCAAACCCCGATGATCTTGACTTGGCAGGGCAGGGTGTTACGTTATGTGATATTAATAATGATAACAAGTTGGAAATTTTTCATCAGGGAGGTTGGAGTTATAGCCCTTATAGTGTTGTAAATTATCTTGGGCAAGCTTGTTATCCCAACAGTAATCCTCCAGGTTCTCAATTTGTTGGAAATGGTATGCCAGTTGTTTTTGATATAAATAATGATGGTTCAAAAGAAATAATTACAGCAAGTCAGGGAGGTTTGTATATTTGGAAAACAGACGGTACAGATTTTATTTTAGCAACAAATCCCGTAAAAGGACCATTATCATCAGCTAACCTTAACGGACGTACATTTGATGTTCCTCCAGTTGTAGTAGATTTAGACAATGATGGCGATTATGAAATTGTTTTTTCAGCATCTCTAAGTAATAATACATCAAGAATCATGGCCATACATCATAATGGTTCTTACGTTACCGGATGGTCTGATATCGATAATAATCATTTGATCTCAATTTATGCAGGTACAGGCCCTTGGGACACATGGATGTGTCCGGGTATATCAGTGGGTGATGTCAATGGTGATGGTTTCCCGGAAGTGGTTACTGTTGGCTCAGATCCATCATTGTCTGCATCACATCTTTATATCTGGTCGCATACTGGCACACAAATCAGTAATATTACTCTTCCCGCAGGAGTACGGATAGAGAGTAGCGCTCCATTAATCGTTGATGCTGATGCTGATCATAATGATTTAGAAATTGTTTTTTCTTTTGGCGGTAAAATATATGCATATAAAATTAATGGTAGTTCTGTAAAAGGATTTCCTATTACATTACCGGATATTGGTAAATGTTTTGTTGACGATGTTGACAATGATGGATTAAATGAATTATTTACCGCCTCATCTTCCGCATTCCATTTATTTGATTTATTAGGGCAAGCAGAAAAAAA
>JACREX010000130.1 GCA_016212695.1 Bacteroidia bacterium
GATAAAGTACTTTACTATTGAGTTGCTGATTTTTCAAGGGTTTATGAAGGTTTATCAAATTATTATTCAAAATGTTCATGAAAGCCTGTTGGTTTCTACGTTATTTAAAACATTTACTTGAGTGAAACGGATAAGCAGTAAAAATTAATACAGGAATAACTACGATAGTAAAAAGGTTTACCAAACAATAAATCTGTAAATACATAGTATTAAAAACTAAATTTTGTTTAGGTTTTGTTTTAAAATATCAGTTGTCAACTTAGACATTATAAAGTTAAAATACGTATAGTGAAACTGGCCGAAATGCTAACAAGCGGTGTAGCGCCAGTTTGCAAAGAAAAGGCTAAGCCCGAGACGGGCTATGCGCCATGATATTGATTGCAAACCGTCGCCAACCGCTGGCCGTTATGCTCCAGTCGCAAAAAAAAATCCGAGGCAGAAAAATTTCGGATTGTTTGAATAAATGAATAAAATTTTGGTGTAAGATAAATTGATAAAACCCCGCCGAAAAAGACATGAAGATACCATACACACAAGCAAGAGCAAAGCAAACTACCCACAGGCAAACGCTCTTACCCGTTTGCTTTGCATATGCTTATTGCCAATGCACATTTTTTTTAATGACTAATTATTTGTATTTTTGAGTTTTTAAAAGAAATATATTAAACTATCGAAATATGGAAAAAAAAGAAAAATATATAAATCCTTTTACTGATTATGGTTTTAAAAGATTATTTGGTGAAGAACTGCATAAAGATTTACTCATTGATTTCCTTAATGAAGTATTAAATGGTAAAGAAAAAATAAAAAATTTAACGTATCTCAAAACGAGTAAACTAGGATCCACTTATTCTGCAAGAAAGGCTGTATTCGACTTATATTGTGAAAATGAAAAAGGAGAAAAATTCATTGTTGAAATGCAAAAAGCAGAACAGGAGTTTTTTAAAGACAGAAGTATTTTTTATTCAACTTTCCCAATTCGGGAACAAGCAATAAAAGGGAAATGGAATTTTGAATTAAAATCTGTTTATACAATTGGTATTTTAGATTTTGTCTTTGATGACACAAAGAAAAACGAAGAATATTTTCACTGGGAAGTAAAGTTAATGGATACTAAACACAAAGCTGTATTTTTTGATAAGCTTACGTATATCTACCTTGAGCTACCAAAATTTACGAAAACAATTGATCAGATAGAAACCCGGTTTGAGAAATGGCTTTATATTTTAAAAAATCTTCCAAAACTTGACAGATTACCAGAAAAACTCAAAGAGAAAATTTTTCAAAAAGTTTTCAAAATAGCAGAAATAGCAAAATTTTCACAAGTGCAGTTAATGAAATATGAAGACAGTTTGAAAGAGTATCGGGATATTTTTAGTGTAATGGAAACACAAAGAAAGAAAGGAATAAAAGAAGGTGTTGAAAAAGGAAAGATGGAAGAAAGAAAGAAACAGTATCAGGAAAAAATTCAATTAGCCAGATTAATGATTTCTCAAAAAGAAACTATTACAAAAATTATCAAATACACCGGACTTTCAAAACAGCAAATCGTAAAACTCAAATAAACGAAAGATGCTCAACAGAGTGTTTCAATAAAAATAAACCTAAAATTTACCAATATGAAAAAAAATCTCACCCTTTTAATTGTTCTGGCGAGCTTCACAACCTTTGCCCAATCGCCATTACATTCCGTAGTTGTAGGCGACACCATTGAACTCCGTGTAACTGGCGCACACGCTTCTATACAGTGGCAGCAAAGTACTGACAGCCTTACATGGACAGATATAACCGGGCTTACTGACAGCATTGAAGTATTTTTAGCCACAAGCAGCCCGACAAACAAAAGATTTTATAAGGCAAAAATTACTGATGCGCAATGCCCCTTAACGCCAGGCCCTTGGTATAGCAGCGTAATCCGGCATAAAATTATTACGAGCGCAACGCAGGTTGCTGTAGGCGACTGGTTTTACGGTGGCATAGTTTTTTACACTGATGGCACAGGCCATGGTTTAATAGCCCCGCAACAATACCAAAGTACAGGAGTAGAATGGGGTTGTTATGGCACATCTATACCAGGCGCTACGAGCCTTACTGATGGCGCATCCAATACAACGGCCATAGTAGCTGCATGTACCACCACGCCAATTGCTGCAAGTATTTGTAATGATTTAACGCTAAATGGTTATAATGATTGGTTTTTGCCGGCGAAGGATCAGTTAAATTATCTATATCAGCAGCGTTCGCTTGTTGGCGGTTTCTCTAACTACCTCTATTTGAGTAGTTCCGAGGCCAATGCGAGCCTCGCATGGGGCCAGAGTTTCGACGATGGCTATCAGAGCTACGCCAATAAGCTCGCCAGCCCCGGCGTTGTGCGTTGTGTGAGGTCTTTTTAACAATTCTTGCCCTGAGTGTATCGAAGGGTATCAATTTAACTATTTAATACCGCCTTTGGCGGTCGAATTTTTTTTAAAAAAATGGCTTTATATTATAAATTAAATGTATTTAAACCGACTCCGAAGGAGTCGAATCTGCGTAACCAGACATGCAATGTCTGGTTCACAAAACATAGTATAAACCACAACCCCGCAGGGGTTGAATAAAAGCTTAGTAAAAGAATGAGCGCCTACACCCAAATAATCTATCAAATTGTCTTCGGAACCTACAAACACGAAAAAACGATGACTCCGGACGGCCGCCCTGCCCTACACAAATACATCAGCGGAATCATCCGCAATAAAAAATGCAAGCTTTATCAGATTAACGGCGTGGAGGACCATCTGCATATTGTAACCCATCTTCATCCATCCATCGCGTTGGCCGATATGGTGAAAGATATAAAAATAGCCTCTTCGAAATGGATTAAAGAGCAGAAGCTATTTCCCCTGTTCAATGGATGGCAGGAGGGATACGGAGCTTTTACATATTCAAAAAATGAATTGGAAAGACTGATTAATTATGTAAAAAATCAGGAGGAGCATCACAGGAAGAAGGCTTTCAGGGAAGAATATATTGAATTACTTAACGAGCATGGGATAGCGTATGATGAGAAGTATCTGTTATAGATATTCAACCCCTTCGGGGTTGAGCAGGGTGCATTGGCACTGTACCCCGCATGAAATGCGGGGTTGTGGAGATTCAATCCCTTCGGGATTAGAGAAAATACATGACCTTACTTTTAATCACTTGTATATTTCCGGCAATTACGGAAAAATGGGCTAAATATTATTTTGAGGTGCTGATGATTTTATTTATTAACAATGGGCGCCCTAACATGTTTATTGAAATCAATCATGCTATTGAAATGAGAATAACTCCCTGCCCACGATGCAAACATGAGTTATTTCCCATTTCA
>JACREX010000129.1 GCA_016212695.1 Bacteroidia bacterium
GAGTAAGGAGCCGATAATATCTCCACGTTTATCTAAGCGTTTGTCAGAAAATATTCCTTGAAAGTTTGGTTTATGGCTTATTTTATTCATCTTTTTTTTGCGACAAAGCTAATAATATTTGTGTCCACACGGTAGCTGCGGTAGGCAGGTTCGCAAAGAAAATGCTTTTGAATGTTAATACTTTGCGATCTTAGCGTCCCTGCCTGCCGGTAGGCAAGGTTGGCGTGAACAATTTTATTTGTAGTTTTTAGAGGTTCCCTTAATCAATAGTTCGGTAATTTTTTGGGTCATTTTGGGCTAAAGCCCGCTATTCGTGAGCGTTTTGACTTACCCCGACCTTAAGGTCGGGGTAATTGATAAAACGTAGAAATACTAAGGGCTTTAGCCCTTCATTAAAAAAAATTACCGAAGTATTGTTAATAATAATTGGGCGAAATTCCCCAGAAATTATATCTGTGAGAGTCCTCGCCATACATTTCAATTTTCTTTTTATTGGTTATTTTATAGGTACAATGTTCTCCGTATATTTCCGAAAAATAAATTTCAGATTCCACTCCTTTTTCGTCTTTCATTAAAATCATGGCTAAGTTTTCATTGATTTTTTCAACCCGGAGATTTTTATGGCATACCGGGCAGATGATTTCTAAGTGATCGCCTTTCTGCATGGTAAACAGCGGGTCTTTGGTCACGGAATAATCGCCCACTTCCTGGCTGGCTAATATTAATCCCTTTTCGCCATTTGTTTTTTTGGCTGTAAAAATGATATCATTTCCAACGTTTAACTGGCACTTGCAATGAGGGCAGAAATATTTTTTTTTCATGGTTTTTTTTATTAACCCTGCAAAAATATTAAAAAACAAATGAATAACATATAAAAATTTGATATTTGTAAAACACTACAGGTTGATAAAATTCCTGCGTTACTTTTGTCATTATCTTTTATTATAATTTTCTTTGTAGTTGGAAATAAAATTTTATATATGCTGAAAGGCGCCTACACATTGATAATAACCCCCCTGAAGAGCAATGGCGATCTTGATGAAGATGGATTAAAGCGGCTTGTCGAACGCCAGGTGGAATCAGGGATTCATGGCATTGCCCCCTTAGGTGTTACCGGCGAAAACACCCTGCTTACCGATGCCGAAGAATTAAAAGTTTTAGAAATTATTGTAAAAGCAGCGAAAGGAAAATGTAAAATTGTTCCGGACACCTGCGCTTCCAGTTTATGGCGGGCTAAAGAGAAAGTGAAAGCATTTACCGGTCTCGGCGCAGATTACATTTCTGTTTTCTCTCCGTTTTTCGTGCTGCCGAAACCGGAAGGCGTTATTAAATTTTACGAAGAACTTGCGGATATGTCGCCTGTCCCCATATTATTGCATAACTCTCAGGACAGGACAGGGATCAATATAGAGCCGGCCACATCGGCCCGGCTTGCCAAACATCCGAATATTGCAGGCATAAAAGATGGAAACAAAGGACTTGACCATCTGGCTAAACTTATTTTTCTTACAAAAGACGATGATTTTTGTGTATTCACGGGAAAGGATACAACCGCTTTTCCCATCATCTGTTTCGGAGGCGCCGGTTCATTCACCGTTTCCGGAAACATAATTCCTGAAGTAATGAAAAAAATGGTCGCTCTTGCATTGGACGGAAAATTAAAGGAAGCTGAAAAAATTCATTTTTCTTATTACATATTATTTGAAGCCCTGCGATGGGAAACGAATCCCATGGCTGCAAAAGCGGCGCTGAACCTGATGGGATTGCCGGGCGGCGGATTACGCATGCCGCTTACGGCGCTGAGCGATGAAAAAACACAGAAACTGAAAGGCATTTTGCAAAAATTAAATATTATTACCTGAAAATATAAGCAATCGTATACTGCAAACTGTTTAAAATTTAACCTTTTGCTGAAATAATATTGCTAAATTGTCATATTGTTAAATTGTTATAAATCAAATATTAACGATATATAAATGAATAAAAAAAGTAATTTAACAATGTTAACAATTTAACCATTTTTAGTAAAACAACAAGAACGTCAAAATCTGTATAACTATATTGGCAGGAGATTTGCGGTTAAAACAGTTTAAACAGAAGTAATAAAACATCAATTTTATATAAATATATTCAGGATCATTTAACACAATTAATTCTAAGCCTATGAAAAAATTTTACTTTTTGTTTGTTGGTTTATGCTTAATGCTTAGCCAGAATTTTTTGAAAGCCCAAACAGGTTCTACCTGCACAAATGCGCATGTGATTACATCGCTGCCATTTGATTCTACCGGATTAACCACCGGCGGGACCGGTGATAATTACTCGTCGGGGCCCTGCAGCGGCAGTGGCAATTATATGTCTGGAAACGATTATGTGTTTTCGTACACACCTGTTGCAAACGAAACGATAGGTATTGTCCTCACAAATACCGGTAACGGAGTGGGAATTTTTGTTACCGATTCCTGCCCGGATGTTCCCGGGGCAAGTTGTATCGCACAGGCAACCAGTATTGCCGGAAATCCGTCTGTCAGCAATTTAAATTTAGTAGCAGGTACTCAATATTATATTTTAGTATCTACTTACAATTTAATAGGGATGAATCCGTCAACTGATTTTGATATCAGCATCCATGTTTGCAGCAGCAGTCCGACAGCAGCATTTACATATACTCAGGACAGCCTGAATGTTACTTTTGTAAATACTTCTGCAAACGGAAGTCATTATGTATGGTATTTCGGCGACGAACTCATCATTCTCCCGCCTCCTTATGGCGGAGATACCGCTGCAAATCCCACGCATACATACAGCGGTTATGGAACCTATGATGTTACTCTGATTGCATACAATTCCTGCGGATCAACAGATACTTTGGTATTTCCCATCACGCTTGTGTGCCCGGGAGTATTGCCGCAGGCCGGTTTTTCATGGGTTGATAATGGACTCACGGTTAACTTTACTAACAATTCATCCGATGCTGCAGGTTCCCTTTGGTTCTACGGTGACGAAGCGGCTTTTCCGCCTCCGCAGGGCGACACAACTGTTAATCCTTCGCATACTTATACTTTATACGGGACATATGAAGTAATCCTTATTGTATCTAATTATTGCGGTTCAGATACCCTGATTGACACCTTGACATTACAGTGTCCGAATCCTGATCCTCCCGTAGCTTCATTCACATATGTTGTGGACAGCATGAATATTATTTTCACCAACACTTCTTATAACGGGGCTACTTATCAGTGGTTATTCGGAGACGAGCCGGTTCATAACTGGTTCCTTGCTTCAAACGACACGAATCCGGTTCATCCCTATTCATCTATCGGAGATTACACTGTCGAAATGATTGCAACAAGCATTTGCGGATTTACTGACACTGTACTAGTGGTTGTTACCCTCAACTGTCCGGGGAACTTGCCGCAGGCCTCATTTACATATACACAGGATAGTTTATCTGTCAGTTTTACAAACACGTCATCTTATGCAACAAGTTACGACTGGTTCTTTGGAGACGGGTTGCCTGTCAATCCTTTCATGTCGGATAATACGGATGCAAACCCGACAAATGTTTATGCTCAATATGGAATGTATGATGTTACTATGATTGCAACGAATCTTTGCGGCACCGACACAGCGGTATTCACTATTACATTAGAGTGTAATGCCGGATTACCGCAGGCAGATTTTTATTATTTCCCGGATAGCCTAACCGTAACCTTTACAAACACTTCAGTTAACGGGAGCAGTTACCTGTGGTATTTCGGAGACGAACTTATTATTTTACCTCCTCCTCTTGGCGGTGATGCGGCAATAAATCCGGTTCATACGTATCAGGCAACAGGCGCCTATAATGTAACTTTAATTGCTTACAATGTATGCGGGGTACCGGACACCCTGGTGGTAACTATTGATCTGAATTGTTCAGTACCGGCGCCTGCCGCATCATTCACTTATACCGTCAATGTGCGTACGGTTACCTTTACCAACACGTCTCTTTTTGCCGTTTCCTATAAGTGGTTGTTCGGCGATGAGCAGATACCAAACTGGAGCCAGGCCGATACTTCACAGAACCCTGTTCACACCTATTCTCAAAGCGGCACATACCTGGCCCGGATGGTTGCAATCAATCAATGCGGTACTGATACTTTTGTTACCCAAATTGTTCTTACTTCAGTGGAAATGGAAGAGAATGGCTTCCATGTTATTTTTTATCCCAATCCCGCAAGCGATGTATTGAATATCTGTTTTAACGGTATCCCTTTAGCTGATCAAATATTTATTTATAATATATTAGGGAGCGAGATGTATTCGGAAAATCTTACAAATATTTCAGGCAGTTTTTCAAAACATATCTCTGTTAAAGAATTCGCAAAAGGGATTTATTACCTTAAGATGACGATTAATAACAATACCTATATTAATAAAATTATTGTAGAATAACAAGGGTTCTTTTCATAATAAATGAATATTGAATAACGATTAACGATTTTAGAACTAAGCGAAGCGGTCTCATGAGCCAAAGGCGAATAATTACGAAGTAAATAAAATCATAAATCATAAATCTAAAATCACAAATTGTTAAAGATAGTGATTGGCAAACAGAAAGCTGCTTCGGCAATTGAAGCGGCTTTTTGTTTTTAACATAAAAAACCAAAAACTTTTTATTTTAATTCCATAATCATATTTAAAAAATAGTTTAAATTTGATAGCTTAAAAACGTAACAAAAAATCTTTGCATTATGGCAGAAATAAAATTTAAACCGGATTACATTTTTGAAACCAGTTGGGAAGTATGCAATAAGGTTGGCGGAATTTACACTGTAATATCAACCAAGGCAATCACGCAGACGGCAGAATATAAAGATAATCTGATCCTGATAGGGCCGGACGTATGGAAAGAAACTCGTCAGAACCCTGATTTTATAGAAGATAAATATCTTTATAAATTATGGAGGGAAAAAGCGGAAGACGAAGGATTACGTTTCAAAATCGGAAGATGGAATGTTGCGGGAAATCCGGTAGCCATTCTGGTTGATTTCACTCAGTATTTCAGTGAAAAAGATAAAATATTTTCCCGGTTTTGGGAAAGCTATCAATTAGATTCTCTCAGCGGGCAGTGGGATTATACTGAGCCGGCCTTATTCGGATATGCCGCGGCAAAAGTAATAGAAAGTTTTTATGAATTTAATATTTCTTCACACGATAAAATCGTGGCCCAGTTTCATGAATGGATGACAGGCACGGGAATTCTTTATCTCAGGGAAAAATGTCCACAGATCGGATGCGTATTTATCACGCATGCAACCGTTCTCGGCCGCTGCATAGCAGGAAGCGGAATGCCGATTTACAGGGATATGGAGTCTTATAATAATAATGAAATGGCGAAAAATTTCGATGTCGGGTCAAAATATTCATTGGAAAAATTATCGGCAGTCAATGCGGATTCTTTTGCAACCGTGAGCTGGAATACGGCAAAAGAAAGCATAAAATTTCTTGAAAGAAATGTTGATATTATCACTCCCAGCGGGTTCGAAGATTCGTTTGTTCCCCATCCTGATGAGTTCGGAAATAAAAGAAAAACCGCCAGGGAAAAACTTATTACTGTTGCTCAAACCATAACAAATCAAAAGATCACAGGCAATCCAATTCTTATATTAAACAGCGGCAGATATGAATTTAAAAATAAAGGGATTGATGTGTTCATTGACTCATTAGGAAAGCTAAATAAAAATGAAAATCTCGCGCAGAAAATCATTGCATTTATCTCTGTGCCGGCAAATCAATATGGCGCCCGGAAAGAAATAACCGAGCGGATAAAACATTGCGATTATGATTCCCCGATTACTGACGACTACCTGACACACGGCCTTTATGATGTTGAGAACGATGCAGTGATCCGCAGAATAAAAGAAAACGGATTGCGAAATCTCCCGGAAGATAAGGTTAAAATTATTTTTGTTCCTTCGTATCTTGATGGGAAAGATGGTATTTTTAATATGCATTATTACGACCTTCTTATCGGATTTGATATTTCCGTATTTCCTTCGTATTATGAACCCTGGGGATACACTCCGCTTGAAAGCATCGCATTTCACATTCCCACAATCACAACGTCGCTTACCGGTTTCGGTCAGTGGGTAGAATCAATATACAATGGGCAAAAGCCGGGTGTTACAGTAATTAAAAGGACTGACGATAATGAAAGACAGGTTGCCGGCGATATTGCTGATTATATCCTTAATTTTACATTAAAATCCGATGAAGAAAGAAATATAATACGGGAAAATGCTTATGAAATATCCCGTTCGGCGCTTTGGGAAAATCTAATTGATAATTACAAGCAGGCATACTCTATTGCGCTGGAAAAAGTAGATAACCGCACCCATCTATTCAGCGGTAAGCGGCAGGTCGAAACCCAGTGGCAGAAGCCGTCAAAACAAGATATTACCACGGTTTGGAAAAAAATATTTGTAACCCAGAATATTCCTGAAAAACTCGTACCCCTTCAGAAACTTTCAAAAAATCTGTGGTGGTCGTGGAATTATGACGCTATCGAGTTATTCGAAATGATAGACAATGAACTGTGGATGAAAATGAACAGAAACCCGGTTGCCCTGCTGCAATCTTTATCGGGTACCAAACTTAAGGAACTTGAACAGAACGAAGAATTCCTCACCCGCCTTGAGATTGTATTTGCAAGATTTGAAAAGTACATGAGCAAGGCTGCCAACAAGCCCAAGCAGCAAACTGCGTATTTCAGCATGGAATTTGGAATGCACGATTCATTGCAGATTTTTTCCGGCGGATTGGGGATACTTGCCGGCGATTATTTAAAAGAAGCCAGCGACAACAACATGAACATTGTCGGAATCGGGCTTTTATACAGGTATGGTTATTTCAGGCAACAGATATCGATCACCGGCGATCAGGTTTCACGGCACATACCACAGAAATTTACGTTAACGCCGCTGAAACCCGTGAGAGATGATAACGACAACTGGGTACATATAAAATTAGCTCTTCCGGGCAGGGTGCTGCATGCCAAGGTTTGGGTTGTTGATGTTGGCAGAATACCGCTATACCTTCTCGACACGGATATTGAAGAGAATTCTGATGAAGACAGATCCATCACTCATGAGTTGTATGGCGGAAACTGGGAAAACCGGTTCAAGCAGGAACTCCTGCTGGGCGTTGGTGGGATACGGGTTCTTGATACCTTGCATATAAAACCCGATCTTTATCATTGCAACGAAGGCCATGCTGCTTTTATCGGCCTGGAACGGCTCAGAAAATACGTACAGGAAGATAATCTATCGTTTAATGAAGCCATAGAAGTGGTCAGGGCTTCTTCATTGTTTACCACTCATACGCCTGTGCCTGCCGGCCATGATACCTTCGACGAACACATACTCAGGACCTATATCCCGCATTATGCCGAACGGCTTGGAATAAGCTGGGAAGCATTTATGGGACTTGGCAGAATGGACGAAAACAATCCCAATGAAAATTTTTCCATGAGCGTCCTTGCTGCAAAACTTTCGCAGGAAGTGAATGGAGTGAGCCGTATTCATGGAAGGGTGACAAGAGAAATGTTCGTAGATCTGTATAAAGGATATTATCCTGAAGAAAGCCATATCGGGTATGTTACCAACGGCGTTCATATGCGAACATGGGCAGCCCGGCCCTGGCAAATATTATATAAAAAGGAATTTGGCCTTGGATTTTATGACGATCAGTCGAACTCCGACTGGTGGCACAAAATTTATAAAGTACCGGACCAGACGATATGGGAGATTCGCCAGAACCTTCGCAAAGAATTAATAGATTATTTAAAAATCCGCCTTACCGACGAACTCACAAAACGGGAAGAAGACCCGAAACTGATTTTCAAGGTGATTGACGCTCTCAATGAAAATGCCCTCACAATCGGTTTTGCAAGAAGATTTGCCACGTACAAAAGAGCGCATTTGCTGTTCGCCGACCTCGAAAGACTTGCGGAAATTGTAAATAATAAAGAAAAACCTGTTCAGTTTATTTATGCGGGAAAAGCGCATCCGCACGATAAAGCAGGACAAGACCTGATTAAAAAAATCATCAATATCTCCAAGTCGCCGCAATTTCTTGGAAAAATAATTTTTGTTGAAAATTACGATATAGAACTGGCAAAAAAACTTGTTCAGGGAGTTGATGTGTGGCTGAATACGCCTACGCGTCCCCTTGAAGCATCAGGCACCAGCGGAGAAAAAGCCATCATGAACGGCGTGCTGAACTTCAGCGTTCTCGACGGATGGTGGGCAGAAGGCTATATTCCCAATGCAGGATGGGCGCTTAAAGAAGAACGGACATACCAGAACCAGTTGTTCCAGGATGAACTGGATGCAGAAACCATTTATTCGATGTTTGAAGATGATATCATCCCTCCGTTTTATAATATCGGCGCAAAAGAAGTTCCTGTTAAATGGGTTTCGTATATTAAAAACAATATTGCAGATATTTGTCCGCGTTTTACCATGAAGAGAATGATAGACGATTACTATGAAAAATATTATTTCAAAATGCTCAACCGTTCTGCAAAAATTAAAGAGAACAACTATGCCCTTGCCCGCAAAATCGCCAACTGGAAAAATAAGTTAATCCGCGGATGGGAAAGCATTGAGGTAATCTCCATAAAAATTCCTGATTCTTCTGTCAGCCCGCTTTTGATGGGAGACGGCTTTAAAACGGAAATTGTACTCGATACCAATGAAATTCCGGGAGAGGATATAGGGATTGAAGTATTATTCGGACAAAAAGAAAATGACGAGGTAAAACAAATATTGTTCAAGGAAGAAATGAAAATAGAATCTGTCGAAAACCATCATGCGACATTCAGTTGCCAGATACCTACAAACAAGGCGGGTGTTTTTGATTTTGCATTTCGTATTTTTCCAAAGAATAAATATTTACCGCACCGGCAGGATTTTAATATTTTGAAATGGGTGTAAAACAGGAATCAGCCTATCTGTTTTAAAAATAAAATAATCTGGATAACGGGAGCTTCTTCGGGAATCGGCGAGGCGATGGCCGTTGCTTTTGCAAAAAGACAGGCCCGGCTAATCATTTCTGCGCGCCGAGAAGAGGAACTGATCCGGGTTCAAAAGGAATGTCTGAAATATACCGTGGATTGCGAAGTGGCTCCGTTCGATCTTACGGACTTTGAAAAACTTAACGAAACATCCACGCGAATCCTGCAAAAATACAATGCCATAGATATTCTTGTAAACAATGGCGGAGTCAGCCAGCGCTCCGAAGCTATTGAAGCATCTTTTGCAGTGGACCGAAGAATCATGGACCTGAATTATTTTTCTTACGTTGCCCTTACCAAAAATATACTGCCGTCCATGATGATGAATCAAAAAGGGCATATTGTTGTTATCAGCAGCGTTTCCGGTAAATTCGGTTTTCCGTTGCGGTCTGCTTATGCAGCATCAAAACATGCCCTGCATGGTTTCTTCGACACGCTGCGTTTCGAAATGCATGAACATAATATCTGGGTTACGATCGTTTGCCCGGGAAGAATAAAAACCAACATCTCATATCATGCGCTCGATAAGGATGGCAAACCCCACGGCAAAATGGACGAAGGACAGGAAAACGGAATCACCGCAGAAGCATGCGCTGAGAAAATATTAAATGCAATAAGCAAGAATAAAAAAGAAATATATATCGGGGGCAAAGAAATATTGATGGTTTACTTCAAACGATTTTTTCCGGGATTATTTAATTATCTTGTATTGAAAGTCAGGCCGACATAATTTTGTTACGTTATTATTATGTATTCGGTGTTCAGTATTCAGTAATTGTTTTTTTAACCGGTTACCGATTACTGATTACAAATTTTATAATTATGTTATCAAAAGTAATAAGCGGGATACAACAGGTTGGGATCGGAAATCCTGACACATACGAGGCATGGAAATGGTACAGGCAAAATTTCGGTATGGACATTCCGGTTTTTGACGAGGCCGCCACTGCCGGACTGATGCTCCTGTACACCGGCGGACTGCCGCAGAAAAGACATGCTGTTCTTGCCGTTAATATACAGGGCGGCGGCGGTTTTGAGATATGGCAATATACGGAACGAAAACCCGAATACCCCAGGTTTGAAGTGCAATTAGGCGACCTTGGTATCTATGTTGCAAAGATTAAATGCAAAGATGTAAAATCCGCATTTGAAAAATTTAAAACTAAAGACCTTAATCTGATTAGTGATGTATGCAAAGATCCATCGGGCAATGAATTCTTTTTTGTTAAAGACCCTTATGGAAATATTTTTCAGGTTCAGAAATCAGACGACTGGTTCACAAAGGGCAAACACATCACCGGCGGGCTATGCGGCGTAGTCATTGGCGTTTCGGATATTGAAAAAGCAAAACCTGTATATTCCGATATTTTGGGATATGATGAAACCGTGTATGATATCGAAGGTGTTTCCGAGGATTTAAAAGGCCTCCCCGGCGGGACACAGAAATACAGAAGAGTACTTTTAAAACACAGCAAGCCAAGGGCCGGGGCATTCAGCAGGCTTCTGGGTACAAGCCGGATTGAATTGATAAAAGCAATAGACCGGAAGCCCTGTAAAATATTTGAAGACCGCTTCTGGGGAGATATCGGCTTCATACATCTTTGTTTCGATATTTCAGGCATGAAACGCCTCCGGCACGAATGTTTTGAAAAGGGATTCCCGTTCACGGTTGATACTCTTGAAAGTTTCGATATGGGAGAAGCAGCCGGCTCTTTTGCATATATTGAAGATCCGGACGGAACATTAATCGAATTTGTGGAAACACATAAAGTTCCGGTCATAAAAAAACTCGGTCTCTACCTGCGCCTGAAAAAACGCAATGAAAAAAAACCGCTGCCGGACTGGATGGTAAAAACGCTTGCCTTTAACAGGGTGAAAGATTAAGCGGGTATGAAAATAAATATTTGCTTTTCATGAAAATTTTGTATATTTACAGAAAAAAAGAAAACATTTGAAACAGTCTTAATATTAACCTAAAACACTTACAACTATGAAAAACATTTTTACCTTTTTGCTGATAACAGCCGGGCTGTTATTATGCTTTGTTGTCAATGCACAGGTTAACACAGTTGTATCTTATCAAAAGATAAGTTCCCTTTTTGGTAATTTAACATGTCCGTTAAACAACAGCGATATGTTCGGGTTTTCCGTTGACAATATCGGCGACCTGGATAACGACGGCGTTGTTGATATGGTTGCAGGGGCTTGCCGCGATGATGACGGTGGTACGGATCGCGGCGCTGTTTATATCCTGTTTATGAATGCAGACAGAACCATAAAATCGTGTCAGAAAATCAGCAGCGCTCAAGGCGGTTTCACCGGTAGTCTTGCTAATGGCGTATTATTCGGCACAGCGGTTTCGCCTCTTGGCGACCTCGATGGCGATGGCGTTTTAGATATAGCTGTAGGTTCGGAATACGATAGCGACGGCGGCAGTTGGAACGGCGCAGTGTGGATTCTTTTTTTAAATTCAAACGGCACTGTAAAAGCATATCAGAAAATAAGCGCAACCCAGGGAAATTTTTCAGGAACACAGACAAAGTCATTTGGCGATACATTATACAGCCCCGATTACCCTGCACATGCCGATACCTTGGCGCCCGACACAACAGGCGGCGCAAAATCATTCCCATCGGGCGGCGGCGGTCAACTGCTTACAGGAACCTGCACCTTTGGTTCTGATATTGCTTTGTTAGGCGATTTGGACGGCGACGGCGTACAGGATATTGCCGTTGGTGCCAGACGCAATACCGACTGGGACGTACGCACAGGCGCAGTATGGATTTTATATTTAAATCACAATGGCACTGTAAAAGCATACAGTAAAATCAGCGCAGGTCATGGAGGATTTCCTACCATATTGCATTACGAAGACTTTTTCGGGGCGGCAGTAACTTGTCTTGGAGATATGGATGATGACGGCGTACCCGAACTTGCAGTCGGTTCTTATCAGGACGATGATGGCGGAACAAATAAAGGTTCTGTTTATATTCTTTTCATGAATGCCGATGGCACAGTAAAATCATACCAGAAAATAAGCAATACACAGGGCAATTTCACTGCACCGTTATATAATGCAGAATATTTTGGGGTTTCAGTAAAAAGCCTTGGCGATATAGACGGCGACGGCATGCCTGATATTATTGCCGGCGCCACAGGCGATGACGACGGCGGCGCAGACAGAGGCGCAGCTTGGATTTTATGCCTTAATATTAATGGAACAGTTAAAACTTATCAAAAAATAAGTAACACACAGGGCAGTTTTACAGGTGTGCTTGACAACTCTGACCAGATGGGACTCGGTGTCGCTTCTCTTGGCGATATAAATAACGATGGCAACCTTGAAATTGCCATTTCCGCTTATGCAGATGATGATGGGGGAACTGACAGGGGGGATGTGTGGGTAATGAGTTATGGGTTACCAATTCCTTTAACAAAACTGGTTAGTACAGATTGCGGAGCAACAAATGTAGCTTTAGACCAGACATTAACAGCGATCCCGGTTACAGGCGCAACGCAATATGAATTTTTAGTAACTAACTCAAGCCTTGGTTATAGTCAAAGTATTTTAAAAATTGTAAATAACTTTACTATATCTGAGTTAACAGAAATTGCATATAGTACATTATATAATGTTCAGGTTAGAGCTTATATTGATTTACAGCATGGCGTTTATGGAGATATATGCGAAATTACTACTGAGTTACCACGCACGCAATTATCAGCAGAGTTTTGTAATGCAACAAATATAAAACTTAACCAAATTATTTCTGCCGATTCTATACCAAATGCAACCGAATATATATTTTGGATTACCGATACTACATTCGATAGTGTTTTTAATAAATTTATTACCAGTACAACAAGATATTTAGATTTAAGTTCAGTTGCAGGTGTCGAATTTAATAAAACTTATCTTGTTTGGGTAAGTACAAAAATAAATAATATACAGGCAAGATATGGTTCTGGTTGTTCAATTACTACTATGCCTTACCCTATAGATACGCCTGTTTATGCAGCGGGTAAAATATTTATCAAAGTGAAAGATACTGAGAATACAGTTCTATTATTTAATTCAGATAGCAGTTCAACCTTTAACCAAAATGCAATATCTAATATAAGTTTCATTAATCATTTTGGTATAACAAAAATTTTCAAACCTTTTGATGTTTCAGATGTCAGGCTTAGTAGAATTTATTCTGTTGAGTTTAGTCATATTGGTAAAGAAGATTCCTTGGTTCTGGAATTTCAGGGTTTGAATTTTATTGAATATGCAGAAAAAATACCTCATCACAATACTTGTGGAATTCCCAACGATTTAAATGGAAACCAAAGCTATTTAATTAGGATTCAGGCTGATCTAGCTTGGAACATTCCTGACGGAAATAATAATGTTATTGTTGCTGTTGTTGACGATGCTATACGAATAACACACGAAGATCTTACAGATAATATTTGGATAAATCAAAATGAAATACCTGGCATATTATTTAATGAGATAGATGCTAATTCTGATGAAATAATTTCTTGTAAAGAATTAATAAATTATGTCGGGGATATCAATCTTGATGGAGTTGCAGATTTATTAGATGTCATCGCTCCGGGATCACCAATTATAAATCATTCAGATGATGACCATAATGGTTATATTGATGATATATTTGGTTATGATGTTGCGAATAATGACAATAACCCAAGCCCACCAAATAATGCAACAGATTTGTATTTTACTCATGGGACTCATTCTGCAGGTTTAATAGGAGCAAAGACGAACAATCAAAAAGGCATTGCTGCTTTATGTTCAAAAGTTAAAATTATGCCCGTTAAAACAAAAATTGATGGTACACTTAATAATGATTTACAAGCTACTATTTTTGGAATATGGTATGCGATTAAGTCTGGAGCAAAAATTATTAATATGTCTTGGGCTTCACCTGCAAATACTTTAGCTGAGCAAGATTTATTTGACTATGCACATTCACTAAAAATTATTTTAGTTGCAGCCGCAGGAAATGAAAACACTAGCTCCTCTCGTTGGCCGGCAGCTTATAACTATGTAATTAGTGTAGGCGCTTCAACAATGCAAGATTATAAAACATCTATTTCTAACTATGGTTCAACAGTTGATTTTTTTGCACCTGGCGATAATATTTATAGTACTACTGCAACAAGCAACACTTCTTATGGTAATAATGATGGCACATCTACTTCTTGCGCCCTCGTGTCGGGTTTATGTGCTTTGTTGCTTTCAAATGATCCTGCCAAAACACCTGATGAGATTTATTCTTGCATATTAAATAATGCAGATCAAAGTGTCAATCCACCATCTTCAGGACCATCTAAAAGAATTAATGCATATAAAAGTTTAGCTTGTGTATATAATGGCCCTGTTGCTAATTTTGATGCGAATCCTAAATTTATTTGTACTGGTCACCAAATAAATTTTACTGATTTAAGTCTTAATAGTCCAACTTCTTATTTATGGACTTTTCCGGGAGGCTCTCCTTCTTCATCCTCATCTCAGAATCCCGTAGTTTCATATAACACAAGTGGTACTTATAATGTTAGTTTATCGGTAACAAATTCTTTAATTACTCATACATTATCAAAATCACAATATATTAACGTTGAAAATTGCATTCCGATAAATAGTACACAGAATTATTGGCATTTCGGCAATTATGCATCTTTGAATTTTAGTCAAGGTTATCCACAGCCTGAACAAACAAGTGCAATGCGAAGTTATCGCAGTTGTGCAAGCATTTCAGATGCAAGTGGTCATTTGTTGTTCTATACTAATGGTACTAGAGTTTGGAATAAATACAATGTAGAAATCACTACTAATAGTACTTTATTAAATGGAGGTCCTAATAAACCAACAGACCCGAATTTTGCATTTCAGGGGGTTATTATTGTTCCATCTCCGAGTGATATCAATAAATACTATATTTTTACAGTTTCTGATGATCCCTTTGGTTCTAGTAATTATAATTATGGCTTATGTTATACTATAATTAACATATCTGGTGGAAATGCCACAATTGATCTATCTCACAGAAATGTTAATATGACAATGCCAATTATACCAACAACTCCTTATGTGACAGCAATTCCTCGTTTTGATGGTAATGGTTATTGGATAATTGTTCATGGCAAAGAAGGATCTTATGTGAATCAATTATTGGTATTTCCATTAATAAATTCAAGTGGAACTGATGTGGTAGGCAATCCTGTTGTTAGCCAATCTTACAATGTAACGGCAACCTCATACTGTAAAAGTTACATTAAAGTTAGTCGCTATAATAAATGGGTCGCTATTAATGATGCCTCTAGTCAGCATCTGGTATTTATTTATAAATTTAATAATAAAACTGGAACATTTTCTTTAATTACTACGAGTACTGATTGGGAACAAAGTGATATTTGTTTTAGTGCTGATGAGAATTTCTTGTATACTGTTTCTCCACCATATGTAAGGCAATATGATTTAACTAATTTGAGTATATGTAATTCTATTTTACCCAGGTTTCAAATATATTATCCTGTATCTTGTGGCTCAACTTGCGGACATCCAAATTTACAAATAGGGCCTGATGATAAAATCTATATTACTAATCCCGGTGATCTAAGTTATTTATCTGCCATTCTTTCCCCAAATGTATTGTGTACTGATTTAAATCCAAATGCGTGTTTAGCTGCTAAAAATGTTATTTCTCTTTCACCTAAATATGCAATTTATGGCCTACCAAATATGATTGACTCAAAACTATATACTGGTAATCCTGATTTTACTTGGTGTATTGAAAATTGCAATAAAATACACCTACAGGTAAATAATTATGACATAAATTCAATAGATTTTGGTGATGGTACAATTTGCTTAGGTAATAATTGTTTAGATCACACGTATAATCCAATTAGTTATCCTGCCACTTATATTGTTACATTACAAACAAGCACTGGCTCAAAACAACATACGATAAATATTAATCTCCCAGCTCAACCTGATCTTTCAGGTCCTCTATCGGTATGTTTATATGGTGAAGCACAATACACTACCAGTATGCAAAATGTAATTTATCATTGGTGGGTAAGTGGTGGTCAAATTGTAGGATCTAATTCAAGTCAAAGCGTTTCTGTTATTTGGAATTATACAGGATTAAAAGCAATAAAATTGACAGTTACAAATTCAAGTGGTTGTACAAGTTTTAAACAAGAGAACATCAATGTCTATTCATTACCATCAGTCGATGTTGGGCCAGATATAGCTATTTGCCAATCTGCTAGTGCTACTCTTATTGCAACAGCAAGCGGTGGCATTTCTCCTTATTCTTATTTATGGAGTACTGGGCAAAATACACAGTCAATAACAGTCAGCCCAGTAACAACTTCAACATATTATGTATCTGTTATAGATCATCATGGGTGCACAAAATCAGACAATGTTACTGTTACCGTTGATCCGCAGATTTTCGTAACCGTTACTTCTGTTACTAATGCAACAGGTTATAATCAGGCAAATGGGAGTGCTGGTATTTTAGTTTCAGGTGGCACTACTCCTTACACATTTCACTGGAGCAACAACTCAATAACTCAAAATCTAATAAATGTTATCCCGGGCACATACACTGTTACCGTTACAGACCACTTAGGCTGCACGGCTACTACAACTGTTACAATCTCGTATACAATTACAGCATCCTGTTCAACTACTAATACCTGCCCAAATAATAATGATGGCACCGCAACCGTATCTGTCAGCAATGGTTTAGCTCCTTACACATATATCTGGAACACAAACCCTGTTCAAACAACTCAAACAACTTCAAATCTTTCAGTTGGTACATATGCGGTTACTGTTACGGATGCAAATGGTATAAATGCTACTGCAACCGCCATTATAATAGTTGATCCTACTTTATTAGACAATCCCCCACCTGATTATTATATTAATACTTCTGTAACTTGGTCTAATAGTAATTATGAATTAAGCCAGGATTTGATTATTTATAGCGGAGGATGGCTCACCCTGCAAAATTGTACATTAAGATTTGCTTCTGACTATGGTATTATTGTTCAACCCGGCGGTAAATTAATAGTTGATAATCGTACTCTGCTAACCGGTCTTTCCGGATGCAACAACTATTGGAAGGGCGTCATTGTTTTAGGTGTTGATGCTCCTCCGCCATCTAATCCATACAGTTTATCTAATCCTCATGGTTTTTTGTATTTAAGGAATGGCTCAGTTATAGAATATGCTAATATCGGAATATCTATTGGCAATAGTACAGGTACATATCCCCAAATTACTACACAGCCTGGAGGAACTGTATGGGTTACCGGTTATTCCTCAACTATTAACAGATGTATTTTAAGAAATAACAGGATCGGTATCCGCATAATACCGCCGGCTAACTATGCTAATAAAAGTAAATTTATTCGTTGCGATATTATTTGCAATCAGTCGCTTCCACCACAATCACAGTATAACGGTACTTTTACTAATTATGCTGTTGTCGGATATACGCCAAGCGGCTTACTCTTTGATGATGTTACATTTGAAAACACCGGAACTATAGTTTCTAAATACCAAGTGGCTGTTTATGGCAATCTTAATAATTCCACATTCCAAAATTGTCATTTCAATAATCTTGATTATGGTTTTTTTGGTTCTTATTATACCTTTACTATTCAGAATAGTTTCTTTAATAATGTCGGTAAAGGTTTCATGGATAAAGGCGGAAACATTATTAATTTAAATGCTAATCATTTTGATAATATTCCCCTCCCCGTAAATAGTGGTTCCGGTTATTGGTACGACAACAATTGGGGTATATTCTTCAATGGTTCCGTAACCTACGATGTATTAAATAATACTTTTAACGGCTCTTTGGGTTCTTCGGGAACAGCTAATTATGGTATCATTGCCAGTTTTGGTTTTCATGGTACGGGTCGCATCAAGCAAAATTCGTTTACCGGCACTACTTTTGGCCTCCAATCGCAGGGCGATAATTCCACTCTCACTGTTCGCTGCAATAACTTTTATTCACCGGGACGCAAGTCGCTCACTGTAGTTAAGCAATATGGTGTCGGCTCTTTAATGCAGCAAGGTAATGGTTGCATAAACACAACAACTCCTGCCGGTAACGAATGGCTTTATACCTGCAATGGTTCCCGAAATATCTATGTAGAAGGCACAAACGCGACAGATGGCATTAATTTCTTATACTATTCTCACAATAATACAATCCCTACTTGTTGTTCTCAATGGTGGTTAAATAATAATAATTTACATGTTTGTTATTCAATACCGAAAACACCAACTTCCTGCCAGGATGGTTCTAAATCACTAAATTCAATGCAAACACAAAGCGATTACGAAAGTGAGTTAAACAACCTGCTGACATTATTGAGTAATGGCGATTCTCAAACTCTCATCAACCATATTCATGCAAATAACCCGGAGGGTATAGTTAAAAACGAATTGCTCGCTGCTTCGCCCTATCTGTCTGACCGGATATTGCTCGCTGCCATAAACGAACGCCCAACTCCTTTTGCCCCCGGTATTTTAAAGCAGATAATTGTAGCTAATTCGCCGGTTACGCCTGCTGTTATGGCTGCAATAAACAACCGCGTGCCTGCTTTGCCCAAAGGTATAAAACAGCAGGTTATGGCTGCACAAACAGGCACATCCGAAAGAACAATTGCCATAAGCCAGGTTAACTGGCTCAAAGCAATAATTAAGGAACAAACAAGCAATTCTGCATTGCAATACATTGCACAGGGCGATATACCGGCTGCAAAGCAGGCGCTGGAGCAATCGCCATATTTTGAATCCAAACTTTTGCTTGCAGAGTTACTAATGAACGAGAACTATACAGCCGACAGCCGCGATGCCCTGAATGATGTTATTGAATTTGCTCCGCCCGAAGAATTACTGGAAGCCCAGAATTTCTGCACCCTCATGAATGTGTTGCTTGATTTGCAGCAGGCAGCGAATAACATTATCGAAATTTCGCCTTCTCAGGAAATTTCAATACGCCAGGTTGCAAACTCCGGCACAGTAATTTCCACCTGGGCGCAGGCAATTTTAACCCTGCTCTATGGCGAGCAGTTCGACAATCCTATTGTGCAAATTACCGACCAGAGTACTTCTAAAACATCTGATGCAAACACTGATATTGAAAATAATTTTTATAACGGTTTTTTCGCGAAAATTTATCCGAATCCGAATAATGGAAATATGCAGATTGATTATTCACTACCTATTTCTCAAAACGGAGAACTTAAAATATTTGACATAAATGGTGCTGAATTGTATAAATTAAAGCTACCTTTTGATGTAAATTCAATTATTATTTCTGATTTCAATTTCGCAAATGGTATTTATTTCTATCAGGTATTTTCTGAAGGCGAAATTATTATATTAGATAAACTTGTAATTATTAAGTAAAAAAAAGCTAAGCATGGCCTTCATTCCATGCTTAGCTTTTTTTCATTTCAAACCAATCCTATGAAAAAATATTTTATAATTATTGCATTATTAAATTTTATTAATAATATTTATCCTCAAACTACTTTTAATAAGCAATACAGTATAGATTCTTTAGGGGTTGCTGGTTTTTGTGTTACACAAACTCTTGATGACGGCTATATAATGGGTGGCACAACAAATAATATTTTTGTTGGGAATAAGCGATGTTATGCTATGAAAACTGATTGCTCTGGAAATAAAATTTTGGAAAAATTGTATGATATTTTTCCAGGGGTTGGACATGAAGAAATAACAAAGATTATTCAACTAGTGGATAGCAGCTATATTATGTGTGGTGTGTTTAAAGACACTATGGATATCTTTTTAATGAAAACTGACATTCAAGGAAATATAATTTGGTGGAAAAGTTTTGGTGGTCCCAAAGACGATGTTTGTCGAGATTTAAAAATAACAAATGATAATGGTTTTGTAATACTGGGTTACACGATGAATAATACGAATGGCTCAGATGATGTTTATTTTTTTAAAACAGATAATTCTGGTAATTTACTGTGGGAGAAAAGATATGGGACTGTACGTTCGGATTTAGGGCATAGTATCTTGCCATTATCCGATGGTGGTTATATTTTAAATGCTATGTCTCAAGGGCTTGTTTCTGACAACTACGATATTTATTTAATTAAAACTGATAATGCAGGAGTAATGCAATGGCAAAGAATCTATGATACGCCTGATTTTGAAGAAATGCACGACCTGAAAAAAACAAAAGATAATGGTTATATTTTAGTTGGTGGGAAAGAAGTAAATTATATTCAGAATGGGTATGTATTAAAACTAGACAGCTCTTTTAACATTTCATGGAGCAAAAATTATATTTATAATTTTACAAATAATCATTTTGCTTTTCTTCAAAGAATATACCAGTTAGAAGACAGTACCTATATTGTTGGAGGCGGTTGCTTTTATAATGATACCGTTCAGGATGAAGGATGGTTGCTTAAGTTAAATAATAATGGAGATACTTTATGGACAAAAAGATATGGACATCCAACAAAATCAGATTTCATTTACGATATGGTTTTAACTAAAGACAATGGTTTTATTTTATGTGGACAATATGGTAACGCTGGTATAAACCCTCCCTATCCAAGTGCATGGCTTATTAAAACCGATTCCAACGGTTGCGATAAAGATTCGTGCAACCACCCCTGCTATGCCTGCGGGTATATAGAGCCTGCTTTTTCTGTTTCATCAGATACCATAGATTTGCAATACACAGATACAATTCATTTTTACGACCACAGTACATTTGCACAGCATTGGTTTTGGAATTTTGGAGACAACCATACAGACACAACACAAAACCCGCTGCATGTTTTCGATACTACCGGAACATTTCAGGTAATGCTGATTGCGTATTTTAATGATTGCAGCGATACCGCATATTATACTGTGGTTGTAATAAATTCTGTCGGGATACATTCGACATTCGATATTCGACATTCAACATTCGTTATTATCCCGAATCCTGCAAATGATAAAGTTAATGTTTTAGTAAACGAACCGCAGGCAGAACTTTCCGTATATGATATTCACGGCTTGCAGGTTTTGCAAAAGCACATTTCCAACAAAACAGAAATAGATGTATCCAAATGGCAAAGCGGAGTATATTTTATAAAGGCTGTTTCAGAAAAAGGAATATTTGTAAAAAAACTAATAAAAGAATGAAAAAAACATATTCTTGTTAAATTTTTTGTATCTTTGCTTCATGGTTGCTTTAACCATTTAAAATTTAATTCAAAACCTAAAAATCTAAAACTATGGATAATTTACAACGTTCAGAATACGATGCATTAAACAGGGTAGACGACTTTTGCGCTAAATATCAAACCGATTTAGGCGCCATTGCCGAATTTCAACCCGAAAAAGTAAAATTCGATAATGCAAAACTGGCTATCAAAAATGCAGGCATTACACAGGCGCAGCAGGGTATTGACCAGTCCATAAGCCTTGCCGCTAAAACAGTGATGGCAAACACCGTCACAAAATACTGCCTTCGTGCCGGCGTTATAGCCCGTTCCCTGCAAAATATGTTGCTTGCAGGCCGGTTACAAGGCTCGGCAAGCCCGATTATCAATGCCACTAAAACAAAAGCCATTGATATGGCTGCCAACAAGCGCAATGCCTTAAACGATAATTTAAACATTCTTACCAATATTAC
>JACREX010000131.1 GCA_016212695.1 Bacteroidia bacterium
ACTGGAAAGATGATAAAGTTGTCGAAATTTTATGCGAGGAATTAAATGAAACAGAAACAAAATTTCCATGCACCGATTTGGTCATTATATACAAAATGGTATCTTCTTAGAATCCGTTGAGGTCAGTTAATCTGAAATTAAAACAATGGGGGTAAGTTATTTAACAGAAACATCTGATAAAATCATGTATTATAATAATTCAGACAACCGGTTTTTTTATTTTTTGGCGGATTATTTTGTAAAAAAAACAGAAAACAATTTTATATCATAATTTTTTTTCTTAGTTTTGATTTATGAAAGTTCTTTTTGTTTAATCTTTTAATCTTTTAATTTATGAAACATTTACGTTGTATAAGTTTTACGGTTGCTGCAGTATTGCTGTTGGGGTTGTTTAGTTTCACTCCTGTTACAAAATCCAATGCTCAAAGAATGGTACAATATACATGGGATACCTACAAAACCAAATTTTCCGTACCGTCAACATTTACGGTTACAAAATCTTCAGGAGATGAATGGCAGGGCAGCGATAACGATATGGCCCTGAGTATTTTTCCCAAAACCGGGGAGAAAATGACTCAAAGAGAGATGGACAGGGCTCTAAAAAATTGGGCAAGAGATGAAGGCGTTGGAGGCCTCGGGGATATTACAGATGTGGACAGCCAGAAATTAAACGGATACTGGGGTGTTTTTATCGAAGGCACAAAAGATGGATGGCCCGTTTGCCTGATGTTAATTATTGATCCGGACTATACAGACACCGGCCTTTATATCTGGATATCCTATAAGGAAGGCATGGTTGATACGGTTTTAAAAATATTATACAGCTTTATTCCCAGTTAATATTTTATAATGATTTTTTTTAAGCCGGGGTTTCAAAAAAAATTCCGGCTTTTTTCTATATTTGCGTATATGAACCATAAAATAATTATTTTAAAAATAGGGATACTGATTCTGCTTTTTAATCCCTGTCCTGTTTTATCCCAGTCCCTCAATCCGTTTTATCAGGCGGTTGTAAATTCTGTTTCTTTTGACACATTAATGAATTCCCTTCGGAAATTTCAATCTCTTGGAATAAAAGCAGCGCCGTCTGCTTCATTGAACAATACTGCAACATGGCTTGTGAATACATATACAGGTTCTGGGTATACAGATATTAAGCGCGACACATTTATAAATGGCAACGATACATTATTTAATATAGTAGTCACTAAAACGGGTCTGACTTATCCGGAAACATTTCTGATCATTGACGGGCATTATGATACCAACACGGGTCCCGGCGTTAATGATAATGGCAGCGGCACATCGGTTATTCTTGAAATAGCAAGGCTCATGCAAAATATTCCGACAGAATATTCGGTACGGTTTATTCATTTTACAGGAGAAGAAGATGGATACTTAGGCAGCCATTATTATGTCAATGATATTGTCACACCACAGAATATGGATATCCGGCTGGTATTAAATATTGACGAAGTGGGCGGTGTGGCAGGAGAAATAAACAATAAAATTGTTTGCGAAAAAGATATGTCGCCACCTTCCGGTAATAATGCAGCATCAGCAGCCTTTACCGACACGCTGGCAAATCTTGTTCAACTGTATTCCTCCCTTTCTGCAAGTATTAATTTTGCATATGGATCCGATTATGTTCCCTTTCAGCAGGCCGGAAAAGTGATCACCGGATTATTTGAAAAAAATCAGTCGCAGCAGATACACTCTCTTGATGACAGTTTAAAAAATCTTGATACAAATTATGTTTTTGAGGTCGCTAAAGCCGCAACAGGCGCTGCATTGTATTTAGCTGGAGCTATTGCAAACACGAACCATGATGACCTTTTAAAAAAAAACGGTAATGCAATAGCGATTTCGCCCAACCCGTTTCAAAAATTTGTTTTTATAAACGGCCTCCCACAGGATGACGGCAATGAATTTCTGCTTTTTAATTGCAAGGGTCAGAAAATTTTTTCTTTAATGCTTAATCCCGGAAAACCGTATATATTCTTTAATGAATTACCGGCCTCAATATATCAATATCAGGTTATCAATAATAAAAGAAGGGTTGTTTTAAAAACCGGGAAACTGATCAAGATTGAATAATCAGGATTTCTTATTTTTAAGTCAATAACACATTAATTTTATTATGAAAAATATTCTGCATCTCACATTATTATTTATTCTGATAGGATTTTATCAGTATTTGTCAGGACAGCAGAAATGGGCTGTAGCCATTCATGGCGGCGCCGGAAATTTTACCAAAGCAGATATTTCGGATGAGACAGAAAAACTTTACAAGGACAAGCTAAACGAGGCGCTGGACAAAGGAAAGGAAATTTTAAGCAAAGGCGGTTCGAGCCTCGATGCGGTAGAAGAAGTGATAAAAATTCTTGAAGACTCTCCGCTTTTTAATGCAGGCAAAGGCGCTGTATTCACACACGACGGGAAAAACGAAATGGATGCTTCGATCATGGATGGAAAAACTTTGAAAGCAGGCGCCGTTGCTGGAGTTGGAGACATTAAAAATCCTATCAGCGCCGCCCGGTTGGTGATGACAAAATCCGAACACGTTCTTCTTACCGGTAAAGGCGCATCAAAATTCGCTAAAGAACAGGGATTGGAAATTGTAGACAGCAGTTATTTTTATACAAAAGAAAGATGGGAGCAACTGCAGAAAATACTAAAAAAAGAAAAGGAAAATAAAAAGGGCACCGTTGGTTGCGTTGCGTTGGATATCAACGGGAACCTGGCAGCCGGTACATCAACAGGCGGAATGACCAATAAAAAATATGGCAGGGTTGGCGACTCTCCCATTATCGGCGCGGGAACCTATGCGAATAATAATACCTGCGCCGTATCCTGTACCGGACATGGAGAATTTTTTATCAGGAATGTTGTTGCCTACGATATTTCTGCATTGATGGAATATAAAAACATGAGCCTGAGAAATGCCGCAGATTATGCGATTCTGAATAAGATGACAAAACTTGGCGGAACAGGCGGCATCATAGCGGTTGATTCAAAAGGGAACATGGCCGTTTCATTCAATACCACAGGAATGTACCGGGCTCTTCAATCTTCTGATGGCGCCAGAGAAATATCGGTTTTCAAATAATTGCAAGGACAATAACAGCAGTTTAATGTATCAGAGTAACCGCTCCGGCTTTGTGATGCACAACCCTTGACAAATCGGTATAAATAACCATCCATGAATAAACGCCGTTTTCTATGGTTCCTGCTTTTCTCTGATATCGCCCATCCCATCCTTCATTCAAATCATGGGTTTCAAATATGAGTTCACCCCATCTGTCATAAATTAACATGGTAAAATTGCCCGGATCAATACCTCTGCCATATACATTGAATACATCGTTAATTCCGTTTTTATCAGGCGAGAAAGCAGACGGCGCATAGAAAGAATATTCATCTCTCACAATTATTTTTTGTCGCGAGGTGTCTTTACAACCATGTTCGGTTACTACAACCAGATCTATAAAATAATCTCCTAATGCATTATAGGTATGCGTCGGGTTCACTATTTCAGATGAATCGTCATCGCCAAAAGACCAATAAGAATGAACGGCATCTATTGACAGATTTGTAAACGCAACCGTAGGCTTTATGATGCTTACTAATTCCGGATCCGTGGTAAATCTTGCTTCCGGCAAAGGATACACGGTTATCATCGATGGGCGTGTGTATGCATTATTACAACCGTTTTGTGCTGTTACTGTTAAAGTAATATCATACACGCCCTCAGATTCAAAAGTATGAACCGGGTAATGAGACTGCAATGTGGCTCCGTTATCGTTAAAATTCCATGAATAAGACGACCCTTCCACATTCAACTCTTCGTGAAATGAAACAACGAAAGGCCTGCAACCCCTGTATTTATCAGCAATGAAAACGACACTGGGCCTGGGTAAAACTCTGATGGTAATAGTATCATAGGCCGTTGTACCGCATCCATCCCTGGCCATAATTATATAATCCGTCGTTAGTCCGGGGAATACGACATAGGGAAAGTCGTTGATAAATATGCCGTTGTGGTACAATGAATAGGGGCCGCCGTCTCCGCCGGAAACCATCGGACTGATATTAGCCGATGAACCTAAGCATACAGAATCTGTTTCGGCATATAAATTAAATGTAAGCGGAGGCAAAACATTTACGATTATATGCCCGGTATCGCTAATGCAATTATTTGCATCAATCACAAATACGCTATAAGTGGTATTTAATGTGGGGTTTACTACCCAGGTCTGAAGGCCGGGCATTTCATTCCAATAATACGTATAGGTGCCGGTACCGGTTCCTCCGGAAGGTATTACAGAAATAGGTGTGGGAATACCGCTGCATATAAGCTGATTCGGCGTGGTTGAAATAGTTAATGGCGGCGGTTGATAAATGCTGACTGAATCTGTAATTAAGCAATTATTAATATCCGTAATGGCTACATAATAATATCCGGCTGGTATATTCACTAAATCTTGAGATGTGGATGCATTGCTCCACATGTAAGAATACGGCTGCACTCCGCCGGTTACTGTAAGATCTGCGCTTCCGTCAGTAAAACCATTACAGGAAACGCCTGTGTCGGTAACCAAAGAAACAAGTTGGGGCGGTTGTATTAAAACAGTATCCGCCGTTTCTGTACAACTGTTGGCATCTGTAACTAATACCGAATAATTTCCTGCCGGAACATTCGATAAATTTTGGCTGGTATATGCTCCGTTATTCCAACTAATGGTAAAAGGTGTTGTCCCGCCGCTTATGGTCAGATTAACATTTCCGTCAGATAAACCGTTGCAACTGATTCCAAATCCGGTATAATTAGAAATTGAAGGTATTGATACCAATAATTCCGGCGGTTCGGTTAAAATGGCTGTTGTGGTCGCAGTGCAATTATTCAGGTCGGTTACCAATACCGTATACGTTCCGGCCGCAATATTTGAGAGGTCCTGCGTAATTACCCCGTTGCTCCATAAATAAGAATATGGTATGGTTCCGCCTGTTACAACGAGGTCTACATTACCGTTCGCTAAACCAAAACAACTGATTGAATACCCGTTATAATCTGAAAGAATATTTGCAGCAGCAGTTAACGCAACCGGTTGAGGAATGGTTACGGTGGTAGTGTCTTTGCAATTATTGGCATCGGTAACAATTACAGAATAATTAATCGCACTTAACCCTGTGGCTGTAGTTGATGTTTGTTGAGGCGTAGTATTCCATGAATATGTATATCCGGGCGATCCGCCGCTTGCTGTTACAGTTGCGCTGCCATCGCTGCCGCCGAAACATGAAACACTGTCTATTGCCGTAATGGTAGCAACTACCTCGGCAGGTTCGCTTGTATTAATGGTTGTAGTGGTCGTGCAGTTATTTGCATCTGTTACTGTAACCGTATGGGTTCCGGCACATAAAATAGTTACTGAGTTTTGGGTCCCCTGTGGCCCGTTCCACCAGAAATAGCTATAAGGAAGTGTGCCTCCTGATCCGGATACATTGGCAGTTCCGTCGCAGGCGCCGTAGCAGGTTGCATCAGTTGTGCTGTTAACAAGAGCATTTACTGCCGCAGGCTGAGTGATGGTTACACAAGTTGTTTGTGTACATCCGTTAAAATCAGTCACTGTCACACAACACACCCCGGCAGGACGATTATTTATTGTTTGAGTAACGGTTCCGTTGCACCAATAATATTCATATGGAGCAACCCCGCCGCCTGCCGTTACTGTTGCCGAACCATTGTTTCCGCCATAACAGGTTACATTGGCCTGGTTAGAAATAACAGGCGTTAAAGGAGATGGTTCAGTAATGGTTACCGAGACAATAGTATCGCACCCGTTCGCATCGGTAACGGTTACCGTTGCTATACCTGCGCATAAAGTAGTAATAATCGGGTTCGAACTGGTCCCCCAATTTACCGTCAGCGGCGCAGTGCCTCCTGTGGAAGATACGGTAGCGCCTCCATTACACACGCCATTGCAGGTAATATTGGTTGAATTGGTAATGTTTGCCGTAACTAAGGTTGGTTCCGTTATAGCGATAGTTATTGTGACAATACATGAATTCGCATCGGTTATGGTTACGGTATAATTTCCTGCAGCCAGCCCGGTGACGCCGGGTCCAGTTGCTCCTCCGGGCCATACAATGTTATAACCCGGAGTTCCGCCGGTAACAGAAACACCGGCTGTTCCGCTGTTATCATGATAGCATAAAAGATTGGTATGCTGCTGTGTAACAGTAAGAGGTTGTGGTTGCGTTATTGTAAATGGATCTATATCGTAACAGCCGTTTGCATCGGTGATAGTAACATCATAAATTCCGGCAGCAGTCGGAGCTGTCGGGCATGTACAATTAGAAAAACTATACGTATATCCTGAAGCTCCTCCGCTGGCATTTACAATTACGGTTCCATTGTTTCCGGAGCATGAAGCGGGAGTTGTGGTTACAGAAGTTACGAGATCGGTAGGCGAAGTGATAATATGAGTAGTAACCGTTGACGGACAATTTGATTCAGTAACAGTTAATGAAACATTATGCGGACCTGCCGTTGTCCAGGTTACTACCTGGGGGCCTATAGATGTTCCTCCCGGAATAGCGGTACCTCCGGCAAAATTCCAGTTATAAATGGCAGTTGACCCGGCAGCGCCGGTAAAGGTCAGGGTTGAGGTATTATTATCGAAGCACTGGATATTTGTGAAATTAAATGTTGATGTAGGTATGGCGCTGAATTTAATATTTACAACATCAGAACATGTAACACCGTTTGCATTGGTAACGGTCCATGTAAAATTATATGAACCTCCGTAAGGAACCGTAACGATGGAAGTAGGCGAATTGGGGTTAGATGCTACAACTCCCGGTACGCCCCCTGTATAAGTCCATGCATAGTTGTAATCCCCGGCCAGAATAACAGCGGCCATTGTGGTTGAGAGGCCGCAAATCGTTTGATCAGGCCCGGCTTCTGCAATACAGGCATTACAGGGTGCCGGCGCGGTATATGTTACATCAAAAACACAATACGGATCAGATGAAAACGCAATGTGAACAGTGTGTGATGCGCCATTAGAATTAAGTCCTGTAAGGTTAAAACTCATGGGACTGGTGAATGGCATATTTAAGGTCTGGGTTGCTCCGGCATTATCTGTAATCACTAAAGTACCCGATGACGGGGCATTTGTAAATGTAATGGTTCCTGAAACTGAATATTGGTTTGTTAAGGGATTACAGGCGCCGGGTGTGGCTGTAGCAGCAGATATATTGCAAGGGGTCATGATACTGCAATCCGTACTTCCAGCCCCTGGTTGGCCTGTATTTGATTGTGAAAAAGTAATATTTCCGGGGGAATTTGCATAATTTGTGATACATAGCAAATAGTACTGCCCGACAAGAGCATTGGAAATATGACAGGTTTCAACCGCGGCAGTACAATAGCAGCAATCTATTAAATTTCCTTGTGGATATACGCCGCCGGCATCATTACTGGTACAGCCTGTACAAGTTGCTGTCAATCCAGCAGTGCATGCTCCGGTTGGTGAAGTATAAGGCCCCCAGCAGGCAAAATCAATATCATTACCGCTGGGTGATTGCATATAAATAGTGATGTCGCCCGGAGTCGCAATTTTTAAATAATACCATACCGGATTGGGCTGCGAATACAAGCATCCGTAATTGGGTCCGGATTCAGGGCTCACTCCTGTTGCCATGGGAAAAGCATAGGTTGTGCCCGTACAAAACGGGTCGGCCCCCGCACAGTTTGCAACCTGGGCATTAAGCCCGAAACTGACGAACAGGGTTAATCCCAGACCTAATATGGATAAAATAATATATCTTTTCATCTTAGTTGGTATGTTGTTTTATAAAATCTTCTTTTTCTTCTTTTGCATTTTTAACAGCATCCTGCAACTGATCAATTACTCCCTGCAACAGCGATTGGTAGTAGTTATGCATGGCGTCATAGAGCTTTGTTTCATAATAGTAAACACGAAACTCATAATAGCCGAGATTATCGGCTTTATTATACGAAGCGTCGAATTTAATTGCAGGAATATCAATAATTGAATTGGCAAGGCTCAGCGCTTTCTCCTGTGTGATGAGGTTGGCTGTTCTTATCGTGATCCCATCCACAACGATTGATGAAATATTATTTTGTTCCAACACATTGCGAAAATTATCGATATTCAGGTTAAAGAGAGCGGTTGCACGGGTTTTCTCGGGCGAATAATTTTTGATCTTCATTTTTTTAAAACCGCTGCTGTTATTTTTTAATTCTTTAGCCTGTTGTCTGGTGCTAATTCCGGCAATAGAAAATTCCAGCTTTTTTGAAGTATTATTATTGTTATCAAAGAAAAGCTGAATATCATTTCTATTGAAAACATAAGATATTTTAGCGGCATCCTGGGAGAAAATGATATTTGAAAAGAAAACAAAAAACAGGCTTATTATACAAGCCCTGGTGAACCGGTATGAATTATTCATATGAATTACTTTTTTAAACAGTAGACGTGTTTCTATAACAACAGTTGCCTGAAAAGGCCTTTAAAAATAATGAAGTATAATTAATTAAAAAATATTATTTCATAATGCTTTCAAATATTTCTTTTAATTTTGTTTAATATAGGGCATCTCTAAAACTGTTTTTCACGCAAAGACGCCAAGAACGCAAAGTATTAAAATTGAACTCTTTTTCTTAGTGAGTTTTGCGGCTTTGCGAGAAAAAAAAGGACTTTTGATTTTTAGCGTGATTTTTTTTTATTTGTGGTTTTTTAAAGTTCCTTATAATAATTTATAAGATAGAGGAACATGAAGAAAAAAAAAGACATAAGCCGGAACCTTGGTATTGATAGTTCGAAATATGTCTATCTGCTGATTATCGTCTTTACTTTTATTTTATACGGGAATACCATTAAAAACGGATATTCATTCGATGATGATTTTGTAACCGGCAAAACTGCTGTTGCCGCCCAGAAAGGAATAAGCTCCATCCCCGAAATATTTACAAGCCGGTATATGACAGGGAAAGACCTCACTTTTGGTTACAGGCCTGTTGCTAAAGTCACTTTTGCAATTGAATATCAGTTTTTCGGGCTCAACCCGCATATAAGCCATTTTATAAATATCCTGATTTATGCGTTAACCGGGATTATCTTATTTATTATCCTGCGCATTCTGCTTCGGAAATACAACCCGGCATTTACTTTTGTTATTATAGCCATATTTCTTGCTCACCCGATTCATACCGAAGTTGTGGCAAGCCTGAAAAACAGGGAGGAATTGCTTTATTTCCTTTTCTGCCTGATGTCTCTTTATTTTTTTATAAAATATATGGATACCCAGAAAATCCTATATTTCATCGGAGGCCTGTTAATGTTTTGTGTTGCTTACTTTTCAAAACAGAGCGCCATAACATTTGCGGCGGTAATACCTCTTGTTCTTTATTTTTTCTATGATAAAAGCACGGCATACAAAGATTTTCTGATCAAAAACAAAAGTATTATCATCATAGCGGCATCTATTTTTCTGTGTTATTTTTTGTGTAGTATGCCTGAAAAATTTTTACCGCCCGAACAGGTGAAGTTGCTATCTTTTGAGAACCCGCTTCATTTTGTCGGAAACAAATGGGTTCGGTATGCCACGGGTTTCTATTCTCTTCTGTTTTATCTTAAATTAATTATTTTCCCGCACCCGCTGGGTTTTTATTATGGATACAACATGCTCGATCTGGTCAATTGGGCCAATCCCTGGGCAATTCTTTCTTTGATAATCCATTCGGGAATCTTGGTTTTTGGTATTTTAAAATTGAGGAAAAAAGAAATAGCAGGGCTGGGAATAATGGTATATCTTGTTACGATCTTCATGTTCTCGAATATTATGTTTGCTAATAATGGAATCATCGGCGAACGGTTTTTGTATGCCCCTTCGTTAGGATTCAGTATTATCCTGGCATTTCTGATATTTAAAATAGCAAAGGTTAATCTTTTTTTAAACTACATTCCTTCAAATCAAAAATCAATGTTAGTTGTTGTTTTAATTGTTCTTTTGTTGCCGTATTCTGCCAAAACAATAACCAGAAATTCCGCATGGAAAGATGAAGTTACGTTGTTCCGCAGCGATATAGATTATCTCGAAAATTCCGTAAAAGCAAACGATATCCTGGCAACCGTGCTTCTCGATAGCGTTTATCGCGACATGGGAAGGACTAAGGATAAAGCAAGGTATACCCAAGACATCCATGATGTGGTGAAGTATTTTAACAAGAGCATGAGCCTGTATCCGGCAAACCCGAAAGCTTTAAATAACATGGGTAGTATTTATATGAATTTTTTTAACAACCCGGAAACTGCTGTTGAGTATTTTAAAAAAGCGATGGCTTATGAACCGAAGAATGTTAAAGTCACTTTGAATCTCGGGCAGTGTTACGAATTTCAAAAAAAATATGACGAGGCCATGTTGTATTTTAGAAAAACAGAAGAATTGGATTCATCAATTGTGCAGGCTAAAGTAGGTATTGCCAATGCGTATTTTGGCAAAGGTAATATTGATAGCGCCGTATGGATCAACGAAGGTCTTTCCAGAAAATTCCCGAAAGCAGATTTTCCATATGTAAATATCGGTAATTATTATTTTTTGAAAAAAGATACGGCAACAGCAGTTTCTTACTGGGAAAAGGCCTTTGAACGGAATCCGTCAAGTTATGAGAAGGGGGTGAGCCTTTACAAATATTTTAAGAAAAAAGGGAATACCGAAAAGGCGAATTATTATCAGCAGAAATTACAGCTCCCAAAATAAAAAAATCCCGGCCTTTCTACAACCGGGATCCCTTATAAACTTTGTAACTTTATAACTTTATAAACTCTCTACCAGAGGAAAGATACATCATAAACAACCGATGGTTGATGTTCAGCGGCAGCTACGCCAATCTGACGATATGCTTCGATGGATTGTTTCTGAAGATCCACGCCATCTTTGTAAACCATCAGAGCAAACTCCCATTCTTTTTTCTGGTCTGCAAAAACTTTAGCCTTGATTTCTTTCACTAATTCCTGCGCTTCTGCATAGCATTTTGCATCCGGAGTGATCCCTGAAAGATAAGACTGTGCTACCATAGCGCCGTCATAATTTAATGAACCGCCCCATGATGTTCTTGCCTGGGCAAGATCTTTGTTGCACTTATCATCAAGAAACATCTGGTAGATAGGCTTTACATTGTCCATAGCTTTATTATAGCATTCTTTGCAAACATCCGGAACGCTCGTTAATTTTAAAATAGCCAGATCAAATTTTTTCTGATCCGCAATGGTTTTTGCTTCTTTTATAATAAAGTCGCATTTTGAATTGAAGTATTCAATGATCTTGGTCTTGCCTGTTTCAATACAGTTTTTGATGTCCGGCGCTCCGGCATTAATGTTTTTAATAGCGCTGATATACGCTTTTTCTTCATTCGTTCCAACGCCTTTCAGCGCTATGGATGCCGAAGAAAATTTCACCTTATTCACATAGTCGGCAACATAAAAAGTGATCTGTAAATTATAGGCTATCATAGGAGGAGCGGTGGGTGTTATATCCTTAGAAATGATAGCAACATTTGCCGTGATGATAAACTGGGGATTGGTAGCGCTGCCGCCCAACCCGTTTTTGGTGGTTATCTCGTTCAGTTTATTCTTTAATAAACTTTCAGCTTGCTTTGGCATTCCTGCTATCTGCTGCGGTACAACAGAGGTCAATGAGATTCTTCCCATATCATCGGCTTTGCCCAACTGGTTCTGGGAAAAACCCCAGTTTGTCAATGCAAGTAATCCGATGACTAAAAATAATTTTTTCATAGTTTTATAAATTTTATTTATTTTTCACCAATGATTAACCATGCTTCACCCAGCCCTCTCAAATACAGTTTGGTTTCAATACTGTACGGAGCGCCTTTTAATTCCTTTTTCAGGCCGTTGAGCCAGTTTTTGGTATCAAGCGCTTTTCCTTTGTCATCATACAAGGGAATTCTTACCTGGTCCATGCTCATAAAGTTTTCAGAAGCATCAGCCTGGCTGTATCTTCCTTTTACAGTATTTTTCGCAAACCAGTCGTCAATGTGTTTGTCAAGCTGTTCTCCGTTAAACTCAGTTTCGAGATTTGAAGGAGAACTGTCCCATACTTTGATTTTAACAACCACTTCTCTTCCATTGGCAAACAGGTCTTCGAAATGAGTCATAAGCTGTGCCTGAAAATTATCTAAGTGTTTTAAAACGGCTTCTTCAAGCAGCACTTCAATCTGTGAAGCTGAAGAGGGCGCTCCCGAACCGGATGCATTGGCAACCGCTTTGCTGGTATAAGCATCTAAGCCCTGAAGGTTAAAATTGATATACTTCTGCGGACCATTAACCTTTTTAGAAAAATCAATGTCTAAGATAATATCGGCTTTTGCCGTTCTCTTCAACAGGTCAATAGGGCTTTCGGCCATGGCAGAACCTGATGTTTTGCTGGTCATCATGCTCATCTCAGCGCTTTCCTGTTCTAATTTTTTCAATTCCTGTTCAAGATTTTTCAGGGGGAAGCCTCTGTCTGCAAACATACCCTGAATCTTTGTGATGACGAGACGCATGTTTTCGTCGTTCTGCATGGTCTTTTTATAATCAGGCAATACTTTTTTGGTTCCCTGGTTGTCAAACTCCAGGGTATAACCGGCCCTGGTACAAAAGATATCAGCCGGAACAATCATCAGCGTGGGTTTTTTAGCCTGACCGAAAGCCGAGATAAACCCGGCAACAATTAATAGAACAAAAAATAATTTTTTCATATATTTTTCTTGTTTTTGATTAATACTAAAAATTTTCTTTATCAAATTTTGAACCAAATGTTAGAAACCTTCGGTTAGTTTTCTGGCCTTGCCTTCTGCTTCCATGAATTTTCTTAATTCTGCATGTTTAACTGAAACAAGCAGGGTTACTTTGTAGCCGTCGGATGTTTTAACTTTATCCTGTACTCCGTCGCCGCTTACTGAAAGGTACTGTAAAAATTTTCCGCCCTGAGCAAAAAAAGTATCGAAATAATGATCGTTTTCTGCATTTGCACCCGGGATTATCGCTTTTGCCATGTTGGTTCCCGGAATACCCCTGAAAAGCAGGGCATGAACTGAATTAACTTTTGCATCAAAAACAGCCGCTTCCGCTGTTTTCCCTTTACCTGTGATTTTAATAAGCGTAGTGCCCTCAACTCCCTGGGCTCCGCCTGAAGTTACCTCGTAATCATATTTTACTGCCACAGCTTTTTGTGGTGGCTTACATCCGTTCATAAATATTGCCGTAACAAAAATGAGCGCTAATACTACTGATAATTTTCTTTTCATTGTTTTTGATTTTTTAAGTTTAACTTATAATAAATTTTTAGAATCCAAGTCTTAATCCGATATCAAAATATGTAGAATTCATGCTGGCAGAATTCCAATAGTGTGCCAAATCGTTGTCTCCTGTAAACATGGTTGCGCTGGGGACAAGGCTCAACCAATAATTAATATTTATAGGAAGCCTTGCGCCAAATCCGATGAAACCAACGCTTGCGCCACCCTGTTTGGTTGATCCTATTAAATATTGTGCGAATGGCGCAAGTTTTATTTTTCTGGTAATATGAATATCTTTACTGATACCGCCGCCATAACACATAATTCCATCTAACGTAGCACCTGAAGAGCCTGAAGGGATAGTAACGCCTCCTTCTTTGGTAAGGGTTTCTTCACCCAGAATCCTGGCCTCAACAAAAAGCCTGACTTCTGAAAAGAATTTTTTAGTAACCTTTGCAATAACCGGAGAAACATTATATTCAAGTCTGCCAGTAATTGCTAAAGCCGGAGTATACTCATAATCAATAGAAGAACCGCCGACAAAGGGATCAGAATATGTAAATGTTTTACTTATAGGAATTCCAGCACCCACAAAAAGTCCAAGACCAAAGTCAGGTCTTTCTTCCATTAACATGGCGTCTTCTAATTTTTTACCGGAAATCTGGTAGAATTTTGTTAAGCCTGTATTTCCTGTTGTATTTGATCGGTTGTCAACAATATCATTCGATGCGCGGACAACGCCCCTGCGCTTGCTTACAACTTTTCCTTTATCTTCAACTTTTTCATAAACGAAGAATCTTTTATCAAGTTTCACGCTTTCTTTTTTACCGATTTTCGCTTTTACATTCGGGAAAATAAAGCTCTTTTTTGCTTCAGCTACCGGGGCCTTAACTCTAAATGCCGGCACTTTTCTTGTGAACATCATTTCAGCAGCTTCGAAACCGTTATTTACAAGCTTTACGAATAATTGTTCTTTGGTAGATGGAGTAGCAGGCGCTAGCAGATGGCCTGTTTTGTATTCATTGCCTTCTACGCGCGGGAAAGAAACTTCTTTGACAAATTTTAAAGGAATACTCATGGCATCATATTTTGATACGTCAATCTTCCACTTAGTGTCATCGCCTTTTATTTCCTGAAACATGTCCCAGAAGGTTTGCATAACATCCGAACTGAAATCAACCTGGTATAAATATGCCCGGATGTCTGTGATATAACCTGTTTTTGGCCGTTTGTTCTTTCCGCCGGCAATATTGCCCATACCTGCGGCTGAAGTTATTGCTCCCAGCGCTTTTTTATTTTTCTCCATCTGTTCGTAATATTCTTCCATAGTGAGGATGTTGCCAAAATCAATCGCTACAATATAACTATTTTTAATCAACTCGTAACCGGCATCTTTCAATGAAGCGTCTTTTCTCTTAGAGTCCATAGCCGCTTTGTAATCGGCATCGGTTGCATTGTACTGGCCTCTTTTAAAAATTGTTTCCAGAGATACGGTGCCGTCAGGCGTCATATTGAACCATTTGCCGATTATTTTGTGTGCAAATTTTTGCTGGGCTAATACTTCTTTTGCCTTACGCGGCTTTGTGGTGTCTTTTCCTGCAAGCAGGGCTGCCGCAGCGCCTCCGCCGGCACAGTTACCTAGCCTCATATCAAAAGGAGCTTTAATATCATCAATATTGATCTGGTTATTGTCAAACTTCTCAATAATATTCAGCTTAGACCATGCTGTCTTCAAATCAGCCGCATATTTATCTTTCTCGAAATTCAGGAACACGACTGTTAATCCGTTTCTGGAATAGTCGTTTTGGACAACTTTATTTTTGCTGCCGCCAGTGGTTCCGGCAGCGCCTTTATCCTGGGAAAAAACAGGCAAAAAGCCTGCAACCCAAAATGCTAAAACTAAAATGTAAAATTTTTTCATAGACCTTTATAATTTAGTTATTGTAATAATTAATTATTGCAAATATATACAAATTTTTGAATTTGCAATTTTTTTACAACCCTGCAATCAGATTTTACAAAATGCTCAAATTAATTGATTAAATCGTATTTACTAATGCTAAGGCACAACTATCCGGAAGTTAGCAATAATTCGGTTTGTCAAGATTGATGACAATATATTAATGTATCAGGAAGGAAAAACAGCCGCAAATTTTTTCTTTGAATTTGGATTTTTCTTTAAAATTTAAATATATCCCTTCCCTGACAGAAAAAAAATTAGATCATTCTAAGTTTTGCCCTCTTTTCCCCTCCTTAAAAAATAAATTTTGGCAATCACACAAACCTGCCTGTTTTAATTAAAGTATTTTTTTTAAATTTGCCCTTTTTGTCTGTTTCCAGGATAGCCGGAAGTGTTGAAATATTAATATTTATTATACTATAAACGGAATAAATTGTCGCATTTTGAAAAGTTGGTAGTAGTAGTTGGTAGTTGGCAGTAACAGACCGACTACCAACTACCGCTGCCAACTTCCAAAGAGGTTTACGGCGTTGGGCTTGGGGCTTGGTACTTGAGGCTTTTAAAGATTAAATCCTAAGTTAACATTCAAAATTTAAAATTCAAATTTAGTATTATGTACGACTATATAAAAGGCAGATTAACGGAAGTAACCCCTACGTATGCCGTGATTGAAAATTCAGGTATCGGATACATTGTAAATATATCTTTAAATACCTTTTCCAAACTAAAACCTGAAACTGAAAGTAAATTATATTTGCATCAGGTTATCCGCGAAGATGCACATCTTTTCTTTGGTTTTTCCGATAAAAAGGAACGGGAAATTTTCCGTCTCCTGATCTCGGTAAATGGTATCGGCGCCAATACTGCCCGCATGATGCTGTCGTCCCTTTCGGGCGACGAAATTCAGATGGCGATTCTTAACAGCGATGTCAATTTGCTGAAAAGCATCAAGGGTATCGGGATTAAAACAGCCCAGCGCGTGGTTATTGAACTTAAAGACAAACTTGATAAGGGATCGTTCGGCGAAGAAATTTTATTGCCGCAGAACAATACTCTGAGGAATGAATCGTTTTCTGCATTAATCATGCTGGGTTTTCCGAAAGCCGCCGTAGAAAAAAGTATTTCAAAAGTTCTTACAGAAGAGCCTGATATCAGCGTAGAAGAATTGGTTAAAAAAGCGCTCAAATTTTTATAGTAATGTTTATATTTAAATTTTGAAGAGAGCGTTAAAATATATATTCATTTTTATACTGATTTTTGCTTCCGTTTTGGCTGTAATATTGCCAACCAATGCATTTATTAATCCCTTTCGCAGAGTATTCGGCGAAGCGCCGCCGGACACAAATATCACGAATACATCCGGTGGAGATACTTCAGGAAGAATCCCGGCGAACACAGAATCCGACGGATTCCCTTTTTCTAATTCAGGCAGGCCGGCTTTATATGGGAAAGACCCCTCAAACATAAAAACCGACATGGAATACGACCCTTCGACCAATGATTATAAATTCACCGAAAAGATTGGTAACTTTAATTACCGCAGCCCGAAAGTTGTTTCGTTTGATGAGTATAAAAACTTCAGTTTTGAAAACAGTATGAGAAATTACTGGAAGCAAAAAGCAAAAAGCGAAAACTTCAGTTCCCGGACATCCATCATCCCCCAGTTGCATGTGGGCGGAGAAACTTTCGACAGGATCTTCGGCGGAAACACCATTGATATAAAACCCCAGGGTTCTGCTGAAATAATTTTCGGGATGAATATTAATAACATTGAAAATCCGACGCTTCCGGAACGGCTCAGAAAAACATACACCTTTGATTTTAAAGAAAAGATACAGATGAATGTGCAGGGGAAAATAGGCGATAAACTTAAACTTAGCGTGATTTATAATACCGAAGCGACTTTTGATTTTGAAAATTCCATCAAGATTGAATACACCGGTTATGACGATGAAATAATCCAGAAAATCGAAGCCGGAAACGTGGCGCTTCCTTTGCCCGGGTCGTTGATCACTGGGAGCCAGAGCCTCTTTGGTATTAAAACCGATTTAAAATTCGGGAAGCTGAATGTAACCACCGTATTTTCACAACAAAAAGGCCAGACATCAACGATAGAAGTAAAAGGCGGCGCCCAGACCAGCAATTTCGAAGTAACCTGCGATAATTACGAAGCGAATAAACACTTCTTCCTTGCGCACTATTTTGAAAGTAATTATGATAATGCCCTGAGCAATCTGCCGATTATCAACTCAAGCGTGAACATCACAAAAATCGAGGTCTGGGTCACCAACAAATCAGGTAATTTTGAAAACTCCAGAAATATTGTGGCTCTTATGGACCTCGGAGAAGGCTCTGTGATTCAATCTTCGCTTATTCATCCGCTGAATCAGGGCGGTTATCCCTGCAATGAAATCAACGATATTCAAAGTAAGATAATCTATAATAACATCAGAAGCATTAATCAGGCGACCTCTTATCTGAACGGATTAGGGTTTGCAGGAAATGTTGATTACGAAAAGGTTGAATCTGCCAGAAAATTAGCTGAATCAGAATACGCTTTAAATGCCAAACTCGGATACATCTCTTTGAATTCTGCTTTAAATGCAGATGAGATCCTTGCCGTTGCATATGAATATACTGCAAACGGAAAAACATACAGGGTCGGAGAATTTTCAAACGGCGGCATCAGCGCGCCAAATTCGCTGGTTGTAAAACTTTTGAAAGGCACCTCCCTGACGCCATCGCTGAAGAACTGGACGCTGATGATGAAAAATATTTATTCCATCGGGGCCTTCCAGGTGAGCAAAGATGATTTCATGCTCGACGTATTGTATGACAATCCCAAAACCGGCGTGGCGGCAAATTATATTCCCGAAGGATTAATAGATAAACAACCGCTTCTTGAGGTATTAAATCTTGATCATTTAAATTCACAATTAGACCCGCATCCCGATGGAATGTTTGACTTTATTGACAAAATTACGATTAATGCCACGAACGGCCGGGTGATTTTTCCTGTATTGCAGCCTTTCGGTAAATACCTGAGACAAAAAATAACAGGAGGTTCGTCGCCCCTGGATGGAATTGCAGATAAATATGTTTACCAGGAACTCTACGACTCTACGCAAAGTAAGGCCAGGCAGATAGCAGAAAAAAATAAATTCAAACTCCGGGGTAGTTTTAAATCATCGGTCAGTTCCGAGATTCCATTGAATGCAATGAATATACCCCAGGGATCTGTTAAAGTTTCCGCAAACGGCCGGCCGCTGACAGAAAATGTTGATTTTACCGTTAATTATACCCTCGGTAAAGTGAAAATATTAAACCAAGGCCTTTTGGAATCGGGTACGCCGATTCAGATTTCTCTTGAAAACAATTCGCTGTTCAGCATTCAGAGCAAATCATTGATTGGCGCGAGGTTCAATTATGAAGTAAATAAAGATTTCAGCCTTGGAGGCACCATTTTAAATCTCACAGAAAGGCCGCTGACACAAAAAGTGAATATCGGCGATGAGCCTATTTCCAATACCATCTGGGGAATTGACGGAACGTATAAAACCGATGTTCCTTTTCTTACAAAATTAGTTGACAAAATCCCTTTTATTGATACCAAAGAGAAATCAACACTTTTAATAACCGGCGAATTTGCAGACCTGATACCTGGACATTCACGGGCAATTGACAAAAAGGGTACATCCTACATAGACGATTTTGAAGGAAGCAAAACATCCATGGATATCAAATCGTTCAATGCATGGTCTATTGCAAGCACTCCGCAGGGGCAGCCTGAAGCGGGAATGTTCCCCGAAGCCATGCTGTCTCCAAATAACGATACCTTGCGCGCCAGAGCTTTTGGATATAACCGGGCAAAGATCGCATGGTATTCGATAGACCCGTTGTTTTTAAGAAACCTCCCACAAACGCCTGCGCATATTAAAGAAGACAAAAATACCCAATCGAGCCATTTTGTAAGAGAAATTTTTGAACAGGAAATTTTTCCCTACAAAGAGCCCCAGAACGGGATACCGACCAATATGTCTGTTTTGAATGTCGCGTTATACCCGCAGGAAAAAGGCCCCTATAATTATGATGTGCAGGGGATGGCAGAGATATCTGCAGGTATTGACACTCTGGGAAGACTTAATACTCCCAGGTCGCGATGGGGCGGGATCATGCGCAAAATAGACCAGAGCGATTTTGAAACTGCAAACATCGAACATATTGAGTTTTGGCTTATGGATCCCTTTGTTGAAGATCCGAATCATACCGGCGGCGAATTGTTCTTTGACCTGGGAAATGTTTCGGAAGATGTTTTAAAAGATTCCCGGAAAGCATTTGAAAACGGGCTTCCTATTTCGGAAACCGTAATCAATGTAGACACTACCTGCTGGGGCCGTGTTCCCAATGTTCAGTCTGTGGTCAATGCCTTTGACAATAATTCAGGATCCAGAAAATTCCAGGATGTAGGTTTAGACGGGCTTGGCGACTGGGATGAACAATCATTTTTTAATTTAACTTATCTTGAAAATGTTAAAAACACATTCGGTGTAAACTCTGTCGCCTACCAGCAGGCATTGCAAGACCCGTCTAATGATGATTATCATTACTTCAGGGGCGGCGATTATGACGGAAGCCAGGTAGGCATTCTTGACCGGTATAAAAAATACAATGGGCTGGAAGGAAATTCGCCCACTTCGGATATGTCCCCTGAGTCTTATCCAACCACGGCCTCTACAATTCCGGATGCTGAAGACCTGAATAGAGATAATACCCTGAGTGAAAATGAAAGCTACTATCAGTACCATGTCAGATTAAAGCCGCAGGATATGACGGTAGGAAGTAATTTTATTACTGATAAAATTGATTATACGGCAACCCTGGCAAACGGAACCCAGTCGAAAGTTACCTGGTTCCAGTTCAAGGTTCCTATTGCAGAATGGGAAAGAAGAGTCGGTGAAATACAGGACTTCAAATCCATCCGTTTTGTAAGAATGTTCTTAAAGGGTTTCGACAAACCGGTTTTTCTCCGTTTTGCAAGGCTCGACTTAGTAAGAAGCGAATGGAGGAAATACACCTATTCATTCATGCAGCCGGGAGAATATATTCCCGGAGAATTACCCGAAACCCAATTCGAGATATCTGCAGTGAACATTGAAGAGAACGGACGCAGAACCCCGGTCAATTATGTTTTGCCGCCCGGAATAACCAGGGTGATTGATCCCTCGAATCCGCAACTGAGGCAGCTTAATGAGCAATCTATCGTACTCCGGGTTTCTCAGATGCAGGATGGCGATGCCCGTGCCGCCTACAAAAATGTAACCATGGATATCCGGAAATATAAAAGATTAAAAATGGATGTTCATGCCGAAAAGTTTAACGACGAACTCCTGGATGACCATGATCTTACAGTATTCATCCGGTTAGGAACGGATTACAAAGATAATTTTTATGAATACGAAATCCCTGTGAAACTTACGCCGCCCGGAAATTATGATAACGATAATGAAGACGACAGAAGGATTGTGTGGCCTGATGAAAACAGGTTCGATATACCGCTTGATATCTTTCAGCAGGTGAAACAGGAACGAAACGACCAGATGAGAGCTGCAGGATCTATAGTTACTTCCGCCACTCTTTTTAAATTAAAAGACGGGAATAATAATGTAAGCGTGATGGGTTATCCGAATCTCAGCAGCGTGAGGACGATCATGATCGGGATCAGGAATCCAAAAAAAACGAGTTCAAATCCCGCAGATGACGGCCAGCCCAAATCAGGCGAAGTATGGTTCGATGAACTGCGGCTTACCGATTTCGATGAAAAAGGAGGATGGGCAGCCACGGGCAGGATACAGGCAAAATTAGCCGATTTCGGCAATGTGACATTATCAGGTATGACCATTAAGCCCGGTTTCGGTAGTATTGAAAAAAAAGTAGGCGAACGTTATAAAGACGACATATACCAATTCGATATTTCTTCCAATTTCCAGTTGGGTAAGTTCTTTCCCGAGAAATCCGGTATAAATGTACCGATGTATATAGGATACGCACGAACTACAAAAAATCCGCAATACAATCCGCTTGAACCCGATGTCCTGTTTTCTAAAGCGTTGAATAATCCGAACCTGACCAAAGGATATAAGGATACATTAAGGCAGGTGGGGCAGGACCTGACTGTAAGAAAAAGCCTTAACTTCACGAATGTAAAAGTAAATAAAACTGCCGGGAAACCGCATATTTACGATATTTCGAACTGGAGCGCAAGTTATGCGTTCACAGAAACCAACGCCCATAATATCACCACCACTTTTTATAATCAGCGGACGCATAATGCCGGGCTTGGTTACAACTTCAACACTACTCCGAAATTCATCGCTCCTTTTAAAAAGGCAGGATTTATGAAATCCCAGTCATGGAAGATTCTCAAAGACCTGAACCTTTACTACACTCCTTCGCAGATTTCTTTCAGAACCAGTATGAACAAAGAGTATGACGAGAGGCAGATGAGAAACATCAACAATCTTGTTATTAACAATACCAATAACTATCAGTACGAATACAAACCCACATTCAATAAAAATTTTATGTGGTTACGGCAATATGATTTAAAATATGACCTGACGCAAGCCCTCAAGTTTGATTTTTCCGCAACAAACACAGCGCGCATTGACGAACCTGACGGACGGATTACAAAAGATAGAATTAACCAGGGATACAGGGATACGGTATTGGAAAAAATTTATGATTTTGGCCGTACAACCCAATATCATCACATTGCCAACCTGAGTTACGATATTCCGATAAACAAAATCCCTCTTTTCAACTGGATCACGGCAAATGCCCGCTACAGCGCAAACTACGACTGGCAGGCCGGACCCAGGTTAGCAGATACCAGCCAGTTGCACCTCGGGAATACCATTAAAAACTCAAATACCATGCAGGGGAATGTGACGCTTAGCCTTCTTACATTATATAATAAGGTAAAATTCTTTAAAGAGGTAAATCAGAAATTCAGCAAGACCGGAAAACAAAAACCGGATCCGAAAAAATCTGAAAAGGTGAACATTGATATTGATATATCGTATCTGCTTGCAAATACCCCGAAAACGATTAAACACGATCTGAAAACAGAGGAGGTGGTTGTGAAATTATACGATTCTGCGGGTGTGGAAATCAAGGGTGATGTGAAGATCATCAATGAAAACAAAGTGACGTTTACAGCCAAAAAAGATTATAAAAGAGTCAAAGCCAAGATCACCGGGACACGGGAAATACAGGAAAGCCTGCTCCGGCTCATTGCAGAATACACCTCCAGGTTTTTAATGAGCGTTAAGAATGTATCTGTTCAATATTCAGAAAATAACGGGACTATTTTACCCGGTTATTTACCCAATACGAAATTTTTCGGCAGCGAAAATTACAGGCCCGATACCGGTATTTTCACACCGGAGCAGGATCCGTTCCGGATGGTACAGGCGCCCGGAATCCCGTTTATTTGCGGATGGCAGGATGAAAGTTTTCTTAAAGACGCAGCCAATCAGAGAATGCTCACACCGGATGCAATACAGACCAATCCTTTTGTAATGACACATACAACAACGCTTACGACAAGGGCCACGGTTGAACCTTTAACTGATTTAAAAATTGACCTGAATGCCAACAGGAACTTTGGTGAAAACAAAAGCATACTTTTTAAAGCAAATCCCTTAGGCGGTTTAGGCGGTGATACAGTCAATACCCAGATATCCGGCACATTCAGCATTTCTATAATCACCCTGTCAACGGCATTTCGTGATGTTAAAAATAAAAAAGATAAATATTCTTCAAAAGCATTTGATAATTTATTAAGTTACAGGAAAGATGTTGCGGATTTGCTGGCAAACCAACCGGGAAGTCAATATCCCACAGACATTGATAGCCTTGATAGCAAGGGTTACCCCAACGGATTCGGGAGGACATCGCAAAATGTCATTTTACCGGCATTTCTGGCCGCTTACACCGGCGCTAAACCGAGCGCTGCAAACCTGGGTGAAACTTCTTTTATCAAGGAGTTTCCTTCATGGAAAAGTATGAAGCCGAACTGGAGCGTCAATTATAATGGCCTCAGCAAGCTTAATTTTGTGAAACGATATGTTAAAACCGCTACGCTCACACATTCTTACCGTTCTACATTCAGCGTGGGAAGTTACCTGCTGAACCAGCGTTACATCGAAGATATAAGCGGATATAATTACCAGAAATACGAATTGGACACAACATTTGTAAACTATGTCCCGCACTATGATATCAATTCGGTTTCAATAAACGAGCAGTTCAGCCCGCTTATCGGATTAGACCTCACATGGAACAACAGCCTGATGACAAAATTTGAATATAAAAAGCAACGCACCCTGGCGCTCAGTTTTTCTAACAACCAACTGAATGAAATGAAAAGTACGGATTATGTCATCGGACTCGGGTACCGGATTAAAAATGTAATTGTCAATATCACCCAGATAGGCGGCGGAGGCAAAAAGAAACAATACAAGAGCGATATCAACCTACGGGTAGATTTATCTATACGAAAATCGCTCACGCTTATCCGTAAATTAGAAGAAGGCGTTACCCAGCCCACATCAGGGCAAACAAGCATTCAGCTTAAAACCTCTGCGGATTATGTTTTAAGCGACCGTTTTATTTTAAAAATATTCTTTGACAGGACCGTTACAAACCCGATTGTATCAACCACATTCAAGAATACAACAACAAACTTCGGGGTAAGCGTGAGATTCCAATTAGTTCAGTAAAATCACAACTTATACTGCAGACCAGACGATGTAAATTTCCGCAATAAATTACGAGTTGGTAGTTGATAGCGGCAGTTGGTAGTCGGACTACTACTACCAACTACTACTATCAACTTTTCAAAATGCGATAAATCCAAGCCATTCAAAGTATAAAATTATATTGTATTGTTTAGCGGGTTTTAAAAACAATTGTATAAATTTGAAAAATCATAAATCAAAAAATAATTTGGAAATGGAAGCCACATTTCGACAGGCTCAATGTGCAAAATTCAACAACAACAAACAAATAAACAATAAACAACAAACAATCATAAATCATTAAATCACTAATCTAAAATCAAACTGTTATGAATATCCCGAAAAATTTAAAGTACACGAAAGATCATGAATGGATTCGCGCAGAAGGTGAATTTGCTTTTATAGGCGTCACCGACTTTGCTCAAAGCGAACTTGGCGATATTGTTTTTATTGAAATTGAAACCGTGGGTGAAACCCTGAATAAGGAAGAAGTTTTTGGTACTATCGAAGCTGTAAAAACAGTTTCAGATATGTTGATGCCCGTAAGCGGAGAAATTATTGAAAAGAATCCATTATTAGATAATTCTCCGGAGATTGTTAATAAAGATCCTTACGGCGAAGGATGGATGATTAAAATAAAAGTTAAAAACCCTGCGGAACTGAGCGATTTGTATGATGCAGACGGCTATGCCGGGATCACTCATTCATAAAGATCAGCATATCTTTATAAATAAAAAAAGCGATCTGAAAATCGCTTTTTTGTTTTTTACCCGCAGGAGAAATAACAACGCTTTTTATTTAAATAGGGGTATCCCTTTCCGGGTATAGTTTTTAGTAAAATATTTATTATACCCTTTGCGCCAGATTTTGCCTGCTTCAAGATTGAACATATCAAGATTGGGTATATCGTCTGTTAGTACCTCTGCATCGTCTGTTGCAATTTTTTCCGGTTCTAAAAATAAAGAGTCAAGACAGAATTCTTTTTGTTTCCCGCCGATCAATTTCAGACTGCTGAAATTAAGTTTGCCGGGGCTTGTTACAAATAATATATTTCTTTCGTCTTCTTTGCCTGCTGTGGGTAATAACCGCGTTTCCATTCCCGAAGCGCATAATGTTTTGTAAACACAACGGCCCGATTTCCCGGCAACACCGCTTAAAAAGCCATTAAAATTTATGATGATGAACCCGGATTCTTTCAGCAATTTTTTTGTTTTTTTAAAACTCTCAAGCGTGAGAACATGCGATGGCCAGGTCTCTCCGTTAAACACATCAAAGACGATAAGATCGTATTTTTTTCCGGTGGTTTCAATATAATGCCGGGCATCGTCAATAATGATACTTATATCATTTTCAAGTCCGAAAAAACACTTTGCAATGTAAGCCATTCTTTGGTCCAGGTCAACCGCGTCAACAGAGCATTTATATTTTTTATGTAAAGCATTTGCCGATACTCCGCCGCCCAGCCCAAGCACTAAAACATCAGATTTTTCGGGCAGTTTGGCTGCCAGCGCCGAAATATAATCAATATAACCGAAAATGGATTTCCCCTGGTTGAGATTATAAAAATTCTGGCCCATCCTGTTTATAAACAATATCCTGTTTACAACATTCGCATTGCTTCCGGGAGAAGGCGGTTTCACCACATCGGAAACTAAAATCTGCCCCAGCAGGCCTTCAGAATAATATTGTATTTTGATATCGTCTGCAGCGGGTTTCTCTTTTTGTGAACCTATGGCAATCGCCAGCGCTACGAAAAACAAAACCGCCTTGTATTTTTTTTTCCTGATCAGCATCAGAAAAGGAATAATGCCCAACAGCAATCCGGTTACAACCGATGGCCCGGATATACCAAAAACAGGGATGATAAAGTAACCCGTCAGGAATAAACCCAGGATACTGCCCATAGAAGAAAATGCGTAAACTTTTCCGGTAGTGTTTCCGCTTGCTTCTACTTTTACGGTTATATAACGGATCACGAGGGTGGGGATCGTTCCTAAAAACAACAGGGGCGGTAATATTAAAAATATACATATAATTAATACTGCCGCAACCGGATTAAAATCTTCAAAACATACCGTTAATCCATTCGAAATCCAGGGCATGAGCATAATGAAAACAGATGCCAGTAAAAGAATCCATGGAAAAGTATTTTCAGATGGTTTTCTGTCGGCAACAATTCCGCCTGCATAGTAACCTAAAGCAAGGCCGAACAATGTTATCCCAATCACTGTTCCCCATACATATAATGAGGAACCGAAATACGGGGCAACCATTCGTGCAGAAAACAACTCGATAACCATTACCGCGACGCCTTCGAGCAGAGCCAAAAGATACATCGTATTTTTAACCGTGGCATTATCTTGTTTTTTTATCGCAGCGCTATCTGTTTTTTCTTTAATGGTATTCTTTTTCTCACTTATAACGGGACTATTTACAGCAGGCGCATTTTTAAATTTTTTTCTTGTGACAACAAAAATCAAAAAAACAATTGCAAGAGCCGATGCAGCGATCAGCGTTCCGGCCTTTAAGCCCATAAAAGGAATAATGTAAAAACTGAATAAAAATGTTGCGATAATGCCGCCGATGGTTGAGGTGAAATAGGTGAGCCCCGCAACATGGCCGATATTTTCAAGTTTCCGGGATAAATATTTTACCGATAACGGGCCTACGGTACCAAAACAAACAACAGGCGGAAGCAGGAGCAACATGCATGTTACAATAACGCCGATACTGAGATTCATTTTCGCCGTTATGGCCATTACAAAGACAGATGTATAGGGCATCAGAAAAACCAGTAGGGCAGATACAGAAACTACAAAAATAAGAAATTTCGAACTGTTTTGTTTTTTTGACAAAGCGCCTCCGAGAGAGTACCCTGCAGCAAGCCCTGCAATGGTAATGGCAAGCACCGCTGTCCATACGTATAATGATGTACCGTAAAACGGAGCGACAAGTTTTGCGCTTATGATCTCAACAGCCATTAATGCACCGCCCTCGATGAGCAGCAATAAGAACAGATACCAGTTTGTACTGATTACAGAATCTTTTATTCGCATAGAAATAATCGGGTAAACCGCAAATATACTCTTTTTCATTTGTCTAAAATCTATTTAATATGTCAAACCCCGACTTGTCGTAGCAAGTTTATGATTCTTGAATAATACTAAATTGTTCAGATTTCTTTAATTTTATAAAATAATTACGGAATTTTATAACTTTTCTTTGATATAAGTACCTATTTTTGCTCCCTTGAAAGTAATGTAATAAAAACTAAACTGATTTATGAAGATAAAAAAGAATATTGCAGTGAGCGAAACAGGTTTTGTTTTCGACCCCACAACCGGCGATTCATACTCATTAAACCCGATAGGCGCTGAGATCATGACCCTGATGAAAGAAGGCAAAGAGTTGCCAGATATACAAAAGTTTGTACTTGATAAATATGATGTGGATAAGGCAACTTTTGAAAAATCGTATCTTGATTTTATGAACATGATCCGGCAGTTTCACCTTACCGAAGAATAATCATGAAAAAGAAAAAAATAACAGTTGCTGTTTCCGGTTTAAATAATACCGATAATCCCGGGCCGGGCATTCCTGTGATCAGGGGCATCCGCGAGTCAAAAGAATTCGATGTGCGGATCATCGGCCTTGCTTATGAAAACCTTGAGCCGGGCATCTATCTTCACGATATTGTTGACAAAACCTACCAGATCCCTTATCCGTCTGCAGGAACCGATCCATTGATCCAGCGGATTGAATATATCCATTCGGTTGAAAAAATTGATGTGATCATTCCGAATTTTGATGCCGAACTTTATAGTTTCATGCGTTCTTCTGATGTTTTGAAAGAGATGAAAATCCACACCTTCCTGCCCACAATGGAGCAGTTCGAAGAGCGCCACAAATCGAATCTCCCGGCATTCGGGAAAAAATACGGCATAACTGTTCCGTTCAGCCGCCCCATATTCGGAGAAAATGAAATATTCGGATTAACGGCAGATTTCACATACCCGTTATTGGTGAAAGGGAAATATTATGATGCTTATGTCGCCTATAATCCCGAACAGGTGCGGATGTATTTCAATAAGATCGCTTCCAAGTGGGGACTACCGATCATTATCCAGGAATTTATTCACGGAACCGAAGTGAATGTGATAGCGCTGGGCGATGGCAAAGGCAATACCATTGGCGCTGTTCCTATGAGAAAACAATATATCACCGATAAAGGAAAAGCATGGGGCGGAATCACGCTCGACGATGAAAACATGCTGGAACTGACCCGCAAAATAATCGGGCAAACCAAATGGAGGGGCGGTATGGAGTTTGAGCTTATTAAAACAATTTCGAACGATCTTTTCCTGATAGAGATCAATCCGAGGATTCCGGCATGGGTGTACCTTGCCGTAGGAGCCGGACAAAATCTGCCGGAAGCGCTGATAAAACTTGCCCTTGGAATGGAGGTGAAACCGTATGAAAGTTACCAGGTAGGAAAATTATTCATCCGGTTTTCTATGGATATGATTGTTGAACTGGAAGAATTCGAGAAGCTTTCTACGTTTGGGGAATTGTAAATAAAACATACTTCGACTTCACTCAGTATGACAAAAAGTAAAATGAAAAAAGTAACATAAAATCTAAAAATCGGACACTGAACTGAACATTGAGCCTGTCGAAATGTGTCGAAGTGGCCGAAAAAATCGTAAATCCAAAATCATAAATTATACAATATGGCAACAAAGAAATTACCTTTTGAAAGACCGTTAATAAAAAAATTAAATGTCGGTATTCCCAACAAATTTGGGCTTAAAACAGAATACGATCCCATCACTCACATTGACGGCGTGGCAATAAAAGACCTCATCAATCAGTTTGGCTCTCCGTTTTATGTGATTTCTGAAAAAACCATCCGTGAAACATACCGGGAGGCAAAGAGGGCGTTTACCACCCGTTATCCGAAGGTGCAGTTTGCCTGGTCGTATAAAACCAATTACCTTAATGCCGTGTGCAATGTCTTTCACCAGGAAGGCTCATGGGCAGAAGTTGTTTCGGGTTTTGAATATGACAAAGCCATAGCAAACAGGGTGCAGGGTCAACATATTATTTTTAACGGACCTGATAAAACCGAGGCAGATATCAGGAAAGCCATTGTAAATGGTTCGCTGATTCATATCGACCATTTCGACGAATTATACACGATTATTGAACTCAGTGAACAAATGGAGCAGAAGCCCAAAGTCTCTATCCGGGTGAATATGGATACGGGAATTTATCCAATCTGGAGCCGCTTTGGATTCAATTACGAAAACGGGGAAGCCTGGGAAGCCCTGAACCGGATCATGCTCAGCAAAAAACTTGAACTGATGGGGCTTCATGCACATATCGGCACGTATATCATGGTACCTTGGGCATATGGCCATGCAGCAGCCAAACTTGCCGATCTGGCCGTGGGCATACAGAAAAAATTCAACCATCATATAAAATATATTGACACAGGGGGCGGCTTTGCATCAAAGAATACACTGAAGGGCGCATTCATACCCGGCAGCGATACCTGCCCCACATTCGACGCATATGCAGAGGCTATAACAAGCGCCATCATCAATTCCGGGATTCATCCCGAACACATGCCGATTCTAATTCTTGAAACGGGCAGGGCGCTGATTGATGATTCCGGCTCGCTGATAGGAAGCGTTATTGCTATTAAGCGCCTTGCCGAAGGGAAACGGGCGATGGTAGTGGATATCGGCGTAAACCTGCTCTTCACGTCGTTCTGGTATGAGCACAAAATCACACCTGCACAGCCTTTCACACACTATACGGAAGATACTGTTATTTATGGACCGTTGTGCATGAATATTGATGTGATCCGCGATAATATTTCTTTCCCCCTGCTGAACAAGGGCGATCATTTTGTCATCAGCCGTATTGGCGCTTACAACATGACACAGTGGATGCAGTTCATCACGCTCCGGCCCAATATTGTTATGATTGATATGGACGGGAAACCCCATATCATAAGAAAAGGAGAAACCAATGATTCAGTTACCTCACAAGAGGTGGTTCCGGATTATCTGAAAAAAATAACCGTATAGTTCAAGTACTGTATTTGAAAAGAAATTTGAATACATGAGAATCATTTCCTTTCTTATTATTGCCATGGTATTTTCAACATTATATTCTTCTGCCCAAAAACAGAACAAAGATTCGCTTTTAAATCTGATTAAAACGGCTAAACAAGACACAATCCGGATTAAAGCCTTTTCCTCGTTGGGATTTGTGAAAATATGAAGCCCTTTACAAATCATGTTACGAAATTGCAAAAAGGTGATACTGTTTATTTGTTTTCTGATGGTTTTCAGACTCAGTTCGGCGGGCCTGACGGAACAAAATTTAAGACCGCACGGTTTAAAGAATTACTAGTGTCAGTTTCTTCGAAACCCATGAAAGAACAACGCATGATACTTAATGAAACGCTTGAAAACTGGAAGAATCATCTCAACCCGGAAACAAATCAGCTTTTTGAGCAAACCGATGACATTACCCTTCTGGCAATCCATATCTGACACGGTAAATTTTTACAACAACAGTTTTTAAATTTGTAAACTATACGGAAAACTCTACCTTTACAATCCTTAACCGCAAAGATATGGCAGACGATAAAAAAATAATTTTTTCCATGGTGGGTGTGAACAAAATATTTCCGCCGCACAAACAGGTTTTAAAAGATATTTATCTTTCTTTTTTTTATGGCGCAAAAATCGGTATCATCGGCCTTAATGGTTCGGGAAAATCTACTTTGCTGAAAATTATCGCCGGCGTAGAAAAATCATTCCAGGGCGAGGTGGTATCCGATAAAGAATATTCCGTTGGCCTCCTTGAGCAGGAACCGGCGCTTGATGATGCAAAAACCGTTAAAGAGATTGTGGAAGAAGGCGTGCAGGATGTGGTTAACCTGATGAAAGAGTATGAGGAAATTAATTTAAAATTTTCTGAGCCCATGAGCGACGACGAGATGAATAAGCTCATAGAGAAGCAGGGCGCAATCACTGAAAAAATTGACCAGGTGAACGGATGGGAACTCGACCACAAGCTCGAGAGAGCCATGGATGCTCTACGCTGTCCTGAGAGCGACCGGATCATAGGAACGCTTTCAGGGGGAGAAAAAAGGCGGGTGGCATTGTGCCGGCTGCTCCTTAAAGAACCGGATGTGCTGCTCCTTGACGAACCAACCAATCACCTTGATGCGGAATCCATACAATGGCTCGAAATGCATTTGCAGCAATACAAAGGAACGGTGATTGCCATCACGCATGACCGTTATTTTCTCGATAATGTTGCGGGATGGATTCTTGAACTGGATCGCGGCGAAGGGATTCCCTGGCAGGGAAATTACACCTCATGGCTGGAGCAAAAAACAAAAAGATTTGAACTTGAGCAAAAGCAAACAGGCAAGAGACAGAAAACACTGGAGCGGGAATTAGAATGGGTTCGCATGTCGCCCAAGGCCCGTCGTGCAAAAGGAAAAGCCAGGCTGAATGCATATGAGAAAATGTTGAACGAAGATACTAAGGAAAAAGAAGAACGTCTCGAAATATTTATTCCGAACGGCCCGCGCTTAGGCCGGATGGTAATAGAAGCGCAAAGCGTTGCAAAAGCATTCGACGAAAAAGTGCTGTATGACAACCTGAATTTCTCATTGCCGCCCGCAGGAATTGTCGGTGTAATCGGGCCTAACGGAGCCGGAAAAACAACCTTGTTCCGGCTTATCATGGGCCAGGAAAAACCGGATAAAGGTTCGTTTAAAACAGGCGAAACCGTGAAGGTGGGATATGTGGACCAGGCTCACACCGCCATTGACCCTGAGAAGACAGTTTTCGAAGTAATCTCCGGAGGATTAGAATTCATAAAACTTGGAGACAGAACCATGAATGCACGCGCATATGTTGCCCGGTTCAACTTCAGCGGCGCCGACCAGGAAAAAAAATGCGGTATCCTTTCCGGAGGAGAAAGGAACAGGCTGCACCTGGCATTAACTCTGAAAGAAGAAGCAAACGTGCTTTTACTCGACGAGCCTACCAATGATATTGATGTGAATACGCTGCGAGCCCTTGAAGAAGGCCTTGAAAATTTTGCGGGATGCGCGGTTATTATTTCACACGACCGATGGTTTCTCGACCGGGTAGCAACCCATATCCTGGCATTTGAGGGAAATTCGCAAGCCTGTTTCTTTGAAGGGTCGTATTCCGAATATGAAGAAAACAGGAAAAAACGAATGGGCGACGAGGGACCAAAGAGAATCCGGTATAAAAAACTGATAGAAAATTAGAGGGCAAAGTACGTTTGAAAATAAACCGTTTTGGTCATTGGAATTTATGCATATCAGCAGACGGGTGTTTTATGCATTTTGTTCGTGACGCTAAAAAATATCTTAATGCCGGAAGTGCCTTATTCCCGTGAACACCATGGCGACATTGTTGGCATTGCAGAATTCAATGGAATCTTTATCTTTAATTGAACCGCCGGGCTGAATCACTGCCGTAATTCCTGCATTATATGCAATCTCCACACAATCCGGAAACGGGAAAAATGCATCCGATGCCATCACGGAACCTTTCAGGTCAAAACCAAAATTCTGCGCTTTGGCAATCGCCTGTTTTAATGCATCCACCCGAGACGTCTGGCCCACTCCGCTGGCAAGCAACTGATTATTTTTTGCCAGCACAATAGTGTTTGATTTGCTGTGTTTAACTACTATATTCGCAAATTCCAGGTCTGTAAATTCCCGTTGTGACGGTGTCGTATTGGTAACAACACGCATATCGGATTTTGATTCTGTTTTTACATCCTTGTCCTGACCAATCACGCCATTTAATAAAGACCTGAATTGAAAATCCGGCAAGGCAGCCTTTTTCTGAACCAGGACGATACGGTTCTTCTTTTGCACAAGAATTTCAAGGGCTTCCCTATGATATCCCGGCGCAATGATTACTTCAAAGAAAAGTTTGTTGATCTCTGAAGCCGTATCAGGATTCACCTCGACATTCGTTATTAAAATACCGCCGAATGCAGAGATCGGATCGCCGGCAAGAGCATCGTTCCATGCATCGGTCAGTGTTTTTCGGGAAGCTATGCCGCAGGCATTGTTATGTTTCAGTATGGCAAACGCGGTATCTTTAAATTCTGCGATCAGATTAACCGCAGCGTCAATATCGAGCAGGTTGTTATAGGATATTTCTTTCCCCTGCAGCTTATCAAACAGGGCATCCATATCTCCATAAAAAAATCCGCGCTGATGAGGATTTTCGCCATACCTCAGAGGGTTTGATACAAGTATGCTTTGCTTGAAAACATCCGTGTCGCCCTGATTAAAATAATTAAATATCGCCGTATCATAATGCGAAGAAATATTGAAGGCATGAATAGCAAATTTCCTTCTGTCGTCAATCGTTGTCTCCCCGTTTTTTTCTTCAAGAAGATGAAGCAGCGCCTCATACTGATTCCTTGAAGGAACGATCAAAACATCGTTAAAATTTTTGGCTGCCGCGCGAATAAGAGAAATCCCGCCTATATCAATTTTTTCAATAATCTCATTTTCGCCGGCGCCGGATGCCACCGTTTCTTCAAATGGATACAGGTCTACTATCACCATGTCCATCTCCGGTATCTCAAATTTTGCAAGCTGCTGCTTATCTTCATTATTTTCCCTGCGGGCCAGTATACCGCCAAAAACTTTAGGATGCAATGTTTTTACCCTGCCGCCAAGGATAGATGGGTATGAAGTAATATCTTCCACTGCCGTAACTTTTATGCCTGAAGATTCTAAGTAGTCTTTCGTTCCGCCGGTGGAATAAATTTTAACATTTAATTCAACTAATTTTTTAACGATCTCGTCTAATTTGTCTTTATGATACACAGATATCAACGCGGATTTTATCTTAACGGTATTGCTCACGATGTTTAAGGATTTAAAATAATTTTTAATGCGTTAAAAGTATATAAATTTTACCGGGAGAAAAATTAAAACAAAACAATTTTTAAGCAGTTTTATAAAAAAATACCGCAATGGGTTTACACATTAAATATTCTATATAAATTTGTATTAATTTATACTATGCAAGGGATAAGATTATACATAGTAAAGTAGGCAGTTGCAGAAGGCACTATGCAGTCAGAACTGCCAACTGCTGCTGCCAGTTGCCGCTATTAGAAATGTACAAATTTATCCCGTTTTATGTATATACTGGTTTATCAATCGGCAAATATAAAATTTTTTAATGCAGCATAACGATCATTTTTTTAACCGGGTTTATCAGGTTGCAAGGCTGATTCCTTATGGCCGGGTAACTTCATACGGAGCAATTGCCAGATACATCGGGTCGGCACAATCAGCCAGGATGGTAGGCTGGGCCATGAACAATTCGCATACTCAAAAAAAATATGTGCCTGCACACCGCGTGGTAAACAAAAACGGGATGCTGACAGGGAAGCGCCATTTCGGAGGATCCAATATTATGGAAGATCTTTTAAAAAGCGAAGGGATCAGGGTAGAAGACGATGCCATTGTAAATTTTAAAAAATATTTCTGGGACCCTGCCAAAGAATTGGAGATTGATTTTTGAATGTTCGGTGTAAATTTTTAGTTTTGTAAAAATGAATATTGAAAATCATGAAAAAATTTATTTTCACTTACGGACTGGCAATTATGCTTTCGCCGCTCTTTGCACAAAGTAAAATCGAAGTAAAAGAACAGACCGAAGATATCGGCGGAGCCAGCCATAATGCATTGGTGGTAAAAATTTTTCAATGCAAAGAAGAGGATGTTATGAAAGAATGGAAAAGCATTATGAAGGGGTATGATGCCAAAATATCATGGAAAAAAGAAATGTTTGCCGACAATGCCAGTATTAAAGATGTGTCTGATAATACTGTGGATGTGCATTCCAAGGCAGAAGCAACTCCTGAAGGCGACATTAACTTTATTGCCGGATTTGATCTTGGCGGAGCCTATCTCTCCTCAACGCAGCATCCCAAAGAATTTAAAGCCGCTAAACGAATCGTTGCCGATTTCGCAAAAGATCTGAGCGAAAAGGGCTTCAAACAAAGAATAAAACTTGAAGAAAAAGCGCTTGGGGCATTGACTCTGCAAAAAGATTTTACTATAAAAGAAAACGAAAACCTGCAGAGAGATATTGAAAACTTTAAAGAAAAGGTTGCCAAAGCGGAAGAAAAAATCAAGGCGAATACCGAGGCGTTAAAACTGAAAGAGCAGGAAATTACAGGCCAGCAAAAACTGCTTGAATCCATAATTAAAAATTCGGATCTCCGGTAAATTGTAACATCCGGATTAAAACACAGCCTTTGCTATTTTCTGGATATTGTCCGACTTGCCCATGGTAAAATAATGCACGGCGGGGACATTCGCCCTGATAAGGTCTTTCGACTGCATGATCGCCCATTCGATACCGGCCTGCCTTGCCTGTTCGTTATCCCTGCATTTCTCAACTTCTTTTACAAGATCGTCCGGGATATCAATGTGAAAGGTATAGGGCAATGACGAGATATGGCTCTTTATGGAAACCGGTTTTAATCCGGGAATAATCGGGACATTGATCCCTATATCGCGGCATTGTTTTACAAAATCGAAATACTTTTTATTATCAAAAAACATTTGCGTTACAATAAATTCTGCGCCTGCCTCCACTTTCTGTTTCAAAAAATTCAGGTCCGACTTCAGGTTAGGCGCTTCGCAGTGTTTTTCGGGATAACCGGCCACTCCCATCGAAAAATCAGTGGGCATGGTATTCAGTAGATCATCATCTAAGTATTTTCCATGATTCATATTTGTGATCTGTTTCAGTAGGTCGAGCGAATGAGCATGCCCTTCTTTTTCCGGAATAAAAATTTTCTGCGATTTCTCAGGATCTCCGCGAACCACCAGCAGATTTTTAATGCCAAGAAATTGCAAATCAATTAACGCATTTTCGGTTTCTTCTTTCGTAAACCCGCCGCAGATTATGTGCGGAACCACCATCACATTTTTGTATTTGTATTTTATGGCGGCAGAAATGGCGACGGTTCCCGGACGTTTGCGAACCGTCTTTTTTTCGAGCAGACCCGATTTGTGTTTTTTGTAAACAATCTCTTCCTGGTGATACGTGATATTTATATAAGACGGGTTAAACTCCATCAGAGGATCAACGGTCTGATAAATGATATCGATATCGTGCCCTTTCAGGGGAGGAAGCAATTCAAACGAAAAAAGCGTTTTCTTCGAATTTTTAAAAATGTCTACAATTTTCATCCTGTTTCATATTGATATAAAAGTCCGGCAAAAATAAGTGTTTTTATTTTCATTTTTTCTACCTTTGACTAAAATTTTCATTTCCTTAAACATAACAGAAAATTATGTGTTTTCAGGCATCGGACATGCGTTGGGGAAATTTACGATTACCAATGATGATATTGAGTTTGCCATAAAAAAGGCATTTTGAAAAAAATTTCATCACCCCGGTATTTGTTCTGCTTATTCATTCTTCTAAAATCAGACCGGCAATGATTAGAAAATATTCTCTTATTCTTACACTGGCGTTGATAGTAACCACTACCCTTACAGCC
>JACREX010000013.1 GCA_016212695.1 Bacteroidia bacterium
AAATTGCACCATTGTATGCGCTGCATGTTGCATTTATAACTGAATCTATTGTTACTGTTGGCGCTCCTGTTTCTGTGATAGCAGTTGTATTTGTCGCTATGCAGGAATGAGCATCGGTAACTGTGAGGGTGTAGATGTTGGATGTTAGATGTTGGATGTTGGATGAGGTTGAGTCATTAGACCATGAGTAAGAATAGGGTTGTGTGCCTCCTGTTACGGTTGCAGAAGCCGAGCCGTCTGCATTGCCGCAGGTGGCGTCAGTTGTTATTATAGAAATAGAAATATTGCCGGGCTGTGTGATATTGATGCTGCGTACGGCCTGACATCCGGCATTATCGGTAACAATAATTTCATATGGGCCTGCAGCAAGATTGCTTATGTTCTGGTTTATCGTATCGCCGTTGCTCCACTCAAAGTGATAGGGCTGTGCGCCGCCTGTTACATTGATGCTGATAGCGCCGTCGCTGCCTCCGTTGCACGATACATTTGTTACATTTTGTACTGTGATATTCGGGCCGTTGGTTGTGCTTATTAATGCTGTTGCGGAATTTTGGCAATGATTCAAATCTGTAATGTACAAAATATAAATTCCTGATGCAAGATTTAACGCTACATCGGTAGTGTCGCCATTTGACCAGAGGTAATTATAGGGCAATGTGCCGCCTGTTACCAAAGCTGTTGCGCTGCCCATATTTTGCCCGCATATAGTATTTACAGCATTAATCACAATTTGTATGGGCGAATATTTTGTAACTGTGATATTATCGTTTGCAGAACAACCGTAACTATTAGTGACAGTAACAGAATAAACACCCGAATTGCTGACAGTGATTGCTGAACCGGTTAAGCCATTATTCCAATGATAAAAACAATTAGTATTGCCTGTAGCGGTTAATGTAATTGAAGCGTTGGCGCAAATGGTAGTGTCGTTGCCAAGATGAGCTACAGGTAGAGGAATAATTGAAAGAGTAGTTATTACTATACTGTCACAGCCTGCTGAAGTTTGCAATGTATCGTGATAAATTCCTGCTGTAGTTTGCCACATTCCGCCTAAGAAAATGCTGTCGCCGGAGCAGATTGATGAGTAATTATAAATTACAGTATCGTTGCAATTAACGATAGATGGTTGTTGAAAGCCCTGAGTTAAAATTAAACCGGAATTCTGGAAGGTTTGTACTACCGCCTCGCATATGGTGAAATTAAATTGCAGACTTGTATTTGAATATTCTCCGCCTGACGAAGATATAACCTGCCTTTCGAGGGTTTGGGCGTGACAGTTTAACGTTTGAAGCCCGCCTGCCAACAAAAGCAAAACCAAGCGTCGGCGGGCAGCCTGCCTGACGGCAAGGCAGGGTCTCAGGTTTAAAATTAAGACTGCAAGGATGAGAAAAAGATATTTTTTCATAATCATTTTATTTTATGTAAATTTGCATAACAATAATTTTATATCAAAAAATGGAACAGATTTCTATACCTCTTAATGACGAAACAGCATCTCTTTATCTCAGGGCAAACCGTGAGAAAAAGAGAAAAGCCGAATTTCTTGTGAATTTCTGGCTGATGGATTTTTTCAAGAGCAGAAAAAAGGCCAAAAACGAGCTTTTTGAAATTATGGATGAAATAGGCGCTATAGCAAAGAGTAACGGCCTTACTCCGGAAATACTTGAAGAAATCCTTACAGAAATTAAAAATGAAAAAAAGTAAACTTTTCGTCTTTGATACCAATGTTGTTATCAGCGCCATGTTGTTTGCAGGCTCAAAGCCAAGAGCAGCATTAGAACACGGTTTCAACAGGGGCACATTATTAATTTCCGCAGAAACATTAAGCGAATTGAGAGAAACGGCTCTTAGTGAAAAATTTGAAAAATATGCGCCATTATCAAAGCGGAAATTATTCCTTAAAAGATTTGAAGAAAAGATTTTCGTTATTGATATTTCAGAAAATGTAAAACTATGCCGCGACCCTGATGACGATAAATTCCTTTCCCTTGCCAAAGCAGGCAATGCCTCTGCAATCATCACCGGCGATAAAGACCTGCTAATATTAAATCCTTTCGACAACATTCCTATTATTACTCCTGTTGCGTTTTTAAAAATGTTTTAATTTCTTTTTCGATCATTTTTTTCTCAACACAGCGTTCCTTTTTCCAGAATTGTCTTTTAAAGAATGATCTCAAATGTTTGGCCCATTCACCCGATACTGTCAGTTGTCCTTTTCTTTTATGCGACATTTTGTTGTTTAATTTTTACATTTACGGACACGCTACCGCTGTAGTTACCAAAGCCCCGCCATTTGCAACTGTTACCCTGTAGCAACTGCCATCAGGCGAATGTAAAATAATGCCAGTCCCAATTGTTTCTACATTTACATCGCCATTTGCAATTTGCAACTTCGCCCCCGGTCCCGTTGTCCCGATGCCGACGTTGCCGATAAAATATGCTCCTCCACCTGCGTTAAAGTATGAAACCTCTACCCCACTTTTCTTTAACTGTAAGATTTTGTAAGAATCTGTTGGCGCACCACCTAAATCATCGTTATCAATTATTAATCCAATCGCACCTCCGACAGCGGGATACGCTTTCTTTATTTCTAAAGGTTGTTGGTAATTCTGAATATATGCACCGTTGTAGATTTGAATAAAACCACCATTAAATTGTGACCTGTTATCTGCTCCAGTTAAGAAATTTTGGCTTGCAAGAAGATAACCAGTTGTTCTACCCGTTGTTCCATTATAAGTTAAATGAATATTATTAACATCATTCCCTATCTGTAAACCAGTTGCTGATGTGCTAATTATCCTAACGGTCCCATTAACATCTAACTTCGCCCCCGGAGCCGTCGTCCCGATGCCGACGTTGCCTGATGTTGTTGCAAAAGTTGCGTTTCCTGTGACCTGCAGCATTGAGGATGGAGTTGTCGTCCCGATGCCGACGTTGCCGTTGTTATAAAATAAATTATTCCCGTTTTTCTTCCATAGCATTGTGTCAGATTCGTGCGTTAAATAACCAAATGTTGCATGATTACCCCAGCCATAAGATGTATTCCAGTTTGAAATATTTGTACTGGTAATACTATATGCAGCGTGAGAAGTACTCATTGCATCGGTGATTCCATATCCAGACAAAGTGGTTGGTTTCCCTGTAAGGCTTGTCCAGGTGCCGTCAAACAGGGTCGGTAGGTTTAAAAGGTCGGTATAGCTACCGCTTGTTGCAACCGTTGCAAATGTTGGCTTGCCTGTGAGGTCTCCCCAGGTTCCGTTGAACAATGTGGGCAGGTTGGTAAGCTCGTTATAATTTCCGCTAAAGCCATCGCCGGACTTTTCAGCATACAAAGAGTATGGCACTGAAATAAGTTGCGATGTTCCCAAAAACTGGTAATTCGAACCGCCTGTCTCATCGGCTTCTACTTTTACAAAATGCAGCGCTACGCTCCAGCTAATTGCTGCAAAACTGCCGCTTACAACCGTGCCTCCTCCAATCTGAATGTTAAATATTCCAAACTGGTTTGTGGCAACAGAATGGGTTTCGCTGTACTCTGCCGTACCGGTTGGCGAGCCGCTGAGAATACTAATTCGCACAGAGATGTTTTGATTTACGATAAGCTGTCCGCCTGTGTTGCGGGCTACAGCCTGGTAGTTTATCAATTGTGGCGATTGTGCGAAACTGTCGCTGAATAACATTGTTAGTCCTGCGACAATAAACAGAAATAAAAGTGCTGTTCTTTTCATATTACAAATTTTAAAGGTTAATATTTAATTATTCCTCACATCGCAATCTTTGCAATCGGGTCGCACCACTGGCTAAGCCCTTCTTTTGAAATACTTGCGGAGCGAAACCAGTATTTAATACCCGGCGTTAAGTTTTCAACCGTAAAGGCGGTTTGTGTGCTGAACCCCGTATATATCCATTTGTCTTCTGCCAGCGGGTCTGTGCAAAGCTGCCACACCCAAGCTTTTGCGCCTTTTACGGCTTTGCGTTTAAGAACCATAGTGGCTTCGTGCGTGGAATCAATAAATGAATCCAACGCCTTTTTCCCTGTTTCAACTGTAAATTCAGGATGATGCGCCGGAGCAGGCTGTTTTGATGTGTGAAACCCGCTGCCGAGTATCATAGCCTCGTTGCCATTGGTTATACGCTCAACATACAGCGCCTGCTTGCGCAACAGGTCGTCCATTACTTTTTCGGCTGCATGCATGGCTGCCGTTAGTTGTTTTCCTCCGCCCTGCGCTGCATTGTAGGCTGTTTCAAGATTATTTGCAGCAGTTGTAATTTGCGCCAAAGGCACATCGGGAGTGGGAAAATTTGCATTGCCTGTCATTTTTGTCACCGTGTTTTTTCCAAAATCCACTTTTTCCGAAACAGGGTATTCAATAAAATCAAGAACTACTTTTACTTTTTTCATAATTGTTTGTATTTAATTTATAAATCATTTCTTTTTTCAGTCTTTCATCGCTTCGTACTTCGACAAGTTCAGTATGACAGCTCAGTGTGGCACTCAGTGCAAACGTTGCGCTGCAAGCAGTGGCAGTGTTTCAAAACAACTGTACGTCGTGCAGCGCCGGAACAAAGAAGGTGCGCTTTGTTTCCCCGCCCTGAAGGACGGGGTTACCAACATTCCGCCTGTTTCGACAGGCTCAACACATCGCCTACGTGGCTGAGTTCCTGTTGTTACTAAAGAAAGTCTGTTTGTTCTTAACGGATGTCCGTTTGGTCTTAAAGTAATTCCGTTTGGTACTAACGGATGTCCGTTTAGTCTTAAAGTAATCCCGTTTGGTACTAACAGATGTCCGTTTGGTCTTAAAGTAATTCCGTTTGTTCTTAACGGATGTCCGTTTGGTCTTAAAATAATTCCGTTTGTTCTTAACGGATGTCCGTTTGGCCTTAAAGTAATTCCGTTTGTTCTTAGCGGAGTTCCGTTTGGTACAAAAGAACCTTGCCTACCGCCTGCCTGTCCGGTAGGCAGGGCAGGCAGGTGTCCGTTTGTTCTTAACGGAGTTCCGTTTGAAATGGAAAATCCGCCTGCCTGTGTAAAACATTTTGAATTGGAAAAGGAAACAGTTTTGTTAGTTTTGTGATTTTCTTTACAAGAGGGCGGGTGGGTTAAGGAGTTGTGTGTGTAGAACCATGCGCCTTTCAGGAGGGGCAAATGAATAACGAACATCAGAACATTTGAATAACGAATGAAGAAGTAAAAAACTTCATTATTCTTACTTCGTTGTTCTATTGTTCGCTTGTTTGTAGGCAGCAGCCTGCCCTGAGCCGCTGGCGTGAGCCTGTCGAATGCTTGTCGAAGTGGTATGGTTGAGGGGGTAAACATGTATAATTACGAATCACAAATTTTTATTACTTTTGACAAATATACATAATAAAAATCAGAATTGACAATAATAAAATAATTACTTCAAGAAATTGTCGGGATTTCAATAGCAAGATTTCAATAGCAAGAATAAAAGCTAAACGCTTTTAAAAATATTTTTAATTTTTACATAATTTTCAAGTTTTAATTTGACGTAAATATACAAAATTTTGAATTAATACTCTTTGGGTTTAAACCCTGCTTCGTTAATTACTTTAACAGCCTCACCCGATTGAGTGAGTATAAACAAACCGTGTTTTTTTGCAAGATTTTTCGTTTCATCGTGGATTGCAAATCCTGCAATGGCACCATATACTTTGTACCCTTTGTATTCCGGATATAATTTTTTAAATAATGGTATTTTATTCTTAATTAATTTTTCAACTTCATCAGGGTGCAACTTGTATTTAATTTCAACAATAACAACTGAGTCTGAATTAATAAGCAAGGCATCAAATTCGCTTTCATACTTTTTGTGCTTCCGTTTTGAATTGCGATCAACATAATCATATTTTATGTTTCCGATTTTATAAGTTGCAGATAAACCATTATAGAAAAAATCTTCGGCAGCATCGCCCAGGTTCTTTGAAATGCCTCCGTACATTTTGGCAAGTTTATCAATTTTTTTATCAGATTCCTGAGAGATTTTAGCAAGTCTGTCTATTTTTTTGTCTGTTTCCTGAAAC
>JACREX010000132.1 GCA_016212695.1 Bacteroidia bacterium
CCGATTATCAATGCCACTAAAACAAAAGCCATTGATATGGCTGCCAACAAGCGCAATGCCTTAAACGATAATTTAAACATTCTTACCAATATTACTGCGGCAAACATCACAGAAATAGATCATGCAATTGCCGCTTACAGCACTATTAAAGACGCTCCTACAGAAACACGGCAAACCAAAAAATCAACGGCAACCGACCAACTGCCGGGCTGGTACGCCAAAGCTTTCGAAGCCGTAGATAGTATGTATGATTTGATATTCAGCTATTTTTTAGAAACCAAGCCCGAATTGGTGCGTGCCATGGAAGAAGCGAAACAGGTGATAGTCACCGGCGTTCACACTACATCCATCACATTCGATTGCCTTGCCGATGAAGACGGTTCGCCAATTCACAGTTTCACGGTAACAGATAAAAGCAAAAATAAAACCATTGCATCAGACGACGAAGGCGAAGTTATTATAGAACACCATCGTTCGGGTCATTTCCATTTTACAATAACAGCCCATGCGCGTATTGATGTTGACTTTGCCGCAAGTATTAAAAGAGGAACCAACAACCACTTTACCGTAAAGTTGAAAAAAGCCTTAGATTCCTTTGTGGACAGTACGCATTAGTTTCTCAGGTTCACTGACAAGAATCTAACACTTAATGACAAAGCCCGAAAACTCGATAACGTGAATCTAAGAAAGTCTGTAGTTCATCCGTCGTCTGTCGTCCGTCATCTGTCATTCAGTAACAAGCCCCGAAAGGCCGCTGACGATACCCGAAAGCCCGGTGATGATGTCCGAAAGGTCGCTGACATGAATCCAAGACTCGATGACATAACCCGAAGGCTTGATGACATGAATCTAATACCTGATAACAAGCCCCGAAAGCTCGCTGACATGAATCTAAGACCTGATGACACAACCCGAAGCCTTAATGACAATGCCAGAAGGGTTGGTGACATAAATCTAAGACCCGGTGAGGTGTCCCGAAGAATTGGTAACGTAAATCTAAGACGTAGTAACAAAGTTTAGTTATTTTATTTATATTTGCACAAATAATAATTATAACTATGAAGAAAATCTGGATAATTTCAATTGCGGCATTGAGCATTTTCGGTTTAATGAGTTTTGTAAATATCAGCAAACCGGTTCCGCAGAAACAAACAGGAACTGCCGCTATAGGTCTTGAGATCGGAAATAAAGCCCCTGAAATTAAACTTAAAGACCCGAAAGACAAAGAAATCGCTCTTTCGTCATTAAAAGGGAAATTAGTGCTGATCGATTTTTGGGCGGCATGGTGCGGCCCATGCAGAAAAGAAAATCCTAACGTTGTTAAAGCTTACAAAGCATACAAAGATAAGAAGTTTAAAAATGGAAAAGGCTTTGCAGTTTACAGTGTATCGCTCGACCGGTCAAAGTTCGACTGGGAAAAAGCTATCAAAGATGATGGCCTCGACTGGGAATATCATGTGAGCGATCTGAAATACTGGGCATGCGAACCTGCAAAAGTCTATAAAGTTGCCGGAATACCTGCCAATTTTTTAATTGATGCCGATGGAATTATCGTAGCTAAAGCATTGCGTGGCGCTGACCTTGAAGCAAAACTTGAAGAACTCCTCATAAAAAAATAAATTGATCTCTGAAATATTTTGGCAAAGACAGAAGAGTTTTCTGTCTTTGTTTTTTTAATTCCGGTATCGAAATTTTAAATCATAAATTACAATGTCATTTTGTCTGAAATACCTAATTTGGCAAAAATTTTGACAACTGTTATCGCTCATTAATAAAAAATCATTGTAGCTATGGACGAAAACGAAAAACATGCCCTGAGCAAACCTGTGGTGCGATGCACTGAGTTTACCGAAGTGAGCAGGGTCGAACCAGCCGATGGGAAAGAAGAATTAATCCCTGTAAATGATGAAGCAAAAACAGAAGAAGCCACTGAAGAACAGGTTGAGGTAAAAGAAGAAGTTACAGCGCCTGAAACTCAGGAAGCGGAGAAAAAAGAAACCAAAAGTAAATTTTTTAAAAAGAAAAACAGGGCTCAGGAGGCAGACGAACTGAATAAAAAGATCGAAGAGTTGACGCAGAAAATCGAAGAACAGGGAAAAACTCTTGAGGAGATGAATGATAAATATCTCCGGCTTACAGCAGAATTTGACAATTACAGGAAGCGTACCCTGAAAGAGAAAATTGAGCTTATGAAATCAGGCGGTGAAAATGTATTACTTGGTATAATTCCTGTTGTTGATGATTTTGAAAGAGCCATGCAATCAATTACAGCAGCAAAAGAATTAGATGCCGTAAAAGAAGGAATAGATTTAATATACGGCAAATTTAAGGAATTTTTAAACCAGAAAGGCGTTAAAGAAATTGAAGCGCTAAATCAGGAGTTCAATACGGATTTACACGAGGCAGTAACAAAAATCCCCGCTTCGTCAGATGATATGAAAGGCAAAATAGTGGATGTGATAGAAAAAGGGTATACGCTTTATGATAAAGTGATCCGTTTTTCGAAAGTTGTGGTTGGAGAGTGAGTAATAGACCGGTAATCAGTAGGTCGGTAATCGGTAATCCGTCATCCGTCGTCTGTCATCCGTCATCTGTCGTCAGTCGTCTGTTGTCTGTCATGAAAAAACAGGAAACTGTAAACAAAATATAATGGCAAGAAGAGATTTTTACGAAATATTGGGCGTATCGAAAAATGCCGCTGACGATGAGATTAAAAAGGCTTACCGCCAGCAGGCAATGAAATACCATCCTGACAGAAATCCCGGAGATAAAGAAGCGGAAGAAAAATTCAAAGAGGCGGCTGAAGCATATGAAGTATTGAGCAATAAAGACAAGCGCGCCCGGTACGACCAGTATGGCCATGCAGGACTTGGCGGGAACGGAGGATTCAGCGGCGGCGGTATGTCAATGGATGATATTTTTGCAAATTTTGGAGATATATTCAACAATTTTGGTTTTAGCGGTTTTGGCGGAAATTTTAGGGGCGGTACCCGAAGCGGAAAAAGGGTTACTAAAGGCACGAATCTCAGAGTTAAAGTCAAACTTACCCTTAATGAAATTGCCAATGGCGTTGAGAAAAAAATTAAAGTCCGGAAACTTGTGGAATGCAGTTCATGCGGAGGTTCCGGGGCTGCCGGAGGTTCTGCTTTTAATACCTGTGCCACCTGCGGCGGGAAAGGTTTTGTTACCCGGGTTTCCAATACATTTATCGGACAGATGCAGACTACATCAACCTGCCCGACTTGTGACGGCGATGGAAAATCAATTAAAAATAAATGCCAGAAATGTTATGGAGAGGGTGTTGTAAATGAAGAGGAAATAATTAGTATAAAGATTCCTGCAGGAGTTGCCGACGAGATGCAACTGGTGGTCAGCGGCAGGGGTAATTCTGCCCGCAGGGGAGGAGTGAACGGCGACCTGCTTGTTGTGATTGAAGAAGAGCAGCATCCGGATCTGATCCGCGACGGGAACGATCTGCTTTATATCTTATTTGTCAGCATTCCCGATTCTGTTCTTGGAACAGCGGTGGAGATACCAACGCTCGACGGAAAAGTAAAAGTAAAAATTGATGCAGGCACCCAATCCGGAAAAATACTGAGGTTAAGAGGTAAAGGCCTCCCTGAAGTGAATGGGTATGGCAGGGGTGATATCCTGGTACGGATTAATATCTGGATTCCCCAGAACATCTCTAAAGACGAAAAGAAAATTTTTGAAAAACTGCAGACATCACCCAGTTTTAATCCTCAGCCGACATCACAGGACAAGAACTTTTTCAAAAAGATGCGGGATTATTTTGAATAATTTAATTCCTAATATACTTTAAATGGTTAAATTGTTGACATTGTTAAATGGCTGAATGGTTGAATGGCTCAATGGTTAAATTGTTGTGAATATCCGCTTAACAATTTAGCAATATAGCAATATAGCAATATAGCAATATAACAATTTAGCAATATAACAATTTGACAATGTCTGTTCAATAAAAGTTAAATTTGTAACCGTTTGCAGTATAACTAACAACTTCAAACTTCAAACATAAAACTTCAAACGTAAAGATGGAAATATTTAGAGCGGAAAATGTTGTTAAGAAATTTGCAAACCATCTTGCCTTGGATAATCTGAGCATTTCGGTTCCCGAAGCCTGCATATTCGGATTGCTCGGACCTAATGGCGCCGGAAAAACAACACTTATCAGGATCATCAACCAGATTACTGCGCCGGACAGCGGGCACTTGTTTTTATACGGCAATAAATTAAAATCGGACGATATTTTCAAAATCGGGTATCTGCCCGAAGAGCGGGGGCTTTATAAAAAAATGAAAGTCGGGGAACAAGCCTTGTACCTCGCCCGGCTTAAAGGAATGACCAAACGGGATGCATTAAAAAAGCTGAAATACTGGTTCGAAAAATTTGAAATACAAGCATGGTGGGATAAGAAAGTTGAAGAACTTTCGAAAGGCATGCAGCAAAAAGTGCAGTTTATTGTAACGATACTTCATGAACCTAAATTACTGATTTTCGATGAGCCGTTCAGCGGCTTCGACCCGATCAATATGAACCTTCTGAAACACGAGATCCTTGAACTGAAAAGAAACGGTTCAACAATTATTTTCTCGACTCATAATATGGGTTCGGTAGAAGAACTTTGCGATCAGATTGCCCTTATAAATAATTCTAAGAAAATTCTCGACGGGCACATTAATGAAATCCGTAAAACTTACAAATCAAATACATTTGAGATCAAATTTGAGGGAAGCTTTAACAAATTTGAAGCAACGCTTACCAGCCTTTATGAAATTCTGGAAGTGAATACCGATACCCCAAATCATTCAGTGAAATTAAGGCTTCTGGGCGATGCTTCCACCGGCGATATACTGAGATTGCTTCTGCCCACTGGAAACATTATTGCATTCAACGAAATCCTTCCCGGCATGAATGATA
>JACREX010000133.1 GCA_016212695.1 Bacteroidia bacterium
ATTTTGTCAATGTTTGTGAGCGCTTGCATATTTCTTTAGATTTTGGTTTATCAAAGAAACATGTTCTTGTTAGATGTTGCTCCGCAACTTCTAACAAGTTGCTCACAAATAATTGTTTATATCATTTTGTCCAGTAGTGTATAATTAAATATGTAACTTTGCATTTATAAGATTAAATAAAAAAATACAACCATGAAAACCATACTTTTAAATCTGTTAATCATTCTTTTCGCACAGGCAGGTTCGTGTCAGAATAATAAAAAAAATGATTTCAAAGAGAAATATACAAACTTCGGCGCCTGTTACAACGACAGGGAAACCATCCAGAATATTGAAAATAAAAACGGGAAAATAATTAAGATCAACGACAATATATGGGCCATTCGGCCGGATAATAATACCAACATGAGATATGCCCTTTGCGAAATACCTGAAGAATTAAAAAAAGAAAACTTAGATGTGATTTTCAGCGGCGAAATAAAAAAAATTGCAGCATATGAAAGAATGGCGGCAACACCATTTCATATGAAAGAACTTAAAGTGGTAGAGAAAAAGTAGAGGAAGTAAGAAGTACGAGGTATGAAGTATTAAGAATTATTTAAAACGATACTCCCCATACCTTTATACCTCTATACCATATTCCCTATAATTTTTAAAGTTAAATAAACATCAAAACCATTACACTATGACATTAGATCAATTTTATAAAACAGCGGAAGATTTTAGCACTCCTGTTTTTATTTTTGCCTGCTCTGTACCTGTACTGGCATTGATTTTAAACTGGTTGTCCGGCAAAGAAAAAGAGAAACCTGCGCCCTGGAAATATTTGTATTCGATATTGATTTACTTAGTTACCGTTCCCGGGATTTTGCAAGCAATTATTACAGGATATTTACTTTTCATCCTGAAAGAAAGCCTGATGAAATTAGATCTTATTATTTACATCCTGCCGATTATTTCTATGATCGTAACTCTTGTGATCATTGCAAGGAGCGCAAGCCTGAAGTCCATTCCGGGTTTCGACCGCTTATCGGGCCTGATGACCATGATCGGGATCAGCATCATACTTGCGCTCATCATCAGCAAAACCAACATCTGGCTTTTCTTTGGCGGCTCCATGTTCCTTTTCTTCATACTGATCGCCATACTCTTCCTTATTTTAAAAATAGGATCAAAAAAACTGTTTAAGAAAAAAGAATAAAACTGTTACCTGTACAGGTTTTACAAGTCGAATGTAATAGATAATTTTACAGCAAAATTATCTTCTTCTCTATGAAAAGCATAGGTCCCGTATCTGTAGAAAACGCCGACACCATACCCGATAAACATCTGGTGCAGCAGGTTGTTGAAAAGAATACCGCTTTCGAAATATCCCTTATTATAAGTATTCACAGGTTTGTCGAAATAATGGTTTGAACTCACAAAATCTCCGTACCCGATATTATTCACTATGGCTAATTGAGGTTTGAATTTTTTGGTTTTAAAAAGCAAACTGCCGAAATCCTGTTTAAAATAAAAAGCTGCAAAACGGTCTGCAACAAATTCATTCATGCGCATGGTTCCAAAACTGTTTGCTGCATCCAATGAAAACACCTCATAACTGCCATGCCCGTTGTAATACCCGGAATACGGCACATTCCCGCTGACCATTCCCCCAGAAAGTTGCAAATATGTTTTCCCGAATGTTTTTGTTATGAATGATTTTGAAATTTTCGCTTCGATTTTCGTATAGTCGTATTCGCCATCGAGCCATTCTACAGCCCTTGTGAAATTTGCCCATAAAATAGGATAATCTGTACCCAGCGAAAATTTACCGTTGGGAAATTTCATGAACTTTTCATTGTAAGCAAATTTCAGGTTAATCCCGGTCTCCGTGTAATTATAATTTTTCAGCAGATCGGTGCGGTTTTCCGATACGCCGTAACGAAAATTGTCTGTAATGATTTTATGATTCCGGCTTAATGAAAAATTCAGTTTAAGGTATTGCAATGCACGGAAAGAAATACTCACTTCTTTTTTCTCTACAGAATCCATTTCGCTGATAAGAAACTGCCGGTACATATCGCTTGCTAAATAATTTTTTTCTTCAAGAAATGAATATCCGTCTGATTCGTACACATCAAAACACCACTCTGTTTTCAGTTTCAATTCCCATTCGGGATAGATAGAAAATTCCACCTTGCCTCCGTATTTCATGGCTTTGTCTTTTGTTGATGCCGCAAAGAATCCGCCTACAGAAACAAACCTTGTGATCTTCTCATTGGTCATCAACGCCAGGCCGAAACGGAACCCTTCGTATTCATTAAACGTTACAAGTTTTGAAAAATCAATGTTCAGGAAATGCCAGGGAATATAGCCCTGCGCCAATGCTTCGAACACTTTCATTTTAAGATCGAGGTTTTCTTTTTTACCGATGCTATCAATTACTCTATATGTTTTCCGGTCTTTTGCAGTCAATGAATCCACCCTGTATTTTTCCCAGAACTCATCCGATAGTTTGTATGCATCATCCCCCATAGTAACCTCAATATTTTTAAATTCTTTCTTATTGAGTTCAGGATTCAACGTGATATTTCTAAGGTAGCTTTTGCCAATACCGATAAGCCTCATGGTTTTTTTTCCGACCTGTCCCATCATGTTATTAAATGTCAGGTCTGTGTTCAACTGCACCGGGAACCACTGTTTGTTTTCCAGAAATTCATACTTCTGCTGTATCTTAACGCCCAGCACCGGGTTCGGATCATAGGGTTCTGCCTTAACGCTCTGTATTGCGTATTTGTTGGAACTGATATTTAAAATACCTTTTAACCCGTCGAAATTCTTTCCTTTAAATGGCCTGAAAGAAACTATAAAAACCGTGTCACCATTTTCAGAAAAGGTGGTATCCTCAAGAAGGAAAAAATATTTTTTAGTACTTCCCTCACTGATAGGGTTCAAATAAATCTTATCATAAATGGTTATCAGTTCTTTATAAAATGAGAACGACTGCATTTGCGTGGCAAGCAGTGCAAACGATGGATTCCTGAGGCCTGAGACGCGGGTGGCTACCACTTTCTCATTATTTTTATCGGGATAAATAAACTTGCGGTCGCTCACCGACTCCATTAAAAAAATATGCTGTGAATCAATAAACTTTTTAGCTCTTATATACGAAGAGTCAACTTTTGTTTTTCGGATGGTGTCTAACTTTGATTTGACAGTATCTTTTAAAACCTGGATTGAATCTGTAAAAGAAATGGTGGAATCCGTTTTCTTCAGGTCGTCAATATTGAAGGTAAAAAACATCTTATTATACGAAGTATAAGCAAACGATGTCATCTTCTCAGGGTTGTTGATATCCCTGTTCTCTATCACTTTTTTAATGATACGGTGGGCAGGATTTTCTCCGGGAAAAACAGTAACTTCATTAAGATTCACTACCGCTTTTTTTAATTTGACAGCCAGTGGTTTTCCCCAGCGTATATCTTCCGTCTTGATCGTTTTAGATTCATATCCCACATAGCTGAATTTTAAAAAAGCGGCATTGGCAGTAGCCGTGATTTTAAACTTTCCGTCAATATTGGTGGCTGTAGCCTGGTTCCTTTCGTTATAAATGATATTGACAAAAGCAAGCGGCTCCTTTGTTTCTTCATCGGTTACGGTACCTGAAATTTCTTTCGTTTGAGAGAAAGCTGAATGGAATACAAAAAATAAAACTGAGAAAATAAAAAATTTACCCGGATGAAAGGTATAAGAAAATATTTTTTTAAATCCTGAATTACTGGTCATCGCCAAACCTGGGATTGACAACATTATTATATATGGAGCCGAATGTATAGTTCAGGTTCACATTACCCCAGTAAGAATAGTTGGTGGCAAACTGCCGCTGCCTGAGCAGTATATCTTCGCTGGATGCGTCTTTATTGGAAAGAGATATCTGATCGTGAACAAATGAAATACCACCCGAAAAAGAAAGCGACAATCCTTTGAATAAGCGGATGCTGAAAGAAGAATACAAATCAAGGCTGTTCTTTGTAAAATCATGCAGGTAATTGGATCCGGAAACAGAAAATGTTACAGAGCCCCATTTTTCAATGTATTGAAAAGCTATTTTGAGGCTTTCGTAATAAAGATATTCCTGGGTTTTCTGATAAATAGTAGTATCATTATACCAATTATACGATGTACCCAGAGAATATAAAAAACGTAACTGTTTCCTGGTAGATTCGGAATATTTAAAAAGATCGTATTCCAATGCAGGCGCTATGGCTACCTTCAGTTTGTAATTATTATACGTGGAGGTAATTATATTGAAGCCGCCTCCGGCAGACCAGTGTTCGCCAAGGCTTTTTACGGTAAGGTGATTCAGGCTACGCGATTCGTTCAGACTGGTATAATGCGCGGTGTCGCCGATGATATAAAATTTTTCATTATAATTATCAAAAATTGAAAAAAGTATCTTCCAGTCCGGCGTTATCTTACTGGCGGAAAGCGACCCCCACACCGATGTGGTCGCATACGTTTCTTCACCGTTAAAATAGCCGCCGAGATTAATATTAAACACCCAGTTTTTCCATTTATCGGCAACATCAATAGCGCCGCTGTCCTGCAACGCGTAACTGATATCAATCTTATCAGCCAGCGGAGTCTTTGCTACATATCTCATCAGACACAGTTTTAACTTGGCAACCATTTTGATGCGCTGTTCATCTTCGGTAGTATTCGCATCAGTAGAAAATTTCAATGTATCGTTCATACCGTTGAATTTTTGCCGGCCCATACAATCTATTGTAAACTCATTTCCGCCGCTGCCGGTACCCTGCTCCGTGATGAGAATATGTACATCCGCTTCTTTACGGTCTCTCACATAATTCACAAAAGTTATATTTTGCCTGATATAATTGATATCGCAAAAATTACAATCCATAAAAACCTTCACGGCATCATTTCTTAAACCCGCGGTAGTGTCAGTTTTTTCCTGCGAAAAAATGCGGATACTTAAAAATATTAATATCAATAAAATGAATCCCTTCATACCATCCTGAAATAAATATTTAACTATATGCGCCCAGCCGCAGCATGTTGATTTCCTTTTCGGTTAAAAAGCGCCATTCTCCCCGCTGCAGGCTTTTCTTGGTTAACCCGGCAAAATACACACGGTCTAATTTTGTTACCTTATAGCCTATTGCTTCAAACATTAATTTCACCACGTGGTTCTGCCCCGTATGTATTTCAACGCCCACCTGTTTTTTATCGCTTTCATCCACATAGCTGGCATTGTCGGCATTTGCAAAGCCCGCTTCCGTATCCACGCCATCCGCGATTTTAAGCAAATCAGACATGGAAATATTTTTATCTAAAAAAACATGGTAAATCTTCTTTTTATTGTATTTGGGATGTGTTAATTTTTTTGCTATCTCTCCGTCGTTTGTTAACAGCAGAACGCCGGTAGTGTTCCTGTCGAGCCTGCCCACCGGGTACACACGTTCACGGCAAGCGCCTTTTATCAAATCCATCACGGTTTGTTTAGCATGGGGATCATCGGTTGTGGTAATATAATCTTTAGGTTTGTTTAATAAAATATAAACCTTTTTTTCCTGTTTCAGAATATTGTCATGAAAACGCACTTCATCGCCCGGAGACACCTTATATCCCATCCCGGTGATAACAACACCATTTACCCTTACAAGCCCTGCCCGTATGTATTCATCTGCTTCGCGGCGGGAACATATACCCGCGTTTGCAATATATTTATTTAACCTTGTCCGCTCCTCTTTATCAGGATTTGTTTTTTTATACTCAAGTTGCTTCTTTTTGCTGTAAGGACTCTTACCTAGTTTGTCAGGTCTATAAAGTTTGGAAGGTCTTGGATTACCGGTTCTGCCAAAGCTGCTTTTCTTTTTAATTTCCATTCATTTAATTTTTTAAAAAACCTGCAGCAAAGGTATTATTTTTCAGTATCGAAAAGCAAAATCAGGTATTAAAGTTTCAGTTCTGATTTTTTGTAATGTGATTATATTTTAATACTTTTGTATTAGAAAAATAAAAAAAAGAAATTGAAAATTAACAATAAATTTGCCTTAACCCAATGTAAAATTATGAGAACAGAAAAATTATAAAAATTTTTACAATGAAATAATTTTCAAACCGGTAATTGTAGAAGATTTCGGTGAGAAAATTTTATTATATTTGTCAACCTACAAACAAGAGGAAAAAAAAAAATCGTAAAAAAAATAGCCTTGACAGTAATATTACGTTAGAGTCTTAATAAAAGTTACAGAGCTTGCCTTGAAGCTAATCCAGACGTCGCGCCCTATATTCAATTGTAAAGTTTCAAAGGAACGGCGGGTTATTTGTGCTGATATTTCAACACCGATATCAATAATAATTTCCAGTCCCAGTTTAATATGAAAAACATCTTTTATTTTACCCTGAAAATTATTTATAGCGCTTGAAGACAATTTGTTTTCAGAAATAGTTATAATTTCACCGGGAATAGAAATGTATCCTTCGGAGTTTATATCTTCATCGGAAAGAGCGTAAATTTTCACTCCTGATGTAACAACGATTTTCAGATTAGAATTAGGTTCCGAAGGATATAAGTTTCCTTTAAAAAAATTTTTAATCCCAATAAAATTTGCGACAAATTCTGATTTGGGATTTTGAAAAACTTCATGAGGGGAACCTGTTTGAATAATTATTCCTTTTTCAAGAATTGCTATTTTATTTGCCAAAGCAATAGCTTCCTCATAATCGTGTGTTACATGAATAATCGTATGTCCGTTTTGATTTATTTTTCTTAAAAGCGATGACAATCCTCTTCTCAATTGAATATCAAGAAAAGCCAGTGGTTCGTCCAGAAGAAGAATGTCAGGATTTGTTGCAAGAGTTCTGGCAATAGTTACACGCCGGGCTTCTCCGCCGGAAAGACCGGTTATGTTTCTATTGAGAAGATGTGATATTTCAGTATCGCAGGCAAGTTGTTTTACGCAGGAGCTGATATCGGCTTTTTTATGTTTTTTACTTTTCAATGGGTATGCAATATTTTCAAAAACTGTCATATGTGGAAATAATGTCTGGTTCTGATACACAAGTCCTATATTCCGATTTTGAATAGGGGTATTATTAATTTCTTTTTCTTTGAGAAAAATCTGGCCGCTGTCCGGTTGCAGCAGGCCTGTTATCATTTCCAGCAACATTGTTTTTCCTGCGCCTGATTGGCCCACCAGAATAAAATAGTCGCCTTTATTTACTGAAAATCCAATATCGTTAAGGGAGAAACTTCCGATTTTTTTGTTTATATTAACGAGTCTCAGCATTTTTTCTTTTTTTCGAAATCATATTCATGGCAACAAATATTATCAAACAAATACAAATGAATAGAACGGTAACAGGTTTTGCATAATTTAGGCCGTAAGAATTAAACCTCTCAAAAATCATAACCGGAGTAATCATGGGATGATATGCAATGATAATTACAGCGCCAAATTCGCTCATTCCGCGACCCCACATCATAATCAGGCCTGTAAGGATATGCCTCCATGCAAGGGGCAATGAAATAGTAAAAAATACTCTTCTTTTCGACGCCCCAAGTGTTAAAGCAACTCTTTCCAATCGTTCGGGAACACTTATAAAACCGTCAATAGCTGCATTCAATAAATAAGGAATGCTGACGAATGCCATGGCTACAATAATTCCGGCAGGGCCGTTAACAAAACTAAATCCTATGCTTTCAGCGATTTTACCAAGAGCCGTATCTCTTGAAATCACACCCAGCAGTGCAATTCCGGCAGCTGAGTGAGGAATAATTACTGGAATATTTATAATCCCCAGAACAATTTTTTTTAATATGAAATTTTTTCTCGCTAATATATAGGCCAGCGGAATTGCGCCGACAGAAAAAATTATTGTTGCTGTAATTGATGTAAAGATTGTAAGCCAGATGCTTTGTTGTATTTCGCTCTCTTTAGCAGCTTCGAAAATAGCTACAGGCGCCGTTGATACAAACATTCCAACTATTGGTGCAATAATAAACAGCAATAGCAATCCTGCAAGAAAAATAAAAACCAAACTTATTGCATCTGTTTTTTTAATCATTAAAAAAAATTATTTGGGGTTAACTGCAAACGATTTAAGTTCATCAGGTATTTTGTCGTAGCTGCCAGTAGTTGAAGGAATCACAGATGGCTGCCCCATTTTTTGCATGATAGCCATTCCTTTGTTTTCTGCAAGCAAAAATTTTAAAAATTCAATAGCAATTTTTGCATTAGGAGCATTTTTAAGGATGGTTACGCCATACACCATGGGTTCTCCTTTCTGAGTAATTTTTTCATTTGGTGTTTTGCCGTTGATTTCAACAAAAACAGAATTATATAAATCAGAAAATTCAGAATTTTTTAAATTAACTTCATCAGGTAATAATATATATTTGAGTTTATGTTGCTCTGCAACGGAACGATAAAGAAAGATATAATCTACATTTCCTGTTTCAAGAAGAGCCAGCAAATCAGTTTCCTTTGGCCTGATATTGTTCTTGTCTTTTTTCAATAATTGGTCAGCCAGTCCGTTTTGTTTATAATATTTCTCTGCTAATTTTGAAACAAGGACAGACCTGTATCCACAAGGGTCGGCATTAGGGTCGGCACGACCAATTTGTACGGATTTATCAAGCATTATTTTATACCAGTTATCTTTATTAATCTCCTTGCTTTTTTTTGATTTTTCAGTGTAAACTATTGCCATTTCGTTTGAGGCAAATTTAATATCCCAGTCAGCATATCCGGGAATTAATAATTTTTCAATAACGGAATAATCAGCAGAAACCATCACATCGCATGTCTTTTTCAATTCAGTGATTTTACGGGCACATTCAATACTGCCTGCAGCTTCCATCTGAATATTCACATCGGGGTTTTCTTTTTTAAATGCAGCGGTTATTTCTTTAATTGGAACAGCTAAACTCCCTGCGTGAAAAATAATAAGATTCCCAGATATATTAATATTTGGAAGTTCGTTTATTTGTTTTCCTGATTTTGTTTGGTTTCCCACTAACAAACAGGTTAAAATTATAAGTTCAATTATCACATTCATGATAGGATTTTTTTCCCGGTATTAATAAAAAAAATCGTTATGACATAATATTCATATCGTAAAAGTAGAAGATATTTATTATTCTGCAAAAATATTTTTTTACTCCAGATTGTATAAGACAAACAAACTCAATTGAGAATGCTGATCATTTTTTCAGAATACTTCTACAGGTTCGCCTTTTTCGTTCCAGCCTTTGGTTTTATAATAAGCCTTAACAAAAGAATCGAAATAATTTCTGTCAAGCTTTTTTCCTTTCATAAAACCGCCTTTTGATTCTTCATTGAAAAATCTTCCCGGCAGGGTGTCGTCTGTGTATTTACGGCCATTCTTGAGGTTATAGGTCCTGGCAAGGCTGGCAATCTTTGTTCCGATAGCAAGCAAAGAATTTCCGGTATGATTATATCCTGTGGCAGCATTCAGAATCTCGGCCAGCTTATCAAGATTAAGCGGTACAAAATCGCAAATTACAAGGCTGTTTCTGACATTGGTGGTGTCAATACCCTGTGAAACCGCAGGAACAATATCTTCTATTTTAAAATCCGGGCCGTTTTCCGATTCAGCGATCCATAGCCGCGTATGGCTTGAGAAGTCTGCAACAGCCATAGCTACACCCATGGTTAATGAACCGAGCGGATTGATCCCGGAGAGTTCCATCCCGAAAATATTAATCGCTATGTCTTCGCTTCCTTTACCAATTTTTTTCGCAGCATCGCGTGTGCCGTCGGCAAAAATATTGGTTATGCCCTGGCGTTTTACCATTCTCTTTACAAACTCGCGCTGCGCCCCGGCATTGCCCCATTTCATCTGCAGACCGTCCCAGTTATCGAGAAGCTTTTTCTCGTAACATTCCATGGCAAAGCCCACAATATTTCCGGCGCTGATAGAATCAATGCCCAGGTCGTTGCATAGTTCATTCACCCAAGCAATATCCTTGATGTTATTCACAAGACAGTTCGAACCGAACAAAGCGGCAGTTTCGTATTCCGGTCCTTCAATTTCATGGCCGTCCCATCGCGCCCATTTGGAGCAGCGAATGGCGCAGGAGAAGCAACTCGTATCTTCCCAGTTCAATTCCTGTCTTGCCGCTTCGGAACTGATTTTTTCAAAATCATCAAACTGAACCAGCGACCAGTTCTTTGTCGGTAAAATTTCAGTGTTCTGGCAACCGCGGATGCACTTCATCGTGCCTTTCTGCCTGCGAAATTTTATCCCGTCAAGGTCTAAAACCTCTTTGGTATATTTAACGTTGACTTCATTGAATTTTGTTTCATCAAAATATTTCAGGGGAAGATCACCGTCCACCACCACGGCTTTCAAATTTTTTGAACCCATCACGGCTCCTGCCCCGCCGCGGCCATACTGGCGATGCTTGTCAATCCCTATGCACGCAATCTTTAATTTATTTTCTCCTGCCGGCCCGATGGCTGCTACGCGGGGGTCCTTCCCCGGATGCAGTTTCAGCAGCACATCATTGGTCTCAAAAATCCCTTTTCCCCAGATATGCGACGCATCCCTGATCTCAACGTTACCGGGCGTTACATATAAATATACAGGCTTTGCAGATTTTCCCGTGATGACAAAATAATCATAGCCTGCAAATTTCATCCGCGGGCCAAAACTGCCGCCGCAATGGCTGTCGAGCGCAGAGCCTGTTAATGGCGATTTTGTTACCAATGTGGTACGGGCGCTGGTCTGAACCCGGGTTCCTGTGAATGGGCCGTTAATAAAAATCAAAGGATTTTCCGGGCTCAGGGGATCAGGCTTTGGAGCCATCCTGTTAAGCAAAGCAAAACCCATTCCTTTTGCGCCGATATATTTTGACTGTAATTCTTTATCAGTATCCTGTATTTTCCATGTTCCTGAAGTCAGATCAATATAAATACATTTTCCTGTATATGACATAATACCTCCCAGTTTTATTTTTTTATATATCGGCAAATATATTAATTAGTGTCTGTCCATAAAGTCGCATTTTTCAAAAATTTTGTTTGAGAGTTTTCCTGTCCATAAATATTTTTCTTACGACTCATTATTTTTTTTTCAGTTTTTCGTTTTTTTTTGCCTCAAAATTATTTTTTC
>JACREX010000134.1 GCA_016212695.1 Bacteroidia bacterium
AGAACGTCCCTATTGGGACTATAAATATAATAAAAAATCCGTTAGGATTGACCTGTTTATAGAAAAAATTGTAATTAATTGTATTTTAGCTCCATCGGAGCGTCCTGTTTAATTTTAAAAATCTTCATGCGTTTGCCCTGATATTATTTCTCAGAATTTTTTTAATTCCTTTAAAAAATGTATTTTTATGTTTTTTTAATTCAGGTTTATGCTTTGACTTGAATCTTGCAGCACAAACGGCTGCGATTAAAAATGGTAATAATATAAAACAATTCGGTTATGGGATTATTTGATAAACTGAAAGGGGAATTTGTAGACATCATAGAATGGTTAGACCCCTCAAATGATACGATGGTTCATCGTTTTGAAAGGTATCAGAATGAAATCAAGAATGGAGCTAAATTAACAGTCCGCGAATCGCAACTGGCAGTATTTATTAACGAAGGCAAGCTGGCCGATGTTTTTAAACCGGGAATGTTTACGCTGGTTACAGAAAACCTTCCGTTGCTTGCCACTCTGAAAGGCTGGAAATACGGTTTCAGCAGCCCGTTTAAAGCGGAAGTGTATTTTTTAAATACCAAAAATTTCACAGACCAGAAGTGGGGAACGCCGAACCCGATTATGCTGCGCGATCCTGAACTGGGGCCGCTTCAGATACGCGCTTTCGGTAATTATGCGCTTAAAATTGTGGATGGTCCTGTATTTATCAGGGAAGTTGTTGGCACCGATGGTAATTTTACCACCGAGGGTATTACCAACCAGCTACGAAATATTATTATAACCCGTTTCACAGACGCTATCGGCGAAGCTAAAATCCCGGTTTTTGATATGGCCAGCAATTATGATGAGGTGTCAAAATTACTTGAAACCAAGATAAAACCAGAGTTTAATGAATACGGCCTGGAACTCACTAAATTCCTTATCTCAAGCATTACTCTTCCTGAAAAAGTGCAGGAAGCCCTTGATAAAAGAACCAGCATGGGAATTCTCGGCGATATGAGTAAGTACACTCAATTTCAGACAGCGCAAGCCATAGAGGCCTCTGCAAATAATCCATCCGGCGGCGCAGGAGAAGGTATGGGTATGGGTATGGGCTTTGGAATGGCAAACATGATGATGAATACCATGAATCAGCAGAATCAGCAAAAACAGCAGCAGCAACAGCAACAAATGCCTCCGCCGGTTCCGCCCGCCATTAAATTTTTCCTTGCAGTGAACGGGCAGCAAATGGGGCCATATGATATGAATACGCTCAAAGGTATGATAACCCAAAACCAGTTAGCCCGCGAAACCTTAATCTGGTGCGAAGGAATGGCTGCATGGACTCAGGCCGGACAGGTTCCGGAAGTAGCGGCGCTGTTTTCTGCCGTTCCTCCACCGCTGCCTCCGCAGTAAAAGTTGAGCAGTATTTTAAAAACAGAAGCAGAATTATTGTAAAGATAAAATGGGAAATAATTATTTATGCCCAAAATGCAGAAGCGTTCTGAATATTGAGAACAACATTATCTTTACCGTAAAAACAAAGGATAACCAGAGAGGATTGATCCTGTTAAGCGTCAAACTGGGTGATTACTCTGTAAAAAATCAGGACAATCTTACTATTGAAAAAGGCGATAAAGTTCAGTTTTTTTGTCCGATCTGCAGGGAAAACCTTTCAGCATCCGATATCAACGAAAATCTTGCACGCGTTATCATGCAGGATGATGAAGAAAATGAATACCAGATTTTATTTTCAATTGTTGCCGGCGAATATTGCACATACATGGTTTCCGAAGATTTTTTAAAAGCATACGGAGATGATTCGTCAATTTATCTGAGTGATTTATAAATTAACTGTTTAAGTAATGGAAGAACCAAAAATTCAACAGACCAACCAGGGAGAAATAATCTGCAAAAACTGCAGCGCCAAATTAAAATTTGCCCCGGGCACCACTTCGCTGAAGTGTGAATATTGCGGCGCTGAAAATGAGATACAGATCAAGGATGAAGCGATAGAAGAGATTGATTTTCTTACATTCATTGAAAAAGAATTTGACTCTGCCGAAAAAGTTGAGCTTGCAACAGTGCGTTGTACAGCCTGCGGCGCTGAAACCACCATGAAAGAAAATGTGGTTGCCGATTTATGCCCCTTCTGTGGAAACCCGTTAGTTGTTAAAGACGGCACTACAAAATCGGTATTGAAACCGAAATCATTACTTCCTTTTAATATTGATGTAAAAAAGGCGCAATCTTTATTTCAGAACTGGATCAAGAGCCTGTGGTGGGCGCCGAATGGCCTGAAAAAATATGCTTACCAGAGCGAAAAACTTGCAGGCATGTATATTCCTTACTGGACGTATGATTCAAATACATACTCAACATATTCCGGCGAACGGGGAGTTGATTACCATGATACAGAAACCTATACCACTACCGATAATAATGGGAATGAAACTACTGAAACCCGTACTGTGACCAAGACTCATTGGACATTTGTAAGCGGCAGCGTTAACAATTCTTTTGACGATATTATAGTATTGGGAAGTAACTCATTGCCCAGAAAATATACCGAAGCGCTTGAGCCCTGGGATGTGGACAAACTGATTCCCTTTGATGAAAAATTTCTGACCGGATTTAAAACCGAAAGCTACCAGGTTGATGTCAAGCAGGGTTTTGAAGACGCTAAAACAAAAATGGATCCTGTGATTGATAATACCATCAGGCAGGATATCGGGGGCGATCACCAGCGTATTAATACAAAAAGTGTAACTTACAGCGATATTACATTCAAGCATATTTTATTGCCGCTGTGGATAAGCGCTTACCGCTATAACAATAAACCCTTCAGATTTCTTATCAATGGCCGCACAGGAGAAGTGCAGGGCGAACGGCCCTATAGCTGGATAAAGATTACGTTAGCGGTAGTGGTTGCAGTTGCCTCTATTGCAGCGATTATTTATTTTGCCACAAAGAAATAATACCTGTTGTCTTATTTTTTTAACGGGAGCGTTTATACTATACGCGGGATACCTTGCCTGCGGCAGGCAGGAAATTATACATTATAATAATTGGTATGGAGGTATAGAGGTATAGGGTATAGGTATAGGGTATAAAGGTATAAGGAGTTTATAAGCGCCTTAAGTTTTAGACTGAGCCGTACAGTGTATGTATAGCAGCAATGCCACACTCATAACACGACGTAATAAATATTATGCTGAACCAATGAGTTTTTATTTATACAAGCTACGCTCATCAGGGGAATAATCTGAAATTGATAAAAAGTGATTACTCCTTTTGCTTGGCTTTGAAAGTTATTTCAGGGAAGAAATCATCAAGACTATAGAAAACTATGCCTTTCATATTTTTCAATTCAGCCGATGCCTGACTCCAAAAATAAAGTTCTACATTCCATTTTTTTTTCAGACATCGCTGCAGGGTAGGAACATAATCTCTGTCGCCGGCAATGATGGCAATTGTTCCGGGTTCATTATTATCTTCTAAGGTATCGCGTATTGAATTGCTTAATTCAGCATCAACACCCTTTTCTTTTCCCGAAAAAATGTTCCTGTCAAAAATTCGCGGAGTGATATTTAATTTTTTTAACTTTTCCCAAAGTAAATCGTTTTGTGGAGGACGTGAACCGACTAAAACTGTTTCCATGAGTTTGCGTCCGTTTCTTACTTTTTCCAAAAGCTCACCATAGCTGATTCGAACCCGAATAACCAATTCGTCATCGTAAAAATATTGCCCCTGATTTTTCTGTGTTGTTGTGATATCCCGTTGAGTACTCTTTTCTTCACGTGTGACATGGCTTACGTCATCTTTCACTTCTTCTTCTTTTGTTTTTGCCTTGCTTTTTTTCGTGGGGTTTGAAACCTCGCTTCGTTTGATGAGTTCACACGTCATGGCATCAAATTTTTCTATGCCCATACGGTAACGTAATGTGGTAAACAACGAACGATCAAATATATCTTCATACGTATATTGGCTCAGTCCCAGAAAATATTGAATATACATATTCTCTTTGATGGTTTCAATCACTTCTCGATCATCCAGGCGTAGTTTGTGTTTTACTATCATCGCTCCTATAACTATTCTGGCATCAATAGCTCCAGCGCCTTTGTCCGGACTCATGTTCTTATAATAAATGTGTGCAAGTTCATCCCAGGGAATCTGTCCGGCAAGCTTTATCCAGCGATTTTCCTTGTCAATCTTGATTTCAAAGGGTGTCTTGAATTCTTCGATTGTTAGCTGTTTGTTTGAATTATACTTTATCATTAGTGCAAAGTTTATTGTACAAACTTACAAAAAACCTGCATTTTTTTTGCACAAAATATATCATAAGTTATTAACAATCAAATGTTTATAACTTATTCGCCAAACCCTAAATATGGAATACGGTAGGTGAATTCATAGTCCATTTTTGGTTGAGTATTATTTTAGATGAAATAAAAGGTATAGAGGTATAGAGGTATAAGGCGCACAAACCGGGGTTTTGTGATTATTCCAATTTAAACAAATCTGTTTCCCTGTCAACTTGTGTTATAATATTAGCGTCTAAAACGTATTCCTTCATGAAATCACGTCTTTTAAGAAGTCGTTTTTATATTGTTCCCAGGATTTCTGACGAGCCGATTCGAGTTCTGTCTCATTATTGATACCGCTTTCCTGTAACGATTTGTTGATGTTTTCAGCAGCATCTTCGTAGTATAAATAGGGTTTGCTCATTAAAATGATAACGACCTGAAAGTTATTAACATAACACATGTTTTTATTAACAATTTAATCCATAAGTGCATGGAAATATTATATTTGCTTTAAAAATACATGCACTATGATCACATATAAT
>JACREX010000136.1 GCA_016212695.1 Bacteroidia bacterium
TAAAATTGGAAATATCATGAAATCTCTATTTGCTAACGTAACCGGTAGAACATTCCTGCCTAACATACAAACCAAGCCATGCCTTTGTGGGCAGTTGTCGTTTATAGAATTATTAACTTAAATTTTGGGAGGTAGTCAATCTTTAATCCTGAATCCATTTGTAAATTCAAAATTATTTATACCTTTGCACCCCTATTAAAAAATTTTATTAACTAAATTTTTGTGTAAAGTTATGTTAAACCATTATGAAACCGTTTTCATTGTAACTCCCGTTTTATCTGAAGCACAGATGAAGGAAGCGGTTGCCAAATTCAAAAAAGTGATTACCGACAGTGGGGCTTCCATTGTGCACGAAGAGAACTGGGGGCTGAAAAAACTAGCTTACCCGATTCAGAAAAAATCTACAGGGTTTTATTACCTGATTGAGTTCAAAGGCGAAGGCAGTGTCGTAGAAACGCTCGAAACCGAGTACAGACGCGACGAACGCGTAATACGTTTCCTTACTTTCAAAATGGATAAATTTGCTATCCAATACAGCGAAAAGAAAAGAAGTTCAACTAAAGAAGTAAAGGAGGATTAAGCCATGTCAAACGAAACTGAAATCAGATACCTTACCCCGCCGTCGGTAGACGTAAAAAAGAAAAAATACTGCCGTTTTAAAAAGAGCGGTATTAAATATGTTGACTACAAAGACCCGCTGTTCCTGAAGAAATTTCTGAATGAACAGGGTAAAATTCTCCCCAGGAGATTAACCGGTACGTCTCTGAAATTCCAGAGAAAAGTATCACAGGCTGTAAAAAGAGCACGCCATCTTGCATTGCTGCCATATGTAGCAGATATGTTAAAATAATACAGGGAGGGTAAAAAAATGGAAGTAATATTGAAAGAAGATGTCAAGAATGTCGGACATAAAAACGATATCGTAAAAGTAAGAGACGGTTATGGCAGAAATTTTCTGCTCCCCAAAGGTCTTGCCATTGTAGCTACACCTTCAGCAAGAAAAGTACATGCCGAGAATGTTAAACAAAGAGCTCATAAAGAGGAAAAACTGAAAGGCGACGCCGTTCAGATTGCAAAACAGCTTGAAAAGGTCACCCTGAAGATCGGGGCAAAAACCAGTTCAACCGGTAAGATTTTCGGTTCTGTAAATACCATTCAAATAGCAGAAGCCCTGAAGGAAAAAGGCGTTGAAGTTGACCGGAAGGATATCACCATTAAGGGAGACCACATTAAAGAAGTGGGAACGTATGTTGCAAATGTGAAACTTTACAAGGATATCAAAGTGGAAATTTCGTTTGAGGTATTTTCTGAATAACCGATGAACCCTCTTCATCCTTTTTAATTCCCAGAATAAACAAAATATAGAAGAATAAAAAGAAGGTAACGCCTGGCTGCGACTCCAGTGTATCTTCATTTAGCATGGATACCAGTGCAACTATGAAAAACATCAAAAAAATATAGCTTTTATATGCCTTTTCTATAAAGACCGGAGCAATCATTGAAAACATGATCCACAAAAATCCAATGATACCAAAAGTAAGGAAAAATGTGACAAACTGGTTATGGGCCCTGAAGCGGAATTCTTTTTGCAGCGGAGAATTCATTTTTTTATATTGTTTTGCAAATTCAATATTCAAATCGCCGGTTCCTATTCCAAACCAGAAATTTTTCTTAATGATTCCGATCCCTGCCTTTAAATATTCCATGCGTTGTGTAACCGAGTGCCCGCCGGGGTTTCCGCCTTTCAAATAGCAATCGATCTGCCAGATTAGTTCATATCGTTTTGCAGCAAAATTATTTCCGAAATATTTTGCATTAGCGATCCCGGACTCAATCCTACTGATGTCTTCATTTGACAATTGCCTGAAAGCCTCAGCATCTTTACGAAGCCCTTTTGAAGCGAGATACCGGAATAATGTATATTTTACAGGCTGGCCTCTCGCGTCCATGTCATCATAATTAATATGACTGGATTTATTCCACTCTCTCCGTAATTCATCTTCGCATAAATATAAATATACATAATTGCCGTTTTCAATATATTTATGATAAAGGTAATGAGAGTAAGCGTTTCCTTCTTTTGTTTTTGTATCAAGTTTTGTAAGATCAATTTCATTAATTGTATAAAAGTCTTTTATTCCCGAATAAAAATAATATGAAGCAAATACGATGGCTGAGAGTATCAGGGAAACCAACAGGATTTTCCATTTTATTTTAAACTTTTTAAACGCCCAATACAGTAGCATTACAAAACTCATTATAAAAAATACGGCAATTCCGGTAAATGATTTTAATATAAAAAGGAAAATAATAAACCAGATAATCAGAACGGAATATATATATATTTCCCTTTGGGTTGCTTTGTATTTGCCGGAAAGCAAAAAATAAATCATTATAATTATAGCGACATTAATGAGCAATGAGAAACGGATGTGGGATATGTAAATTGAAATGTCGCGTATATCGTTCACCACGTGATGCGTAAAACCCAACAACACAGCCATACTTACTGCTGTACCCGCAAATACTGCCAGGATAAAAAATTTAAGAATTGTTTTCACCTGCCTCATGGGTAAAGGAGCCGAAGTACCTACAAAAACAGGAAGCAGCAGAAAAGGCAATTTTATCCGCAGATCATTTATTGCATAATGAAAATCTTCGGTCCAGATTAAACCAATAGCATGGAGCAGCCAGATTGAAATAATAAGATGTATGCTTTTCCGTTCTTTGAAACGCAGCCACTTTTTTTTAAAATTTCCTTCCAGAAGCCAGTATCCGCCGATGAAAAACTGCGATAAACTCATCAGAAATTCCGAAAGCGGTAAGCCAATGGCAAGCATTATAAAGCCCCAGTAATAAAATGGCGGAGTAGTCAGAAGCCGAACGATATAAAGTGCTATTCTCAGAATTTATCAGGTTTCAGAATTAATTTAAACGGCAATTCTTTATTATTATTTCATCTCATTAGTATTGCGTTATAAGTCGAACAATTTCAATTGAATACAAAAGTCATTTATATTTTCGTTCTTTGACATGTTTGTAAAAAGCTCATGTAATGGGACTTTGCTGAAAACAGAGACACTTAAAATTTGTACCATTTCA
>JACREX010000011.1 GCA_016212695.1 Bacteroidia bacterium
CTTATTTTCAATTTATTTTTCATGGAGGATTTGCTTTTATTGATCATTCTTGTTGAAATAATTTATTCAATTTCTTCAAGATTTTGCCCATGTAATTTTGATTGTTTATTCAGTCTTTTGAAAATAATTTTTGATTTTTTTCTATTAAAGTTGATTATTCTTGAATCTTTTTATCAATGTTTTCAGACCAAATTTTTCATCCGGGATTTTTTTCAGCCATGAACCCTAACTAGTTTATAGGACTAACAAAATCATACCTATACATCTATTTTGGTTGTCTATGTATAGTTTTTTTGTTTTTTATTTATCCGTTTGTAATTAATTAATATGTAAGTGCAAACGGTTCGTAATTCTAATGCGTACTGTCCACAAACGCGTCTAATGCTTTTTTCATCTTCACGGCCTGCTCTGTTATTTTACCTCTCGCTATGGTTACTTTAATCCGCTGCGTTTCATAGTTTTTCATAGTCAGGTTCACATAATAATCGCCATTCTTTATGCCTGTTATTTCCCCGATGCCGTTTATGGCGGTAAGCGCTGCTTTGTCTGTGCCTTCGGCTTCCATTTCAAGCCCCTGCAGTTCTGCTCCCGTGTCGGCATCTGTGGCCGTTATTTTAATCCCGCCATGATGCACGGCTATATTATCTATCCTGCGGCTGTTATGATATTCGGCTACCAGGTCGGCGTTGCCAACTTCGTATTCGGTGATAAGCAGGTCGTCAATAATCGCTATGGAATCGTCAATGGTCTGCATCTCCGTGTCAATGCCTGCAGTTCCGGTTTTTTTCAGCGATTTGGCTGCGCCCGGCGTATTCGCTGCATTTTCATACGCCGTGATGGCGTTGCTTATGGCCGTTATATTGGCAGGCAGCACATTATAACCGGCCAGCGAGCCGATATTGATATTCAGGGCATCGCACACATCTTTAATACGGGCAATGGCCTTTTTTCCAGGCATTTTTGAAAAATCGGTTTTCCGGATGTCGAAAACCGCCTGCAGCGTCTCGTTTCCGGTATCCGCCGCCCATACGCGGGCTTTGCGGCTATAACGCACAATCAGCGTTTTCATGGTGTGGAATTTCGTTTCCTTGTCTGTTGTAATTCCCTTAGTCTGTTGCTGCTGCTGCGCAACGTATTTGTCAAACGCTGTTACTTTGTTCACAAAAGCCGCTATTTCGGTTACCAACCGGTTAAAGTTCGCCCATATTGCCGCATGAGCCGAAAAAAACAGCAATAATTTGCCGTACATGTTTCTTTTACTTGTGTGCCAATGTTCCATAATTATAAAATTTAATAGTTAATACTTGAAAATTGATATACTGCTAAATTGCTATATTGCTGAGCCTACTCTAAAAAGTACTTTTCAGGGTAAAAAAAGGAATAATGGAATTTTGGAATGCTGGAATAATAGGTGTTTCCAATATTCCATTTTCCAATATTC
>JACREX010000135.1 GCA_016212695.1 Bacteroidia bacterium
ACCGATTACTGATTACCGATTACTGATTACCGATTACTGATTACCGATTACTGATTACCGATTACTGATTACCGATTACTGATTACCGATTACTGATTACCGATTACTGATTACCGATATTACCGACTTCTTCACTTTTTCTCGTAGTTTTTTCTCAAATCCAGATACACCGGCAGGTGGTCGCTGAAACCTCCGTGATAAGTGAGACCAACGTAAGTCCTGTTTGGTTGGAATCCAAAATTACGTTCATCTTTTTCAAGTAAAAAAGGCGCATTAAAAATATGCGCATCATCCAGGGTGGTATACACTTTATTGTTCATATTCAGCATGGCGCCTGAAACAATAATATTGTCAATAATGTCCCATGTGCCTTGGTATTTCAGTGATCCCAACCCGTGTTTATAATGCGCATAATTGGTAAGGTTATATAATTCGTTACTTGTAAAAATATCGTATTTTATCTTTGTCCCGAGTCCTTCACAGACACTGGTATTTTCGGGATTATCGTTCAGATCTCCTATGATTATGATATTTGCATTGAAATTCGTTGAAAAGATCGAATCAACAATTCCCCTCAGTAATTTTCCGACAAAAATTCTCCGCGGTTCAGATTCTATCTCGCCTCCAAACTTCGATGGCCAGTGGTTTACAAAAATATGAAGCGTGTCCTTTTTTCCGGTAATACCTTTTACATATAATATATCGCGTGTTTTTTTCCCTTCGGTGAATTTAACCGGAATGGGTCTGTTGAATATCGGTTTAAAGTCTTCTTTCCTGTAGAGCATGGCAACATCAATCCCGCGTGCATCCGGAGAATTATGATGAATAATGCTGTAATTCAACTGCGAAAGGGGCGTGTTTTTTGTAAGGTCTTCCAGAACTTTTTTATTTTCAACTTCGCATAAGCCGACAACAGCCGGTGGATCCCAACCGCCTACTGCTACAATAACTTTTGCAATATGTTTTAACTTTTCCTGGTATTTATCGGGAGTCCAATGATGATCTCCTTCGGGTAAAAAAGATTTGTCGTCTATAGAAGTATCGCGCTGCGTATCAAATAAATTTTCAACATTGTAAAACATAACCCTGAAATAACCCCTCTTGTTTTCATATTTATTAGATGTAATGGATGAGTCGGGCAGGGTTTCTTTGTTCTGGCAAAAAGCAGTAATGAAATTTAAAGTCAATAAAGAAACGCAGAGACACAGAAAACGCAGAGATGAATTGATCGGCAAATTTTGTTTTTTATTTTCGTTTACCATAAAATTTTTCTTAATATTCTTATCTTTCATAAGCGCCCAAGTCCGGCAATGACAGTCTTGGTTTTTCGTCCAAGTCGTTTTGCAACCAGTCAGAATGCGGGCTGGAACTGATTACATCAAGCGAACCTTTATCTATGGCAAACGACAGGGTGTCTAAATGAAAATCGAACTTATCGTAGATTGATATGAACCATGGGGTTTCGTTTTTAAAAATATTTAGATAATTATTCTGGTCGCTTGTATTTACGGAAGGATCAATCTTCAGCAGGCAGTGATCAAAAAGGTAATTGAACGAAACGCTGTTGTCTTTTGAAAAGCCGATTTCATTGGAATTGTTACCATAAATAATGCTATTCCCGAAGAAAGCGGTGTCCAGATTTCCTACATAAAGCGTATTGCCAACCATAAGATTGTTCGATAAGATCACCGAGGGTTCGGTTCGGTTCGCTCCCCAATAATCGGCAAGGGTGCAATGATAAAACCTGTATGATCCTCCGGCTAACAATGCCGTAGTGTAAAAGCCTGCGTTTGCTATCACACAATTATAGGCATTAATCTTGGAGGCCATGGCAAAAATACAGGCATAACTCATATTCTGGATGATAGTATTTTTTAAAGTCACTTTAGTTTCTCCTGTATTCTCTATATTACCCACCTGCAACCCGATCACGCCGTTCCTGATTTCTGCATGATCAATAACATTATTTTTACTGCCTGTGAAAAGTAATATCCCATTCCACTGGCTGGGTATATCATCGTAAACATGCTCCAGCCGGTCGTTCCGGAATACCACGGGCAGGGCTTTTGTACCGTTCACAATCAGCGTGCCTTTCACATACATAGTTGAATTCCTATGAAAATACAGGGTGCAGCCTGCATTTATCGTCAGCGTTTTCAGGGTATCAACCAGCATGGAGTTATAAATCAGGAAGGGTTTTTCATTGTTCCAAACCGTATCGTTCCGTAAAATTTCTGCATTCACAAGGTGCACATCCTGCCCGATTGCCACGAGTTTCACATCCTGTTTATTCCCGTTGGTTACAAACACAACCGAATCAACGATGGTGAGAGGATTATTCTGATTGGTGGGATTTAATGTAACTTCTACAAAAACAAAAAGACTGTCTTTGGGCGGTATCTCCACATTATTCACTTTCGAAGCATGAAGCCCGTTGATATTTAACCGGAAATGCGTTTGGGTTCCGTTTGCCAGATATATTGACGAAATACGGATATACTGGTTGTGCCGGTTATAAATTTTAAATTGCTTTGTGGTGGATCCGATGGTTGTGAAAACCGTATCGAATATAAGGGTATCTGCCGAAAATTCAAGTTTTGCCGAGCTATCAATAATAAAATTATCCTTTTTACATGAATAAAGGGCAGAAATAAAAAGTATGCTCAATAAACCAAATTTAATTAACCGCTCCATTATTTAACAATTTCAAATTTTAAAAGTAACGAAAAATTTAACAATTAATTATCTTTTTGTCAAATCCATTTTATCTTTGTATGAAATGATTCAGAAAATAAAAATTTAAAAATAAAATAAATTCATTGAAAAATAACCGGAATTGCGGTTATCTGCCTGCCTGCAGGGGCTAAGCCTAACTGATGTATTTTGACAATTATATAAATTCTAAATCGTATTTATGGAAATGAATCTGAAAAATTTAAATGTGCTTGTTACCGGTGCAAGCAGCGGTATTGGCAAAGCAATTGCAGAGGCAATGGGTCATTCAGGGGCAAGAATTGCTGTTCATTACAATCATCATAAAAAAAGCGCGGAAAATATTGCCCGGCAGATTGGTAACAATTCCAGCGCATTCGGCGCTGATCTGGAGAACCCCGACCATTGCGAAAAACTTTTCAATAATGTCGTTAAAGAATTTGGTCATATTGATGTTCTTGTCAATAATGCAGGAGCGGTAATAATGTCTCCGCTTGAAAACGATACATGGATCCATGACTGGGATAAGACAATGGCTATAAATCTCAGAGCTGTTGGGATTTTATGCCGTCTGGCTATTCAGCATTTTAAATCACGCAAGAGCGGTAGAATTATTAATATCGCTTCAAGGGCGGCATTCCGCGGCGATACCCCCGAACTTCTTGCCTATGCCGCATCAAAAGCCGGAATTGTTGCGTTGAGCAAATCAATAGCAAGAGGTTTCGGAAAAAACGGAATTACTTGTTTTGTACTTGCGCCGGGTTGGGTAAGAACGAACAGGATTAAAAAATCTATTAAAAAATATGGCGAGAATTACATTCTTCAGGATATAGCGCTTGATAAATTAACAGAACCAAAAGATGTTGCTTCCATAGCCGCTTTTTTGGCCGGCGGTTTGGCAGATCATGCCACAGGAACTACTATTGATATCAATGCTGCAAGCTACGTACATTAAATATTTGGTTTTAAATTAAAAGAAATCCTCAAAACTTATAAGAAAATCCCAGACCGAAAATTTCTTTAAACTGAACTCTGGGCCCTTCTGCTTCTATGATCCCGTCTTCATTGTCGTCAATTTGGATTTTTGTATTATCGTCGTAAATAAGCGTGGTCGAAATGGTTGCCGTCAGATATTTTCCGAGCTTCATGGCAATAAGCACTTCCCAGTTTACGTCAATATTTTCAGGGTGGTCTAAGTAATTAGTGTCTGTCCATAAAGTCGCATTTTTCAAAAATTTTGTTTGAGAGTTTTCCTGTCCATAAATATTTTTCTTACGACTCATTATTTTTTTTTCAGTTTTTCGTTTTTTTTTGCCTCAAAATTATTTTTTCTTAAA
>JACREX010000009.1 GCA_016212695.1 Bacteroidia bacterium
CAGTAATCGGTAATCAGTAATCGGTAATCAGTAATCGGTAATCAGTAATCGGTAATCAGTAATCGGTAATCAGTAATCGGTAATCAGTAATCGGTAATCAGTAATCGGTAATCAGTAATCGGTAATCAGTAATTAGACGGCAGCGAAGCATTGAAACATCTGCGTGAACTCAATCGAACGCTTGTCGAAATTCGTCAATTAAGTAAAGAAACCACCGATTACCATCCGCTGCAGGCGGAACCGAACACCGATTACTGCTTATTTCTTCAGGAATTTAAAATCCCGGCCAAGGAATCTTGCAGAGCCGCCAAGTTCTTCCTCGATCCTGAGAAGCTGGTTGTATTTGCAGATCCTGTCTGTGCGCGATGCCGAACCGGTTTTTATCAATCCTGTATTCAATGCCACAGACAAGTCGGCTATGGTTGTATCTTCTGTTTCACCGGAACGGTGACTGATGACTGCCGTATAAGAATTAACATTTGCAAGCTGAACGGCATTGATGGTTTCGGTTAATGACCCGATCTGGTTTACTTTTATGAGGATAGAATTTGCGATATGGCGCTCTATTCCGTAAGCCAGCCTTTTTACATTGGTAACAAATAAATCATCGCCAACGATCTGTATTTTGTGGCCGATTTTCTTGGTGAGTTTTTCCCATCCCTTCCAGTCGTCTTCGGCCAGACCGTCTTCAATAGAAAGTACGGGGTATTTCTTTACCCATGTTTCCCAGTATTCAATCATTTCGTCGGTTGAAAGTTTTTTGCCGACAGAATCAAGGCAATACTTTTTTGTGTTTTCATTATAGAATGCAGAAGCAGCCGGATCGAGAGCGATATATACATCTTCGCCCGGTTTGTAACCCGCTTTCTCAATAGCTTTCAGCACCACTTCAATGGCTTCTTCGTTTGAATTCAGGTTCGGGGCAAAACCTCCTTCATCACCTACATTGGTAGAATAACCCTTGGATTTTAAAACGGCCTTCAAATTATGAAATACCTCAACGCCCATTCGCAACGATTCACTGAAAGTGTCAGCGCCAACAGGCATGATCATGAATTCTTGGATATCAATTTTATTGTCGGCATGCGTGCCGCCATTGAGAATATTCATCATGGGTATGGGAAGCGTGTTGGCATTAACTCCGCCAAGATACCTGTATAACGACTGCCCGGTACTTTGCGCCGCCGCTCTTGCAACTGCCAGGGAAACCCCGAGAATTGCATTGGCGCCAAGGGTTCCTTTATTTTCAGTCCCGTCCAGTTCGATCATTTTTGCATCGAGCACTCCCTGATCGAAAATAGAAAAACCGTTGAGTTCTTCATTGAGTATTTTATTTACATTATTTACGGCTTTCATCACTCCTTTTCCCAGAAATACGCCTTTATCGCCATCCCTGAGTTCTACGGCTTCGTGAATACCGGTAGAAGCGCCCGAGGGGATAGCCGCCCTGCCTAATAATCCCTGATCGGTAATCACATCAACTTCTATGGTAGGATTACCGCGTGAATCCAATATCTGTCGTGCTGTAATACTAATTATCTGGCTCATAAAATTTATTTTTTTATATTGATATTTTTTTCTTTATTTTCTGCTTTCGCTTTGGGTTTCCGGGTTCTTGCAGCTTTCGGTTTTGTTTCATTAACCCCGGTTTCCGTTGATTCTGTAGTTTCTTCCACTTCAGCCTTCACTTCTTTTTTAGGTGTTTCGGTTGTTTTCTTTTTAGGCGCCCTTCTGCTCCTGGGTTTCTTGGCCTTGACATCAGCCTTAGTGGTTTTAAGCATGTTCTCATTGTAATCAACCAGTTCAATAATACAGATATCTGCATTATCTCCCATCCGGTTGCCCAGCCTTAAAATCCTTGTATATCCGCCGGGCCTGTTAGCAATTTTCTGCGCCACTTCGCGGTACAATTCCGATACGGCAGATTTGTTTTTAAGATAGCTGAAAACTAACCTTCGTGAGTGTGTGGAATCATCTTTTGATTTTGTGATCAAAGGTTCAATATATTTTTTTAATTCCTTAGCTTTTGCAACCGTTGTTTCGATTTTTTTGTGCAAAATCAGGGAAGAAGCCAAATTAGCCAATAACGCTTTTCTGTGAGAACTCGTCCTGCTTAAATGATTAAATTTTTTTCCGTGTCTCATTATTATTTCAGATTTAGGATTTAGGATTTAGGATTTAGGATTTAGGATTTAGGATATAAATCTAAAATCACTAATCTAAAATCACAATTGATATATTATTCTTTATCCAATTTATATTTTGTTATATCCATTCCAAATGACAGGTTCATGGAAGCAAGCAACTCTTCGAGTTCTGTCAGCGATTTCTTCCCGAAATTCCGGAACTTCAGCAGGTCGTTTTTGTTGAATGTGCAGAGGTCGCCCAATGTTTCAACATCGGCTGCCTTCAGACAATTCAGTGCCCTGACGGATAAATCGAGATCTACCAATTTGGTTTTGAGAAGTTGTCGCATATGGAGCACTTCTTCATCGAATTCTTCATTATCATAATTTTCATCCGAATCAAGCGTGATCTTTTCGTCAGAGAACAACATAAAATGATATATCAATATTTTTGCTGCTTCTTTCAATGCATCTTTGGGCTGTATCGAGCCGTCCGTCTTGATTTCGATGATTAATTTTTCATAGTCGGTCTTTTGTTCAACCCGGATGTTTTCTATATGAAAATTAACATTCCGGATGGGTGTGAAAATCGAACTGATTGGGATCAGGCCAAACTCCATTTCCGGGAGCCTGTTGTCTTCTGAAGAAACATAGCCTCTTCCTTTGTTAATGGTAATTTCTATTTGTAATTTTACCTTCTGGTCGAGATGACAAATCACGAGAGAGGGATTTAAAATTTTAAACCCGATTAAAAATTTGCCCATATCGCCGGCAGTGAACACATCCTGTCCGGCTATGGTAATGGTAGCTTTTTCATTGTCAACACCGTCAATCTGCCGTTTAAAGCGCACCTGTTTTAAATTCAGTATGATCTCGGTTACATCCTCGACCACGCCTTTTAATGTTGAAAATTCATGCTCAACACCTTCAATTTTAATTGTAGTGATTGCATATCCTTCTAGCGACGACAACAGGATCCTCCGCAATGCGTTTCCAACAGTGATGCCATATCCCGGTTCCAGGGGACGAAATTCGAACTTGCCGTAATAATCGTCGGCCTCAACCATTATAACCTTATCCGGTTTCTGAAAAGCTAATATTGCCATATATTATTTAGTATTTAGGATTTAGGATTTAGGATTTTTATTCCGTAAATCTTGTCTTTTCAATATACTATTTTGAATATAATTCCACGATTAATTGTTCCCGGATGTTTTCTGGAATTTCTTCCCGTGCAGGGATATTCATAAACTTCCCTGTCTTCAGGTTTTCGTCCCACTCAATCCATGAGAATTTTCCATGTCTTGCACCCGACAGCGATTCGGTGATTACTTCAAGCGATTTTGATTTTTCCCTTACAGCCACAATGTCTCCTGCTTTCAGTTCAAAAGAAGGAACATTCACCACCCTGTTATTTACGGTGATATGCCTGTGAGAAACAAGTTGCCTGGCGCCATCCCGTGTAGGAGCAATACCCATCCTGAATACAACATTGTCCAATCGTGATTCCAAGAGTTGAATTAAAATTTCTCCGGTGATGCCTTTTTTACTTGCCGCCTTTTTAAATAAATTAGAGAACTGCTTTTCTAAAATGCCATAGGTATATTTTGCTTTCTGTTTTTCTTTTAACTGTAAACCGTATGTGGATAGTTTTTTCCGTTTAGCAGTTAGGCCGTGAATACCGGGAGGAAGACTGCTTCTGTCAAATCTTTTATCCGGGCCGTAAATAGCCTCTCCGAATTTTCTTGCTATCCTTGTTTTTGGTCCTTTGTATCTTGCCATTTTTGTTAGTTTAAAGTTTAAAGTTTGAAGTTTAAAGTTTAAAGTTTAAAGTTTTTACCTTTTTGCTTTCAACATTTCAACAAATTCAATGTATCACTTTTTGCTTTTAAATATATTATTTTTATACTCTTCTTCTTTTGGGAGACCTGCAACCATTGTGCGGTAATGGAGTAACATCAACGATTTCCGACACTTCAATACCAATGTTATTAATGGTTCGGATGGCAGATTCTCTTCCTGCTCCCGGTCCTTTTACAAAAACTTTAACTTTTCTCAATCCAAGATCATAGGCTGTTTTTGCACAATTTTCTGCCGCCATCTGGGCAGCATATGGCGTGTTCTTTTTTGAACCCCTGAAACCCATCTTTCCGGATGAAGCCCAGGAAATAACCTGTCCTTCAGGATTGGTTAACGTGATAATAATATTATTGAACGATGAATGTATATGAGCCTGACCCGTAGGTTCAACTTTAACAACTTTTTTCTTTGCAACTTTTGTTTTCTTTGCCATAATTTACAAGTTTCAAATTTAGGATTTAGGATTTAGGATTTTAGATTTAGGATTTGTTTTTTAAAAATCTAAGATCACAAATCTAAAATCACAATTATTATTTAGTAGCTTTCTTTTTGTTTGCAACTGTTTTTTTCTTTCCTCTCCGGGTTCTTGCATTGGTTCGCGTACGCTGGCCTCTCACAGGTAAACCTAAGCGGTGCCTGATTCCCCTGTAGCAGTTAATGTCTAATAAACGTTTGATGCTAAACTGAACCTGTGACCGTAATTCTCCTTCAAGCGTGCAGTTTGCATTAATAGTTGACCTTATGGATGATATCTGTTCATCATTCCAGTCTTTAACTTTGATGTTTCGGTCAACACCTGCCATCGCTAAAATTTTATTTGCAGTGCTTCTGCCTATTCCGAAAATATAGGTCAGGGCTACTTCGCCTCTTTTATTATCAGGTATGTCTACTCCTGCGATTCTTGCCATATATAATTAATGTTAAAAATTATTTATCTCAATTATTTCTGACGCATTTTGTATTTTGGATTTTTCTTGTTAATCACATACAAATGCCCCTTCCTTCTGACTATTTTGCAATCAGCCGTACGTTTTCGTATTGATGATTTTATTTTCATTTTATTAAATATTACTTGTATCTGAATGTTATCCTGCCTTTGGTTAAATCATATGGCGACATTTCAACCCGCACTTTATCTCCGGTCAGGATTTTAATATAGTTCATCCTCATCTTGCCCGAAATATGAGCTGTGATAATATGCCCGTTTTCTAACTGAACGCGGAACATTGCGTTGGATAATGCTTCAATTATCTGACCGTCTTGCTCTATGGATGCCTGTTTCGCCATTTTATTTATTTTGTTCCAATACTTCTTCTATAAAATCAAATGTTGACAATATTTCTGCTTTTCCTTTTGTTATTGCCACGCTATGTTCAAAATGCGCAGATGGTTTTCCATCAACTGTTGAAACGGTCCATCCGTCCTGTTCCTGTTTCACTTCCTTTTTTCCCATATTGATCATGGGTTCAATGGCTATTGTCAATCCCTTTCTCATTATCACCCCGGTGCCTCTTCTTCCGTAATTGGGAACTTCAGGTTTTTCGTGTAAATCTTTTCCAACGCCATGACCCACCAACTCCCTGACCACCGAAAACCCGTTCTTCTCCGCATGCTGCTGGATGTGCCAGCTAATCTCGCCAACCCTGTTCCCTTCTTTTGCCTGCTCTATTCCGAGATACAAACATTCTTTTGTAATTCGCAGGAGCTTCATCACGTCTTCACTGATTTCTCCGATTGAAAAAGTATATGCAGAATCGCCATGAAACCCGTTCATGCAAACTCCGCAATCAACCGAAACAATATCTCCTTCTTTCAGAATATAGCCTGAAGGGATCCCGTGAACCACCTGGCTGTTTACAGAAATACATATTGATTTTGGGAATCCGTTATAATTAAGAAAACCCGGAACACCTCCATGATCCCTGATAAACCGGTCTGCCATTTCATCAATTTTCCGGGTCGTTATACCCGGTTTCATCCATCGGGCAACTTCGGCCATCGTTTTTGAAACCACCAGATTGCTTTGTCTCAGCAACTCTATTTCATCATCAGTTTTATAAAAAACCATCAAAGAACTTTTATAATTTACAATTTACGATTTTAGATTTACGATTTAAATTTTTCCTATTAACAATCGTACTTCGTACATCATACATCGTAAATTTTTTTACATAGCTGTAGCGCCGGCTGTTCTTCCTTTTATCCTACCGCTTTTCATCAATCCGTCATAATGCCGCATCAGCAGGTGGCTTTCAATTTGCTGTAATGTGTCTAATACAACGCCGACCAAAATCAGCAAAGATGTACCGCCATAGAAATGCGCGAACTGATTATTAACGCCTGCAATCATTGCAAAGGCTGGAAGTATGGCCACCAATGCCAGGAAAATTGAACCGGGCAATGTTATTTTTGACATTACTGAATCAAGAAATTCTACGGTCTTCCTTCCGGGTTTTATTCCGGGGATGAATCCCCCGTTCTTCTTCATATCTTCGGCCATCTGTGTCGGATTGATAATAATAGCCGTATAAAAATAGGTGAAGAGAATGATCAATAATCCAAACAGGAAATTATACCAGAATCCCGTGTAATCAGCGATAGAAGCTGCAAAACCGGTTAATGCTTCGGATTGGGAAAATCCAACCAGCATAATCGGAATAAACATCAATGCCTGTGCAAAAATAATCGGCATTACCCCTGCGGCATTTACTTTTAAAGGAATATATTGTCTTACGCCGCCGTATTGTTTATTCCCTACGATTCGTTTAGCATATTGAACGGGAATTTTCCTGGTTGCCTGTACCAATGCAATTGTCCCGATTATTACAACCAGAAGCATTACTATTTCGACCAAGAACATAACCAATCCGCCTCCCTGTTCTTCGAGTCTTGAAACAAATTCTGCCGTGATAGAGAAGGGTAGTCTCGCTATAATCCCCACCATGATGATAATGGAGATACCGTTTCCAATGCCTTTGTCTGTGATCTTTTCGCCGAGCCACATAACAAAAATGGTACCAGTAACAAGAATTAAAACGGTGGCAAACCAGAAAACACTTCCATGCATAACAAAGGCTGATTCCGGCAACTGCGCCTTTAAGTTGGCAATATATCCCGGGGCCTGCAATGTACAAATAATAACTGTTAAATATCGTGTAATCTGGTTGATCTTTTTCCTTCCGCTTTCGCCTTCTTTTTGCATTCTCTGGAAATAGGGAATCGCTATACCGAGCAATTGCATTACGATAGATGCAGAGATATAGGGCATGATGCCCAATGCAAAAACGGATGCATTATGAAATGCTCCGCCTGAAAACATATCGAGCAATCCCATCACTCCGCCGGCAGTCTGCTTTCCCAGATTCTGTAACTGCAAGGGGTCTATTCCCGGAATCACAACATAACAACCCAGCCTGTATATAAGCAAAAAACCTAAGGTGGTAAGAATTCTCGACCTTAGTTCTTCGATCTTATAAATATTCTTTATGGTTTCAATAAATTTTCTCATCAAACTATAATTTAATAACAGTTCCGTCTAATGCCTCAATTGCCTGTTTTGCCGAGTTTGAAAAAGCATGGGCTTTCACTTCAAGTTTCAGTGATAATGTTCCTTTTCCAAGAATTTTTACAAGATCTTTTTTTGAAATCAGGCCAAATTCAGCTAAAACATGAGGGTCAACGGATGTCAGGTTATGCTTTTCCGCTATAAACTGAAGGTCTTTCAGATTGATCGCTTTGAATTCTTTCCGGGTAAAATTTTTGAAACCAAATTTTGGTAACGCACGGTGAATAGGCATCTGACCTCCTTCGTGACCGATCTTCATGGAATATCCGGCTCTAGACTGAGCGCCTTTATTCCCTTTTGCAGATGTGCCGCCCTTACCGGAACCTTCTCCTCTTCCAAGTCTTTTCTTCTCTTTTTTTACAGAGCCTTCTGCCGGTTTTAAATTACTTAAATCCATAAAATCGCCGATTATTTAATTTCTTCTATAATTATTAAATGCCTTACTTTTTCAACCATTCCCAATATCTGCGGAGAGTTCTCTTTAACGGTCGAACTGTTTACACGGCCCAATCCAAGGGCTTCGAGAGTGTTCTTTTGCCTCTGTGAACTTCCGATTTTGCTTTTTACCTGGGTTATTTTTAACTTAGCCATTATTGTAAAAAATTATCCTTTAAATACTTTATCAATTGTAATACCGCGGTTCAGCGCCACAGTGTAAGGATCTCTTAATTCCATCAAAGCAACCATAGTCGCTTTAACAAGATTGTGAGGGTTTGAAGATCCTTTTGATTTTGCCAGAACGTCTGTAATGCCTACGCTTTCTAAAACAGCGCGCATAGCGCCGCCGGCCTTTACGCCCGTTCCGTGAGAAGCGGGTTTGATAAATACTTCTGCGCCTCCGAATTTTGAGGTTTGCTCATGAGGAATCGTGCCTTTGAAAATATTTACTTTTACAAGATTTTTCTTTGCATCTTCAACTCCTTTGGCAATGGCGGTAGTTACTTCATTAGCTTTTCCAAGCCCGTAACCTACGATGCCGTTTTCATTACCCACAACGACAATAGCGGAAAAACTAAACGTTCTGCCTCCTTTGGTCACTTTAGTTACACGCTGAATGCTTACCAAACGATCTTTTAATTCCAGGTCGCTTGTTTTAACTTTTCTTATGCTGGTGTTTGCTGTCATAATTTCTTAAAATTTTAAACCACCTTCTCTTGCTGCATCAGCCAGAGATTTTACTCTTCCGTGATATAAATACCCCCCCCTGTCGAATGTAACTGCTGTTATTCCTTTTTCAATAGCTTTTTTTGCAATTAATTTCCCGACCAGCGATGCCTGTTCGATTTTCTTAATACCTTTTTTCTCGCTGATTTCTTTTTCCAACGAAGATGCAGCGATCAGGGTATTCCCGTTTTTATCATCAACCAATTGAACGGATATCTGCTTGTTGCTTCTGAACACAGACATACGCGGCTTGTCGTGCGTCCCGGAAACAAGCTTCCTGATTCTCATTTTAATTCTTAATCTTCTTTCTGTCTTTGTCAATGCCATTTTTGTAATATTTTAAAATTATTTAGCAGCAGCGCTTGTACTTGCAGATTTACCGGCCTTTCTCCTCAGTACCTCGCCGACAAATTTAATACCTTTGCCCTTGTAAGGTTCCGGTGGCCGCAGCGACCTGATTTTAGCGGCAACATGCCCGATCAGTTGTTTGTCTGCGCTTTTCAGTGTGATGATCGGATTCGCTCTCCTTTCCTGTCTTGTTGTAACAATGATTTCCTTCGGTAATTCAAATAATATCTGGTGCGAATATCCCAATGAAAGTTCAAGCATCTGGCCTTTTGCATCCGCTTTATAGCCGACGCCTACCAATTCCTGCTCAATAGTGTATCCTTTGGAAACGCCCACGACCATGTTGCTGATAAGCGCCCTGTATAAGCCATGCAGGGATTTATGCCGTATAGATTCGCTGGGTCTTGAAAGGATAATTTTATTGTCATCTGCAGTAACAACGATATCGTGTATTTGTTGCGACAATTCTCCCATAGGTCCCTTCACAACTACATTACCGTTACTTACATTAATAGTAACACCTTTGGGTATCTCTATGGGTAATTTTCCGATTCGTGACATTTTATATCATTTTTTTAGTACACATAACATAATACTTCACCCCCGATATTCTTAGCCTTTGCTTCTTTATCGGTTATAACGCCATGAGATGTGGAAAGTATAGCGATACCCAATCCGTTCAAAACTCTTGGCATGGTATCAATACCCGTATATTTTCTCAGGCCGGGCCGGCTGATTCTCTTTATCGTTTTAATAGCCGGTATCTTTGTTACAGGATGATATTTAAGAGCGATCTTAATATTCCCCTGAAGTTGCCCTTCGCCCTCTTCGAATTTATAATTCAAAATATAACCTTTATCAAACAACACTTTTGTTATTTCTTTCTTCAGCCTGGAAGAAGGTATTTCAACAATTTTATGTTTTGCTTTTATTGCGTTACGTAACCTGGTTAAGTAATCTGAAATTGGATCTGTCATTTTAACATTGTATTAATAAATTTTACCAACTTGCTTTTTTAATACCGGGGATTAATCCGAAAGAAGCCATTTCCCTAAAAGCGATCCTGCTGAGACCGAATTGTCTCATATATCCTTTGGACCTTCCGGATAATTTGCAACGGTTGTGTAAACGTACCGGCGAAGAATTACGCGGCAGTTTGCTTAATGCAATATAATTGCCGGCAGCCTTAAGTTCGGCTCTCTTGGCAGCATATTTCTGAACGAGTTTTAATCTTTTTACTTCACGCGCTTTTAAGGATTCTTTTGCCATACATTAATTCTTTTTAATATTTTTAAACGGGATACCGAATTCTTTTAATAAGGCATAACCTTCTTCATCGCTTCCGGCATTGGTAACAAAGGTTATATTCATACCCATCATCTTGTGTATTTTATCAATATCTATTTCCGGGAAAATAATCTGTTCTGAAATACCCAGCGTATAATTCCCGCAGCCGTCGAATTTATATTCAACGCCCCTGAAATCACGGATACGGGGCAATGAAACGCAGATCAGCCTTTCAAGGAATTCATACATCCTGTCTTTTCTCAGCGTTACTTTAACGCCGATAGGCATATGTTTTCTCAATTTAAAATTAGAAATATCTTTTTTCGAAAGAGTGGTAACAGATTTCTGTCCTGAAATGGTTGACAATTCTGTCAAAGCCGCTTCGATCAGTTTTTTATCAGCAATTGCCTGGCCTACTCCCTGATTAATGATAATTTTTTCTAATCTTGGAACTTGCATTACGCTGGAATAATTAAATTCCTTTTTTAATGCAGGCACTATTTCTTCTCTGTATTTCTTTTTAAGAGTTGGAACGTAGTTCATTATTTAATCTCCTCACCTGATTTTTTGGAATATCTGACTAATTTATTGTCTTTATTTAATTTTTTCCCGATCCGGGTTGGTTTGCCGCTGGCCGGATCTACCAGCATTAAATTTGAAATATGAATGGGAGCTTCTTTCTTTACAATACCTCCCTGCGGATGCGATGCATTGGGTTTTGTGTGTTTGGATACCAAGTTCACGCCTTCCACAATCGCTTTTTCGGTCTTTGTAATAATTTCTAAAACTTTTCCCTGTTGGCCTTTGGAGTCGCCTGCAGTAACAATTACAGTATCTCCTTTTTTTATGTGTAATTTTCTTTTCATAATTTGTAATTCAACATCTTTTTTTTCACGTCCTTCCTTTGTCAGGATAAACGCTGACGCAAAGTTCGCAATAATTTATAATTCTTATAATACTTCCGGTGCAAGAGAAACAATTTTCATATACTGCTTTTCTCTCAATTCTCTTGCTACAGGGCCAAAAATACGGGTACCCCTGATTTCATCTGTCGGATTAAGCAGCACCACGGCATTATCATCAAACCGGATGTAAGAGCCGTCGGGTCTTTTAACTTCTTTTTTGGTTCTTACAACAACTGCTTTTGTAACGGTGCCTTTTTTTACTTCACTGGCAGGCAAAGCGGTTTTTACAGTGACAATAATTTTATCGCCTACAGAGGCATACCTTCTCTTCGTGCCGCCAAGCACCCTGATGCAGAGTACTTCTTTTGCCCCGCTATTGTCAGCGACTATTAATTTTGACTCTTGCTGTATCATTGTTATTTAACTTTTTCTATAATTTCGACTAATCTCCAGTTTTTTTGCTTGCTCATCGGACGCGTTTCTGTAACTTTTACAGTGTCGCCGATATCACAGGCATTGCCCTCATCGTGTGCATAAAGCTTTTTGGTTCTGTTTATAAACTTGCCGTATTTTGCATGTTTAACCCTTCTTTTCACAGCAACAACAATGGTCTTATCCATTTTATTACTGACAACAACACCAATTTTTTCTTTTCTGAAATTTCTTGTTTCCATGTATTAAACTATTTCTTATTTAATTCTCTTTTTTTAAATTCCGTTTTCATCCGGGCAATGATCCTGCGCGTTTTTTTAATCTTCATCGGATTTTCTAATGGAGATACCGCATGATTGAATTTAAGACGAACCAACAACGTCTTTGTATCGTCAATTCTTTCTTTTAATTCGGGAGTCGTTAACTCTTTTATTTCAGCCGTTTTCATCTTCTGATAGTATTATATTGATGTTTGTGCGTATTCATAATCGGGCCTGACAATAAACTTGGTTATAACAGGTAATTTTTGTGCGGCAAGCCGTAAAGCTTCTTTTGCCACTGCTACCGGAACGCCTTCTGCTTCAAAAAGCATTCTGCCCGGAGTCACCCTTGCAACAAACATTTCGGGCGCGCCTTTCCCTTTTCCCATTCTCACTTCTGCAGGCTTTTTGGTTATAGGTTTGTCAGGATATATCCTGATCCATATCTGGCCTTCACGTTTCATATAACGGGTGAGCGCCTGACGCGCAGCTTCTATCTGCCTTGCAGTGATCCAGCAAGTTTCCAGCGATTTAATGCCAAACGATCCGAATGCAAGAGAATTTCCGCTCTGTGCATTCCCTTTCATCTTCCCTTTCTGCTGCTTCCTGTATTTTTGTTTTTTTGGCTGTAACATTCTAAAAAATCTTAATAATTATATTATCTTTTATCTTTTTTCTTTTTATTCATCATGCCGCCTCTTGACTTCACTTCTTTTCCGCCAATATTGGGAGACAAGTCGCGTTTTCCGTATACTTCGCCTTTACATATCCATACCTTAACGCCAAGCAAACCCACTTTGGTTAATGCTTCATCTTTGCAATAATCAATATCGGCCCGTAATGTATGCAGTGGAATTCTGCCGTCTTTAAAAGACTCGCGCCGGGCCATTTCAGCCCCGTTTAGCCTGCCGGATATTCCGATTTTAATTCCTTCGGCGCCCATTCTCATGGTTGATGCAATAGCCATTTTGATAGCCCTGCGGTAAGCGATCTTTCCTTCGATCTGCCGTGCAATATTGCTGGCAACAAGAACTGCATCTAATTCCGGACGTTTAATTTCAAATATATTTATCTGAACTTCTTTATGGGTTAATTTTTTAAGTTCTTCCTTTAGCTTATCAACTTCCTGCCCGCCTTTTCCAATGATTACACCAGGTCTTGCCGTATTTACGGTTATCGTTATAAGTTTCAAAGAGCGTTCAATAATAATTTTTGAAATGCTTGCCTTTGCCAAACGGGTATTTAAATACTTTCTGATCCTGTTGTCTTCAATCAGTTTGTCGGCATAATACTTACCGCCAAACCAGTTGGAATCCCATCCGTTGATGATTCCTAATCTGTTTGCTATTGGATTAACCTTTTGTCCCATCTATTTTATTCGGTTTGTGTTTCGTTTATTTTACTATCTAAAATTAAAGTCACATGATTTGATCTTTTCCTGATCCTGTAGCCCCTGCCCTGAGGAGCCGGCCTCAGTCGTTTCAACATTCTTGCAGAATCAACAAAAATTTCCTTTATATAAAGGTTGCTGTCTTCTATTCTTACCCCTTCATTTTTTTGCTGCCAGTTGGCTATTGCCGATAATAAAAGCTTTTCAAGCCTCCCTGATGCTTCCTTTGGATGGTATTTTAATATCCCGAGAGCTTTATTGACTTCTACGTTTCTTATCAGGTCGGCAACCAATCTCATTTTACGGGGAGATGTTTGGCAATTACGCAGAATAGCGAAGGTTTTCTGCTTCCGTTCTTCTTTTAATTGCTCTGCCCTGTTTCTTTTTCTTGCGCCCATTATTACTGCGTTTTATTGTGAAGTTTCCGCTTTTTTATGCCCTGAATGACCTCTGAAGGTACGGGTATAGGCAAATTCGCCTAATTTATGCCCGACCATATTTTCAGTAATATAAACCGGAACAAATTTATTTCCGTTATGTACTGCTATTGTATGACCTACAAAATCGGGAGAAATCATAGACCGGCGCGCCCAGGTTTTAATAACGGTTTTTTTCTTGGACGTATTCATCGCCAATACTTTTTTCTCTAATTTTATGTCAATAAAAGGACCTTTTTTTAACGATCTGCTCATAATTTTGTAGCTAATTATTCAAACTATTTTTTTCTTCTTTCAACGATATATTTGTTTGATTCTTTCTTGGGTTTTCTTGTCTTGTAGCCTTTGGCCAGCAATCCTTTTCTCGATCTAGGATGTCCTCCAGAAGCACGGCCTTCGCCCCCGCCCATGGGATGATCAACCGGGTTCATGGCAACGCCCCTGTTTCTCGGCCGTCTGCCCAACCATCTTGTACGACCGGCTTTCCCTGATTTTTCAAGGCCATGATCAGCATTCGAAACTGTGCCAATGGTTGCTTTGCATTTAACAAGAACTTTCCGTAATTCACCTGAGGGCATTCTTAATACCGCATATTTTCCTTCTCTTGAAGTAAGTTGTGCAAACGAACCGGCACTTCTTGCTATCTTGGCGCCCTGACCGGGTCTTTGTTCTATATTGTGAACAATAATACCAAGTGGAATATCCGATAAAAACAAAGCATTTCCAATTTCAGGAGCTACATTAATCCCGGATAATAATTTTTGTCCGATTTGTAATCCTGCAGGCGCTATGATATATCTTTTCTCACCGTCGGTATATACTAACAGGGCGATTCGCGCTGTCCTGTTGGGATCATACTCAATCGATTTAACAGTTGCCGGAATACTATCTTTTTCTCTTAAAAAATCAATAATCCGGTAGCTTCTTTTATGACCGCCTCCGAGGTATCGCATGGTCATTTTTCCGGAGTTATTTCTGCCGCCGGTTTTTCGGATCGCTTTTACCAGGGACTTTTCGGGAGTTGTTTTTGTAATCTCATCGAAAGTACTGATCGTTCTGTATCTCTGACCCGGTGTTACCGGATTTAATTTTCTTACTGCCATTTTACTTATATATTGCTAAAGAAATCAATTTTATCACCTGCTGCCAATGTAATAATAGCCTTCTTAAAAGAATTTGTCTTTCCGGAAACTATACCGGTTTTAGAATATCTGCTTTTCTGCTTACCGCCATATCTCAATGTGTTAATCGAAATGACCGTAACGCCATACATATCCTGAACGGCTTTCTTTATCTGAAGCTTGTTCGAGTTCTTTTCGACAATCACTGCATAGCGATTTAATTTATCGCCCTGAATCGTCATTTTTTCTGTTACAATAGGTCTGATTAATATATTATCCATTGCTATTAAATTCCAAAGGTTTTTTCTAAAACGTCAATTGAACGCTCGGCGAACAATAAAGTTGATGAACTCAGGATGTCGTAAGTATTTAATTCTGAAATCGTTACAACCTTAGAGTCCTGTAAATTTCGAGACGACAAATATATATTATTATTTGGTTCCGCTAAAATAAAAAGCAACTTTTTATCATGAATCTTCAAATTATTTTTCAGAGCAAGGAATTCCTTGGTTTTTGGCTGTTCCAGGTTGAAATCTTCAAGAATGATAATCTCATTGTTTTTTGCTTTATAAGTTAAAGCCGATTTGCGCGCCAGATGCTTTACTTTTTTATTCAACTTGAAGCTGTAATCTCTCGGCTTCGGGCCAAAAGTTCTACCTCCTCCGACAAATATGGGTGATTTGGCGCTTCCTGCACGCGCTCCGCCGGTACCTTTTTGCCTTTTGATTTTTCGGGTACTGCCGGATACTTCGCTTTTCTCTTTAGTTTTATGAGTGCCCTGACGTTTATTTGCCATGTGTTGCTTTACATCAAGATATATGGCATGGTCATTGGGCTCAATTCCGAAAATCGAATCATTCAGCTCGATTCTTTTTCCGGTATCTTCTCCTGCTTTGTTGTAAACAAATAGTTCCATTACTTTTTAATAATTAAATATGAACCTTTAGATCCAGGCACCTGGCCTTTAACTAACAATAAATTATTTTCAGGTATTACTTTCAAAAGCCGTAAACTTAAAAACTTCACATTGTTTCCACCGGTTCTTCCGGCCATTCTCATGCCTTTAAGAACCCTGGATGGCCATGATGATCCTCCTAATGAACCGGGCGCTCTCAGCCTGTTGTGCTGTCCATGTGTAGATGCTCCGACTCCGCTGAACCCATATCTTTTAACTACACCCTGAAATCCTTTTCCCTTGGACTTCCCGATAACATCAACAAATTCGCCTTCAGTAAAAATATCAACCGTGATTTTATCTCCCAATTTTTTTTCGTTACCAAAACCAGTGAATTCAGCCAATTTCGCCTTGGGTACTGTTGCCGCTTTTTTGAAATGCCCTAAAAGCGGTTTATTTGAGTGCTTTTCTTTGACATCCTCAAAACCGATCTGGATAGCGTCATAACCATCCTTTTCAACAGTTTTTACCTGAGTAACGACACAAGGGCCTGCTTCTATTACAGTACATGGAATATTTTTACCATCCTCATTGTAAATGGAAGTCATTCCAACTTTTTTCCCAATAATACCTTGCATACTTTTTTATATTTACGATTTATCAAAATCTTATCAAACTTTTATTTCCACTTCAACGCCACTGGGTAATTCCAACTTCATCAGGGCATCTATTGTATTTGCCGTGGTGCTGTATATATCGAGCAACCTTTTGTATGAAGAAAGTTCGAATTGTTCTCTTGCTTTTTTGTTAACAAAAGTTGATCGGTTTACAGTGAAAATCCTGTTATGAGTGGGTAACGGAATCGGGCCGTTTACCACAGCGCCTGTTGATTTCACTGTTTTTACAATCTTTTCAGCAGATTTATCCACTAAATTGTGATCGTAAGATTTTAACTTTATTCTAATCTTTTGACTCATAGTATTTATAACTAAAATCTATATAAAAATAAATGGAATATTTTTTCTGCAACCTCTTCGGGTACCTGTGCATAATGAGATACTTCAAGACTTGATGAAGCTCTCCCTGAAGTTATTGTCCTAAGAACGGTGATATAACCGAATGTTTCTGCCAGGGGAACCAATGCTTTTATAACCCTTGCTTTACCTTTGCTCTCTTCCATACCCAATATCTGGCCTCTTCTGCGGTTAAAGTCAGCAATCACATCGCCCATATATTCTTCGGGAGTAATAACTTCAGCTTTCATTACCGGTTCAAGAAGTACCGGATCTGCTTTTCTGGATGCTTCTTTAAGCGCAATTTTTGCTGCTATTTCGAACGATAAAGCATCTGAGTCTACAGGGTGTGTGGAACCATCAAGTAATGTGACTTTTAAACTTTCAAAAGGGTAACCGCTCAATGGTCCGTTTGATAACCCTTCTTTAAAGCCCTTTTCAACAGCCGCTATATATTCTTTGGGGATAACTCCCCCTTTAATTTCATTGATAAATTGTAATCCTCTTGTTCCTTTATCTGCAGGGGAAATTTTCACTGATATATCTGCAAATCTTCCTCTGCCGCCCGTCTGTTTTTTAAAAATTTCCCTGTGTTCAACTATGCTTGTTATGGCTTCTTTGTATGCTACCTGGGGTGTTCCCTGATTGCATTCCACATTAAATTCCCTTTTGAGCCGGTCAACAAGAATCTCCAGATGAAGTTCACCCATCCCGCTCATCAACGTCTGACCTGTATTTTCATCTACTCTGACTGTAAATGTAGGATCTTCTTCTGTGAGTTTGGATAAGGCATGGCTTAATTTATCAAAATCTGCCTGGGTGATTGGTTCAATGGCAATACCTAAAACGGGTAACGGGAAATTTATTGTTTCCAATAACACAGGATGTTTTTCATCTGTAAGAGAATCGCCTGTGCGAATATCCTTGAATCCGGCAACAGCGCAAATATCGCCCGCCTCAATAATTTCTTTCGGAATCTGTTTGTTTGCATGCATCTGGAATAAACGGGAAATTCTTTCTTTTCTATCTGTTCTTACATTATATATATAGGTGCCTTCAGAAACGGCACCGGAATACACCCTGATAAATGCCAGCCGGCCTACAAAGGGATCGGTTGCAATTTTAAATGCCAACCCGCAGAATGGCTCGCTGACTTCCGGTTTTCTTTCAATTTCTTTTTCAGCTTTCGGATCTATGCCCTTTATAGCGCCAATATCAACAGGGCTTGGCAATAAACAGGCGATTGCATCCAATAATTTCTGGATACCTTTGTTCCTGAAGGCAGCGCCGCAGAAAACGGGAATAATTTTTCTACTGATAGTGGCGTTTCTTGCTGCAACAAGGAATTCATCAACTGTAATATTATTCCTGTTTTCAAAAAATTTTTCCATGATGGCATCATCTGTCTCAATCACTTTTTCAACAAGCTTCTCGCGCCACTCTTCGGTCATCTCTTTAAGGTCGTCCGGAATTTCAATAACATTATAGTTAACGCCCAAATCGTCTTCATTCCAGGTAATGGCCTGCCTGTTAATCAAATCTACTACACCTATAAAAGATTCTTCAACCCCGATGGGTATCTGAAAAGGAACAGGATTAGCGCCGAGTTTTGTACTTATCTGATTGACAACACTGAAAAAATCGGCTCCGGACCGGTCCATCTTATTCACAAATGCAATCCTGGGAACATTGTATTTATCAGCCTGTCTCCAAACCGTTTCTGACTGTGGCTGAACGCCGCCCACTGCACAAAATACAGTGATTGCGCCGTCGAGCACTCTCAATGATCTTTCTACTTCAACCGTAAAATCAACATGTCCGGGTGTATCAATGATATTAATCTTGTATTGGTTGCCATTCCAGTTCCAAAAAGTAGTAGTAGCGGCAGAAGTGATAGTGATCCCGCGCTCCTGTTCCTGAACCATCCAGTCCATGGTAGCCGTACCTTCATCAACTTCGCCGATACGATGATTGATACCGGTATAATAAAGTATCCGTTCGGTAGTAGTAGTCTTGCCGGCATCAATGTGCGCCATTATGCCGATGTTCCTTGTATATCTGAGATCAAGACTCATTTCTGTTACCGAATATCTGTTTAAAATTTAAAGTGGGAAAATGCCTTGTTGGCATCTGCCATTCTGTGCGTGTCTTCTTTCTTCTTGTAAGCGCCGCCTTCTTCGTTATAAGCAGCCATAATCTCAGCGGCAAGTTTTTCTTTCATCGATCTTCCGCCTCTTGACCGGGCATACTCAATGAGCCACTTATTGCTTACGGAAACTCTTCTGTCGGGCCTTAACTCTGTAGGTACCTGAAATGTTGCACCGCCAATTCTTCGGCTTTTTACTTCTACCGAAGGAGTGATATTCTGAAGCGCTTTTTTCCAGATTTCAAGCGCTGTAAAGCCTTTGTCCTTCATTTTTTCTCCAACGATATCCAAAGCCTCATAGAATATCGTGTAAGAAATACTTTTTTTACCTCTGAGCATAAGGTCATTTACAAATCTTGTTACCAAAATATCATTGAATTTTGGGTCTGGTAACAACATTCTGCGTTTTGCTTTGTTTTTTCTCATAATTATTTAATCCTTGACTTTGTTACTAATTTATTTTTTTGCAGCAGCAGCGGTTTTAGACACTTTGGGCCTCTTGGCCCCGTATTTTGAACGGCGCTGCTTTCTGCCTTCAACGCCAGATGTATCAAGCGCTCCCCTGATAATATGATAACGAACTCCGGGCAAATCTTTAACCCTTCCTCCCCTGATCATGACAATAGAGTGCTCCTGAAGATTGTGGCCTTCGCCAGGAATATAAGCGGTAACTTCGATACTGTTGGTTAACCTTACCCTGGCAACTTTTCTCATAGCAGAGTTGGGTTTCTTTGGAGTTGTAGTATAGACTCTGGTGCAAACACCTCTTCTCTGCGGACAGGAATTCAGCGCTGGCGCTTTACTCTTAACAGGAAGTTCAGCTCTTCCCTTTCTGACTAATTGCTGTATTGTAGGCATATCAATACTTTTTCTTGTTTTATTAAATTTTATTTAAAATGGGTTGCAAAGGTATTGCTTTTATTTAAAAAAACAAACGTGTTGACAATTATTTTTCTATTTTTTCAACAATTAATCAACAACTTTAATCTAAACCAAACGCTGTGCTCATCAGTGAAAGAATTAATACGCTAACCTTCAGGATGTTATTAATTCGGATGGTTAAATTGGCAATACAAGACGGAATCCGTTAGCGTTTGTCCGAAAGTTTGGGAAAAACCTATAACGGGTGGCAATCCGGATGTCATTCGACTGGCTATACCATGAACCTCCTCTCAGAACCCTGTCTTTTCCTTTATCAGGCCCTTTAGGATTTGAAGCAGGGCTGTTACTGTAGTAATTGCCATCATAAAAATCGTTGCACCACTCCCACACATTCCCGCTCATGTCGAATAATCCGAGTTCATTCGGTTTTTTCTGGCCAACAGGATGAATTTTTTTATCAGTTTTAAGGCTGTACCATGCAACATCAGAAGCAGTATTACTTCCGCTAAATTTTAAATTCTGGCTTTTATTTCCCCCCCTTGCCGCAAATTCCCATTCAACTTCTGTTGGAAGCCTGAAATTTTTCCCTGTTTTTTCATTCAGTTTTTTAATGAACATCTGAACATCAATCCATGAAACTCCATCCACCGGGCAATCGGCGCATTCCTCGCCGTAACTCGGATTTTCACCGCCCATTATCTCAATCCATTCCTTCTGTGTAACTTCATATTTCCCTATATAAAAGTTGCTGACAGTAACCTTATGAATGGGTTGTTCATCTTTAGTACATTCGCCGCATGCAATATTCGGATCGTTTTGTCCCATCTGGAATGTGCCGCCTTCGACTAAAATCATATTTTCCTCAATAGAACTTTCTTGTTTCTGACCCAGAGCAAATATTGAAGTAATAAAAGGAGGGCGATCTAAATAAACAAGAAAACTTATAATTATAAAAAATCTGAACATCGGGAAAAATTTAATCCTGACAAAAATATTAAAGTAATTTTAAAACGAATGCTTTGAAGTCAAAAACAATTCACAATTCTATTTTATGATTATTTTCTCCATCTTTAGCAAATTATAATCATTCACTTTTACCATGTAAACTCCTTTTGCAAGATGCGATATATCGAAAGTAACTTTTATGGAGGTGTAATTGAATGGATTAAATTGTTACATTTTATTTAAAAATCTTGAAATGCATTACATCGGCAAGGATCCTGAATTCATGCTCAAAATTGGGAGTAAAAATATTTTTCCCGAGATTATCATTAATTTCTTTTAATGACCAGAATTTCCCCTCATCCACTTCAACGGGATTAGTAGTGATATCTTTTGCATTGCGGGTGGCAAACATAAATATAAGTTCTGATTCCACATCGGAAACCCATTTGTATTTTGAAATTAAATTTGCCGAAAAATTTTTTATGCCGGTTTCTTCAAAGGCTTCTCTTTTAAGCGCGATTTCGAGGGTTTCGTTAACGGAAATATGGCCGCCTACGGCAGTGTCCCATTTACCCGGCTGGATAAGTTTTGACATGGGCCGCTTCTGCAGGAATATTTTTTTATTATTATTTATAATGTGCAAATGCACCACAGGATGCAGTAATTCTTTATTCTGATGGCATGCCGTACGCGTGGCTTTTCCAAGCACTTTGCCATCTTCGTCAACAACAGGCAGCCACTCTTCATTTGCAACATTTTTCCTGATCTTTATCTTTTGATACAAAATTTCAAAAAGAAAATATGCCCCGAAGATGATGTAAAAAAGCCCGGTGCTGATAAAGACCCATGCTTCTTTCGACATATAAAAAGCCGAATAAAAAACAAGCAGGGTGTGAATTGAAAAAATGAAAAAAAGAATTTTGATGCTGCGGTTGAATTGCTTCAGTTGGGCTTCATTAATACTCATGTCTTTCATATACCGCTGCGTCATTTTTCCCATGATGTTCAGTGGGGAGAATGCCGATAATCCCAGGATGGCGCACAGAATAACGCCTATTAATGCTGGTTTCAGCTTGAAGAAAACATCGTTGTCGAGCAGAAAAGAAATAAGACCCAGCGCAACTATTAAAACTGTGTCAAACAAAACAAATTTGTCAACGATTTTTTCTTTTATATATGTAAAGGCAAACTGCCCGATTCCAAACGCTACGGCGACTATTAAACCAATGGTTGTTCCCCATATTTCATCGGCAATAATAAATACGATGAGCGGAATAAATCCGGGAAGAAATTTTTTTAGCAGGTCCAATTTATTCATCAGCAAACAGAATCAGATTAAAGTCAAAAATTAAAAACATAAAGCCAATAAAATATAGCTTTCCACTTTCAGCTTTCCACTTTTCACTTAATTATACAGTGAGTTCTTTCAGGAATTTTTCAAATGCCTTGTTGATTTTTTCATCAAAATCCGAATGGAATTTATCGAAGGTTCTTACAAGTTTTTTCCCTTCTGCAGTAAGCGCCGTGCTCCCTCCGTCTTTTCCTCCACGGGTTTTTTCGAGAATGGGAAAGCCTAACATTTTTTCAATTTTTTTAAGGTTGTTCCATGTTTTTCTGTAGCTCAGGTTCAGCGCTTCGGTGGCGGCAGTGAGCGAACCCTCTTTCGCAATAGCTTTCAAAAGCAGCCATTTCCCGTCGCCTAAAATGCCATTCCCGGTATCGCTCTCGAGCCAGATTTTGTAGTTCAGTTTTATATCGGAGTATTTTACCTTTTTTGTTGTTTTGGTTACCCCGCTCATATGGTCTTCATGAGAATGCTTTGCTGGGTTCATAATTCTGAATAATTAAAATTTGATGCTGAGCAAAGATACAAAAAAGTATCATCTATATTTTAATTCTATCCAACTGCTTTTTCAATTTCCTTTTTAATAATTCAAAAGCAACGCTATCGGATTTTTTTACCGGATCGGCAGCCGGCGATTCCATTTTCAACGGATTGACGGGCACGCCGTTTTTAAACACGCTGAAATCGAGATGCGGGCCTGTGGAAAGGCCGGTTGAACCCACATAGCCTATTACATCGCCCTGCGAGACGTTCGCCCCTATTTTTATTCCTTTCCGGAAACCCGACAGGTGCATATACGAAGTGATGTACCCGTTATTATGTTTAATTTTTATGATATTCCCAGCGCCGCTGTCATACACGGCCATTATTATTTTTCCATTGCCGATCGTGTGAACAGGAGAGCCCACGGGCGCCGCATAATCAATGCCAAAATGCGACGTGTATATTTTTAATACCGGATGAAAACGCGAACTCGTGAATTTTGAAGTTATCCTTGAAAATTTCATCGGAGCCTTAAGAAATGCTTTGCGCAGGCTGTTGCCATTATCATCAAAAAATACAACAACATCATTTTGCAAAAAAGGAATGGCATAATAATTTTTTCCCCGGTGATTGAAACAGGCAGCCGCTATTTTTGAAACGCCCATCGGCGCTGAATCGGCAAACTGCTCTTCATAGATCACTTTGAACGAATCGCTTTTTTTCAGATCAAAAAAATCTATGGTCCATGCATAGATTTCCGATAATTTCACGGCAACTTCAATATTAATATCATTTTCTTCCATAGTTTTCCAGAGCGACGACTCAATGGTTGCCGAGGCAGATTTTTCTATGGTCGTTACTTCTTTTTGTTCGCGCGTAACATTCACCGTATCGTTCAGGTTGAACATGATAAATTCGGCAGGCGAATGTTCATAAACAAAATACTGTACCTTGATTAAACTGTCCATTGTGCAGAAAGCAGCATATTTTTTACCTGCTTTGATCTTCCTTAGATTAAAAACCGTATCGGAACAATTGATGATTTTATCTATCACTTTCGGGGGAACATTCAGTTTATTAAGAATTGTTGAAATATTCTGCCCGGCCTTGACTTTTCCCCGGATTATATTGAAGGAATCTATAGGCAAACCATATTCCCTGATAATGATTGGCTCAGGTTCGGTATATGGAATAATATCTGTGATCTCTTTATATTCATAAATATAATACACCGTTGCCGAAGCAATGATTAACATGAAAAGTAAGATCAACCCTGCTATCTTTAAAACCGACTTGCTGATGAAAGACATTTATTTAATTTGTGATTTATGATTTAAGATTTAGGGTTATTGTCATGTTGAGCGAAGTCGAAACATGTGATTTGCGAATTGTGATTTAATCATACTACAACATTAATTATTTTACCTGCAACAATGATGAATTTTTTCGGTGTTTTCCCGTCGAGCCATTTTTGCGACAATTCGTGTTTTAATATGGTGTCCTGTATTTCTTCATTAGAGATTCCCATCGGTAATTCAAGGTTGTACCTGGTTTTGCCATTGAAAGAAACCGGGTAATTGAACGTGTTTTCTTTCAGGTAATTTTCATCATATTCCGGAAATTTTGCATTGCAGATGCTTTCTTTGTTCCCGAGCTGATTCCACAATTCTTCGGCTATATGGGGAGCAAAGGGTGAAAGAATTATCACAAGGGGTTCAATGATTTTTTTCTTGCTGCATTTCAGGTCTGTGAATTCGTTCACGCAAATCATGAATGCGCTCACAGAAGTGTTGAACGAAAAATTTTCAATGTCTTCCCTGATTTTTTTAATCGTTTTGTGGAGTATTTTCAGTTCTTCTTTTGTAGGCTCACCGTCTGAAACAGAAAAATTATTTTCCTTGCCGTGGCAGAGCCTCCAGAGTTTCCTCAGGAATTTATGTACACCTTCGATCCCGTTCGTGTCCCAGGGTTTCGCCTGTTCAAGCGGGCCAAGAAACATTTCATACATACGCAAAGTATCAGCACCGTATTTTTCGATAATTCCTTCTTGTTTAATAGAACCATCTTCATTATAAGTATTATCAGGTGGAATTACATTAAGTTTTGATTTTGAAAGCTTCTCAACTATAGGAGTTGTAAAAAAATTACCTGAATTATTATTTTTCGGATTAAGGGGATACCAATTTTCTTTAGTAATTTTATCATTATAACCTGATATTATCCAATATCCGTCTTTGCAAACAAAAACTGAATAAGTAGGAGAAAAATTTCCTCGCCATTTTTTGAAACTAATAAAATCAAATAATGTATGATCTTGAGTACAATAAATTGGAATATTAAATTTTATCATTTTTGTTTTGTCTTTATCTTCAAGATGATTTAAATTAGTAAGCACTTCGTCTGCCATATCCGCGCTATAATATACTTCAGCATCTATTTTATTCCCATTTTTATCTTTGATTTCATAAATACCATTACACCAAATATAATTGTATGTAGTAGTTATGGGTTGATCTTTTAAAAAATATGGTGTTATTGAGTGTATTAGTTCGGAAACCCCCAGTATCATCCCCTGATTTATCAGTTTTTTGAACGGTTCCTCTTCACAAACCAACCCGAGATCAAATAAAAATTTATTCCAGAAACGCGCGTAGATCAAATGGCCGGTAGCATGCTCTGCGCCCCCGATATACAAGTCCACATTTCTCCAGTATTCATCGGCTTTTTTTGAAACTAATTCTTTATCATTATGCGGGTCCATGTATCTCAGGTAATAAGCCGATGAACCTGCAAATCCAGGCATGGTGCTCAGTTCGTAAGGGTAGCCGTCCGCATTTTTCCAGTTCTTCGCCCTTCCCAGCGGGGGTTCGCCTTTTTCTGTGGGCAGGTAAACATCCACTTCGGATAATTCAAGAGGAAGATTTTTTTCATCAACCGGATACGGTATTTCATCCTTGAAATAAATTGGGAAGGGTTCGCCCCAGTAACGCTGGCGGCTGAATATGGCATCGCGCAGGCGATAGTTGATCTTGCGTTTGCCGATTCCCATTTTCTCTATTTCATCATTGATTTTTACAATGGCATCTTTTGCTACAAGCCCATTGATGATCTCTGAATTTATTACGACCCCGTCTTTGGAATCAAATGCTCCCTGCGAAATATCGCCTCCTGCTATGACTTCAGTAATAGGCAATCCGAAATGTTTTGCAAAAGCATAATCCCTGCTGTCGTGCGCAGGTACGGCCATGATAGCGCCCGTGCCGTATCCTGCCAGCACATAGTCGCTAATCCATATCTGGATATTCTGTTTTGTGAAAGGGTTGAATGCACAGGCGCCAGTAAATTGCCCGTTTATTTTTTTCACTTCAGCCATGCGTTCCCGTTCTGTCCGTTTTTTGGTTTCTTCACGATATGTATTTACATCTTTTTTGTATTCGGAAGTGGTGATTTCATCAACATATTCATGCTCCGGCGCAAGCACCATGAAGGTGGCCCCGTAGATTGTGTCGGGCCTTGTGGTAAAGATTAAAAGTTTTTTGTTTGTATTGATAATATCGAAATTTATTTCAGCGCCTTCCGACCTGCCAATCCAGAAACGCTGCATTTCTTTCAACGATTCGGTCCAGTCAATGGTGTCTAATCCATTAAGCAATCGCCCGGCATAAGCGGATATTCTCAGCGACCACTGCTTCATTTCTTTTTGAACTACCGGATGTCCGCCGCGAACGGAAAAACCGTCTTTCACCTCGTCGTTGGCCAGTACGGTTCCCAGTGCGGGACACCAGTTCACCATCGTGTCTGCGAGGTACGCAATGCGATAGTTTAATAATATTTCCTGCTGTTCTTTTTCACTTTTGTTTTTCCATTCTGCTGCAGAAAAAATGAGTTGTTCGGTGCAGGATGCATCAATATTTTTGGTTCCGTTTTTTTCAAACTCGTCAATAAGATTTCCGATCGGTTCGGCCTTGTTGGTTTTGTTGTCGTACCAATGCCTGAACATCTGCAGAAATGCCCATTGTGTCCATTTATAATATTTCGGATCACAGGTTCTCACCTCGCGGCTCCAGTCAAAAGAAAATCCAATTTTATCAAGCTGCTCCCTGTACCGTTTGATATTATTTTCTGTTGTCAGCGCCGGATGCTGCCCTGTCTGAATTGCATATTGTTCAGCCGGAAGACCGAATGCATCAAAACCCATGGGATGAAGAACATTGAATCCCTGCAGCCTTTTGAATCTTGAATAAATATCCGATGCAATATACCCCAGCGGATGCCCCACATGCAGGCCTGCTCCCGAAGGATAGGGAAACATATCGAGCACGTAAAATTTAGGTTTGCCGTGGTCAATATCAACTTTGTAAATTTCCTTTTCTTTCCAGTATTTTTGCCACTTTTCTTCTATCGCTTTAAAATTATAATCCATAATATTGAATTTTTCAAAAATTGCAAAAATATTAAAAAATACGGATACTACAATTTGCAGAAACCATGCGATAATTTTCTAAATTTACCCATAGTTTTTTAAAGTTTATACTATGGGCAAATTAATCGGCTTAGTCTTTTTTACATAAGATGCTGTCTGAAAAGAAAGATAAATTATTAATATCAGGTTTCAGGTTTATTAGTCTTTATGAATTACTTTTCCTTTTCGTGAAAATTTAAACGGATTTTCAATTTTATCGTAGTCTCCGTTTTTGTATTTAACCATCAGCGAATCATTGCTGAGCGAAATGAAAATATTTATACTGTCGGTATAGTTATTAATAAAATAAATTCTTGCAACAGGGCATCCATCAGACAGTTTTGTTTCAAGCGCCACCACTCCGGTATCATCAGACAAATGACTTTCGAGGTATGGCAGCCATTGGTTAAACTGAGGATATGCTGCCTGGTCCATAGGTATTTCGTAAATTGATAGTGTAGAAGTATCCCGTTTTTCGTACCTGTTAAAAGTTTCATGAAAAGGTTTGAACATTTGTTGCAAAAAAGTGTTTCCGGTTATTGTCTTTGTGTTTCTATCAATAGATAACACTTTAAAATTTACAGCCGCTGTGTTTTTATTGCCGTATGATTCAAAAATTACTTCTTTGCATTCTATTGTCGCTTTTATTTTTTCGATGTTAAGAACATTATTGTCATAATAAACTGTTGCAATAACCGGCTCACCATACCTGGTTTCAAAACCATAAATCCCTTTTTGCTGTTCAAGAAGCGTTGTCAGGTAAAATGCATCGTATTTATCGAAAAAATTTCCTATACCAAACATTGTACAGTTCATCTGTGCTATTTCCGACCCGGGTGTTTGTACCATGTATTTTACCGGAGAAAATATAGCTTCAGTTACAGCTTTTTCATTTATACTATCAGGATCATAATATACTTTAACAGTATACGAATTCACATAGGTTTTTACCCCGATAATGCCTTTCACTTCGCGCATTTGTGACACAAAGGCCATAGAACTTCCATAACATTTAATATCTTTCAATCCCGATTTTATAAATATTTCCGCGTGTTTCATCTGTTCTTCGCTACCCCATTGCTCATTCACAGTGGGAAGTTCCGTATTTTTTCCTAAGAATATCCCTCCGGCAACAAGCACAACAATTAAAGTGGCAGGCAGCCATTTCAGGTTTTTCCGGTTAATCATCAACGTATCTTTTTGCGGACATACGGTTATGCAATCGCCACACATATTGCAGTCAATATGATTGATTTTTACCGGCCCGTTCGATACGTTGATCCCCTGCGGGCAAGCTCTGTCGCAATGCTTGCAGTTGGTGCATGTATCATCATTTCTATATATTCTGAAAAGAGGGATAATGATACCATCTTTCAATCGGATTACTTCTATCAGGAAGGCAATGGCAATAACAGCAGTCATTGGAATGATCCATCTTACTGAAGTTCCGGCCAGCAGCACGATCCAGTAAATGCCAAAGATCACGGCAAACACGGGAAAATAGGTAAACAGATTTGAAACTGCGCCAAGCGGACAAAAATATTTGCACCAGGCCTGGCGGATAAAAACAGATCCGATAATTGTTATAACCAGTGCAATTACAGCAAAAATGATATCCACATCACCTGAAAAACCGGTAAAAGCAGCATAGTATGGATCGAATTTTTTGCAAAAAAGTTCGCTTGATTCAATGGTAAAATAAAAAGTTAAAAAAAGCAGGGCATATTTAAATATTCGCAAACTTTTATCGGCAATTCCCTTAGGGGTAAACTGCATTTTAAACTTCCGGCCAATGTCTCCGAGCCATTCAGTAACAGTACCTACAGGGCAGATGTACCCGCAAAACAATTTACTGAAAATAATAATTCCAAGTATCAGGGTAAATCCCATTACAATCTGCATACTGGTCATAGAGCAGACAAGCGAATTATTTGCAAGGAGACTTGAAAAAGCGAGCATGCCGCTGAAAGGGCAATATGTTTCAAAATCGGGCTCATACGCTATGTCTGTCCATAAGCGAACGACCATATACCCTAATAACGTTAAAACAGTCCATTGCAGAATAAGCCTGTAATAATTGAATTTATGTTTCTTATTTTTCATCATTTTACTTTTAAATTTTTATAACAACAAAAATACAAATATTAAATTTTAGTTCCTTAGTATAAATTTAAAAATGGCTTGAAAATTTGAGACTCGTTACAAACTACCGATAGCATGGGCTCGTTATATTCTGAAATTATTTTATTCTTTTAAATACCTCTTAATTTCTTTATCGAAATCTGACTCTATGGGTTGAACTTTATTATACTCAGAATATTCTTTCAACGCCTTTTCATCGGCTTCCTTTTTAGAAACTTTCCCTTTACTTTTTAAAACCTCAAATCTGTTAAATCCTTCGTTTGCCTTCATTCCGAACTACTCGAATTTTTCGAGTAGTTGCCTGTTCCATTAATTCTCCACTTTCAAAAATCTCTTTTAAATGGTAAGTAATGGTGTGCTCTTTAACGCCAAAAAGTTCAGCCATCATTTTTTGCGTAAGCCAAAGTGTTTCGTCCTGTATAAACACTTCAAACTTTACATCACCATTGGCTGTGGTATATAGGATAAAATTTTGTTTTGGCTGCAATTCGTAAGGGCTCATATTTTTTTAAAGTTTTTTATAATACCGGTTACGCTGCTTATACTGGTTCTTAATAGATTTACGAATGTAAAAATATTTAGAATCCAGTTATACTGAGCAAATGAGTTTGGCTTTTTCGAAAACTCATTTAGTCGAAGTATAAACATTTTTTCAAAATAATTAATTCTTTGAAATTTTCCACAACATAAATTTTTAATTAACGTGTGCTTTGGGTGTATGGCATTTGTTCAATTTGGTGTTTGATATTCTGCCATATTTATTTTTCCAATTTTTTATTTTCTTTTTTAGGAGGTAAAAAATTCTCACCCGTTACAACACTTTTCCCTGTTTTGGCCTCTAATTCTTTACGGGCATTTTTGGCTACTGCTCCGCCTTTTTTACCTGCCTGTGCATTTTGCCGTAATCCTTCAGCCTGTTCTGTTTCGGCAATTTGCCTTGTGGAAAGTTCTGCAAGGGCGGTAAAAATAAGTTCCGCTTCACTCATGTGATCTCTGAGGTTTTGCGATTTTAAACCCTTTAAATCTTTGTGCTTTTTTACAGTAAGCCCAGTCCATTCCAAGTGAATGATGTTTGTGAGTAAAGCAAACTCATCTTTTTCTTTTATACCAGCATCCGTTCATATCCTACTTTGGCTAACCATTGCTTAAAGGGTTCTGCTTTGGGGCTGGGGATGGATTGGATGAGGCGGAGAATATGCTCAACATTACCACCTAATGTTTTCCTTTTTTTCCCATCGTGCGTAAGCATTTCTACCTGGGGACAATTTGTCCCTATGTAGAGCCCCAACTCGGAATCTCTTTTTCTGAGTTTTTTTAAATAGTCTGTAGGATTTATAGAATCGGTAAGGGCTTGCACAATATCTACCACCGAAAAATACCATACCTCTTTTTCATAATCGTAATATCTACGAACTTGCCTGCTTTCAAATAACACTAAATTTTGATTACTCATATTTTCTTTAGTTTTTTATAATACCGGTTACGCTTCTTATACATTTTTTCAAAATAATCAATTCTTGAATCCCTGTAATCAAAAATCACTGGAGGTTTTCCTGAGCGCTGAATCCTACCGATGTACTGAATTAGCTTGCCTTGGAAAGCAAAGGGATAAACGATAAACAAACATTCCAAATTATCCAGGTCAACGCCTTCTCCAAAATACTGACCTGTTGATATAACAATTTTATAATGCCCCTGTTTTAATTGTTCCAACTTGCTTTTGCGACTACTCTCTGAATCATCGCCATGAATTGTAATTGTTTCAAATTTATCTTTTAAATATAAATTTAAAATGTCAACATGCGCCTTTCTTTCTGTTAGAATCAAAATTGTTTTAAACCTGTTTATATTGCTTTCAATGTCTTGGATAATCAGGGAATTTCTCTGGGTGTCATGAATTAAAATCCGTGATATTGTTTCGTATTTATCAATTTTATAATCAAATGGAGCGAATAAATTTGTTTCTCTGATATTTATTTCTGCTGAATTATTCTGCCGTTTGATTTGCTCAGTCTGCTCAGCATGGTATAAAATATTACCAATATAAATGTAAATTAATTTTTCATCATTGTTTTTTCTTTTTGGTGTTGCAGTCAGCCCATATAAATAATATGAATTAAAATTCACAATGGCTTCTCTGAATGATTTTGCCGGAATATGGTGGCATTCATCAACGATTATTATTCCAAAACGATTTGAAATTTTTTCAATTTTATCACTTCTTGCTAACGATTGTATCATTGCAATTGTGATTTCTTTGCCAATTTTGAATTTCTGATTTCCGATTTGTCCAATTTCTGATTTAGGTATTTTCAGGAAACTTTGTATTCTGTCTATCCACTGATCAAAAAGCTGTTTGCGATGTACAATTATTAAGGCCGGTTGCTGTTTTTGTGCAATGATTTCAAGACCTATAATTGTTTTACCTGAACCGGGAGGAGAAACGATTACACCAAAATCTTTATCTGCAATTTTTTCAAGAGCCATTTCCTGATGTGGCAACAATTCTATTTCTGAATCAATTTCAATGGGTTCAAGTTTTCTGCGGTTATCAATTATTTTAAAAGCGATGTTTTCTTTTCTGCAAAATTGTACAATATTTGAAACAAAACCTCTTGGAATCATCACTCCTTCTGGTGTTTCTTCAATCAATCGGAAATACTTTTCTAAATTAAAAGTTGATTTGCCTATATTCTTTTTTACAAGATAATCTGAATTAAGAAAATTAAGGTTATCCCTAAGAAAGGAAATCAGCTTTTTGTTTAATTGAATGCGTTTCAGGAAAACCTGATTGCTGATAATAATTTCAAGTTCAAAAATATTATTTTCTGTTGGTGTGGTAGTAAAAATATCTTTTGGTTTTTGATTGAAAAAATCTTCATATAACTTTGAAAATTGTTCCTTTTTTAGTTTCCGGATATTTTTTAAATATTCCCATTGATCAGGAAAAGGCTCAAATGTTTCTGGATTCAGAAAACAGGAATTACCTTTTGCAAATGCTTTTCCGTTTAAAGGTAATGCAATCAAATTACCTAATGCTTTGCCAGAATGAAAATCCTGGTTTGGGAAAAGCCTGTCAAAACTTGGTTCTTTCTCGAAATGTGATACAATTCCTGATTCTCGTAGCAACTCAAACATGATTTTTCGGCTTTGCTCCGCAGGAAAATTTTCTTCGAAGAAAATCCATAAATGCCCGCCATTACCTGAACGGGAACATTCAATATAAGCAGGAATATTAAAGTCAGTACAGGTTTTATAAAGTTGTTTAATTGTATCTCTCCAATTTTCTTTGTCAAAATCTGCTGCAATAAAACAGGATGTGTTATCTTCTAAAAGCGGATAAACACCGATAGTATCTTTGCCTGAAAGATGATTTGTTATTGCTTCATCGCTAAAGGGTAAATACTCTTTCTTTGTGTAATCTTTGAATGTCCCTCCGGTTGCTTTATGTTTGTTGTAATCGCTCCAGTCCACTTTATAAGCAGGCATGTATCCGCTTTTATCTTCTTTTTCCCAACGTACAGCATACACATCCTGCCTGCCTTTGAACAAGGATTTGAATAATGGAATATGGTCAGGATGAAAATTCATTCAATACTGCGATTTACCTCCCTGTTGCCCTCTAAACGAACTATTAAGAAATCCTTAATAGTTGACTTAGGGTCTAATTCACCTTCATCAAAAATATTTTTCAGGTGCATATTAATATTCGGAATAGTAGTTTGAAACAGTTCCGCCATTAGTTTTTGTGTAAGCCAAACCGTTTCGTTTTCTAAGCGAACTTCTAATTTTGTTTCGCCTTTTTCGGTAGTATAAATTATTATCTGCGAATTATTTTCCATTGCTTGTTATTTTTAACTTTTTATAATAACGGTTACGCTGCTTATACTGGTTCTTAATAGATTTACGAATGTAAAAATATTTAGAATCCAGTTATACTGAGCAAATGAGTTTGGTTTTTTCGAAAACTCATTTAGTCGAAGTATAA
>JACREX010000137.1 GCA_016212695.1 Bacteroidia bacterium
GAAATATCATGAAATCTCTATTTGCTAACGTAACCGGTAGAACATTCCTGCCTAACATACAAACCAAGCCATGCCTTTGTGGGCAGTTGTCGTTTATAGAATTATTAACTTAAATTTTGGGAGGTAGTCAATTAATAATATTTGTATGCCATACTATCAAAATCTTAATATTTATTATTTTTCAGGCACGGGGAATGCCTACTCTGCTGCAAAATGGATAAAAGAAAACGGTGAAAAAGAAAAACTCAATGTGCATTTTCAATCCCTTGAAAAATTGGAAAATTTCAGGCTTGATCCGCCGGAAGGCAAAACGCTTTTTGCATTTACCTATCCCACTCATGGCTTTGCCGCACCATGGATTATGCTTAAATTCTTATGGAATTTCCCACGTATTCCCGGTTCAGATGTTTTATTCGTAAATACAAAAGCAGGTTCAAAAATCTGGAAGTTCTATCTTCCGGGAATGACAGGAGTGGCGCAGTGGCTTTCTATTTTTATTTTTTGGTTTAAGGGATATTCCATAAGGGGATCTTTGCCCCTGGATATGCCGCACAGTTGGATCTCGTTCAGCCCGCCAAACCTGCGCCGGTATTGCAATCAGATGGTAGATCGCTGCCACAGGATTGTAAACAAAATGTGCGATAACGTATTCATAGGTAAACGGTATTTCCGCTATACGGTCTGGACACAGCTTTGGTTTGATATCGCCGTTTCATGGATTCTGCCCTTTTATCTTTTCTGGGGGAGGTTTTTTCTTGCCAAAACATTATTCTCTTCATACAAGTGCAACCATTGCAGAATCTGCGAAATCAATTGTCCTGTCCATGCCATAGAGATACGCAACGGGTTGCCGTATTGGAAATATACCTGCGAAAGTTGTATGCGTTGTATGAATATATGCCCGCAAAAATCCATTCAATCATGGGTTACACGTATTGCTTTGATTTTTTATTTCCTGACCGTTGCCGGTGTTGCATTAACAAACTGGAATATGTTCGTGGTTTTTTGTGTACTCACCATATTGATTTTCCCGGTCTACTGGATATTCATAAAAATTATTCATGTAAAAATCATTAATATTCTTTTCACCTATACCTCTTTTACAAAACTCTGGAACCGCTATATCACGCCGGGAGTAAAACTCAGGGATTTTAAAATACACACAGAAGGAGAATAATAATAATGAACCTGCCTGCCGGCATGCAAGGTATTGATTAACGATTTATGATTGAAGAATTGTGAATAGAGTTACCCGTTTTATTATATTTTGGCACAGTTGAATTTTATACATTTTTATCCGAAAACTTTACCGATCACCGAATACCGATTACCGATTACCGATTACCGATTACCGATCACCGATTACCGATTACCGATTACCGATTACCGAATACCGATTACCGATTACCGAATACCGATCACCGATTACCGATTACCGATTACCGATCACCGATTACCGATTACCGAATACCGATTACCGATTACCGATTACCGATTACCGATTACCGATTACCGATCACCGATTACCGTTCACCGATTACCGATTACCGATTACCGATCACCGTTCACTATCTGCACAATAAAAAACTCATGATTTTATAAACACTAAGGGATTGTAACGAAATAAATTAGTCATTTAGTGGATACCTTTTTATCTATAATGTAATTCCACTCACCGTGAAATTCATTCCTTTTTAAGTTGACACTTTCTAATTCTTTGTCGGTAATTTTAATGCCTCTATTA
>JACREX010000144.1 GCA_016212695.1 Bacteroidia bacterium
AGGGAGCTGAAATATTCTGTCGTATTCGCAGTTACATCTCCACTCTGAAAAAACAAAAGAAAAATGTCTGGGATGCACTTCAACTCACTATCCGTGCACCTGCCCCTCAACTAATAGCGGTATAGGGGGTGAATAGTTACAAAAATGTATTTGCTGTTTAAGTTCGTTTCATCAGCCCTTATCTGAAAAAAACCAGTTGAAAAAAGTTGTCCGTCTAATTTTGCATCAATTAAAATAGCTGGCATTGTTAATTTAGTATAGATTATTTATATATTTGCGGCAGTTAACCTTAAATCCTTTATAATTATGGAAAACTGTCCAAGTTGCAAAAGCAACAACATTTGTAAAAACGGTATAGTTAAACAAAAGCAAAGATACTTGTGTAAAGAATGTAAGTATTGCTTTACTGTTGAAACGGTTGGTAAATCTGAAAAGGTTAAACGAGATGCCTTAATTTTGTATCTGGAGGGATTAGGCTTTCGTTCGATTGGAAGGGTTCTTAAAGTAAGCCATGTCGCAGTATTTAATTGGATAAAAAGTTTTGGAAAAAATTTGGATGAGTTACGTAGCGCCGATGAGATTGAAGTGATTGAAATTGATGAGATGCACACATACATCGGTTCAAAAAAAACTACTGTTGGATATGGATTGCTGTTGATAGAAATGGGCATAGGTTCGTCAATTGTGAAACTGGCACACGAGGAACTGAAACGGGTGAAAAACTTTGGGATAGCATTAAGGAAAAAGTAAAGGGAAAAGCATGTACTGATTACTGGAAGGCATATGGGGAATTTATTCCAAAGGAAAAACATATTACGTCCAAAAAAGAAACTTTTACGGTGGAAGGATATAACAGTCTTTTTAGACATTTTTTGGCGCGATTAAGAAGGAAAAGCAAATGTTATTCAAAAGCAAAATATATGTTGGTTTATTCTGTTAAACTCCTAATGTTTAAATGGAACAATGATTTATCTATACTAAATTAACAATGCCGAAAGTTCCAGAGAGAATCTCGTCCGCAGAAATATTAATGCAGGTGAGAAATCTCTTATGCGCGGGATAACAATCCGAAGCATTAGCAAGCCGCAAGGTGGTGTGGAGTAATCCATGCACTGA
>JACREX010000138.1 GCA_016212695.1 Bacteroidia bacterium
ACGGAAAAAAGTTCGATATTCGATATTCAGAATTCGATATTTACAAAAAAAATAAAGATAAGAAATGAAAATTAATAACGAATAATGAACTCCGAACACCGAATAATGAACGGAAAAAACTTCGATATTCGATATTCAGAATTCGATATTTACAAAAAAAATAAAGATAAGAAATGAAAATTAATAACGAATAATGAACTCCGAACACCGAATAATGAACGGAAAAAAGTTCGATATTCGATATTCGATATTCAGAATTCGATATTCGATATTTACAAAAAAAAATAAAAATTAAGGCATGCCGGAAAAAAAGATAATATTTTCAAATCATGCAGTGAAACAAATGTTTCAGAGAAATATTTCTGTGGAAGATGTAAAGTTCGTTTTGCTAAATGGAATAATTGTAAATGAATATCCTGATGACAGGCCTTATCCGAGCAAGCTTTTGTTTGCAGTGAACAATGAAAGGTCGCTACATATAGTTTGCAGCGAAAATCAAAACGAAAACAAAATAATCGTTATAACGGCGTATGAGCCTTCGTCTGATATCTGGGAAAATGATTTTGTAACACGTAAAAAACAATAATATGGAATGTGTAATTTGTAAAAATGGTACTACAGAGCAAGGCTTTGTAACCTTTTCGATGGAGCGGAACAATGTTATCATTGTATTTAAAAATGTGCCTGCATTGGTTTGCCCTAATTGCGGTGATTTTTATTTAACCGAAGAAACCACCAGACTACTCTTGGATAAAGCCGCAAAAACACTTGAAAAGGGCGTTGAATTTGAGATTATCAATTTTAAAGATGCCGCATAAGTAATATGGCACAATTCGAAGAACTAAAAGTAAAAGCATCAGAAGATGTATATATCCTTTCTGAATTTCAAAAACAACGTATTGATAAAGGGCGGGAACAACGGACACTAGGACAAACTGTTTCACAGGAAGATTTACAAAAAGAAATAGACCAATGGCTAAGCGTTGCATTGAGCAAGTCGAAATGTACAAAATAGATTGGTCAATTCTTCATTCCTATATTTTCCTTTTTTAAAATTTCATAATTTTCTGCAATTCGTCCACATCAGCTTTGTCTTGTAAGCGATCGGAAAGCATTTTATTCACAATAAGATCATTAAAATTCAAAACAGGGATTTTGTATTTTCCGAATTGCAGGAAAACTGCCTTACTATAACATTCGCTGAAGGAAAGGCCGCTGACCTTTGTAAGGAAATCAACTCGCAGTGGCGGTTCCCCGTAATAAAACGACTGGGCCTGTGAAAAATCGGATTTCGCCACCTGGGAAATACCCGCTTTCTGAAAACCCAGTTTGTGCAGAACCGGTAAAAAATTTTCTTTTACTGAATTATCAGGTCGGAGCCATATATCCATATCGCCCGTGGTACGCACATAACCATGATAAATCACGGCATAGCCGCCCACCAGGATAAAATCTACGCCTGCCTTCATAAGCAATGTGAGCAAATGCCTGTGTTCTTCAATAAAAATATTCATGCCTGTTTAAAAATGATTTTTCTTGTCTTAGTTCCTGCCTGAATTGTATCTGCCCATAAATGCCCGGCCATGAAAGTGGCCTGTGCAATCCTTAGTTCAGGGGTAAGTTCCAGCCAGTCCATGTATTGGTGTTCATTCATCTCTTCAAACGAAGAGCAAAAGGTAATTTTCATCCCTTTGTACGGAGAAGCCGGTTCTTTTGCTTCCTGCTTTTTTGCAGGCTTTGATTTATATGTCTTTTTTTTGGTCATAGTTTTGTAAAAAATTACCTTAAAAATAGGAAATAAAATTAAAATATGTATTTTAGAGCAAGATTTTTTTGTGAACCTTAGTGTTTTAGCCTGAATAATTCATGAATTCTTTGGATTTTTCTCTGTGTCACTCTGTGGAAAGCCTCTGTGGTTCTCTGTGTTTAAAAAATAACACAGAGTTTCACTGAGAAGGCACAGAGCCGATAGCAATGATAAAATAAAAGATGAAAGCCCATTTACCAAATATTAAATTATCGCAGCAAGACCTTGAAGAGATGGTTCGCAACAGGGCGGGGGAGACCATACAATTAATATTTAAGCTGCCTTCGGATATTTCTGCAGATAATGAAAAGCTCACAGACAGGCTTGCCGCTGAAGTCTCTGCTTTTGCAAATACCATTGGAGGAACCATTATTTTCGGAATTGCAAAGAAACGCCGTAAAGCGGATGCTTTTTCTTTTATTGACGGCAACGCAGTTTCACCATCATGGCTGCTGGGCGCGCTTCAATCGAAGATTTACAGGAATATTGAAGGGTTGCTTGTATATGGCGTTCCGTTTGATAATGATCCCGCGAAAACTGTTCTTGTCATCAGCATTCCTGAAAGCAAAGATGCCCCGCATATTGCGCCAGACAAGCGTTTTTACAAACGTTATAATTTCAGGAATACAGCTATGGAGGAATACGAGGTGAGAATGGCATATAACAAATTGAGCAGGACAAACCTCGAATACGTGGGTGTGTTAAATACAAATGGAATCCCTACTCTTACGAACGGAAAATTCAATTCAGTGATGTTCCTTCCCAAATTTCTGATCCGCAATGCCGGCCCTGTGATAGAAAAGGATTATAAGTTCGAAATATCCATCCCCACGGCGTTGTGTGACGAGAATTATTATGCGCTCAACAAATTTTTTACCCGGCACGATGGCGTGAATTCGGTGTATTCCATACCCAACAATACACCGCTGTTCCAGGATGAACTTACAAGCATTGCCGAAGCAAAGATTGTGGTGAACAGGGTGAATCACATCTTTTACAAGGAAGGGAAGATCATTATCAATTTATTTTTCACCGACGGGATAAAATCCAGCGAATACAATATCAGCGATACCTTTCGTTATAACAATAAAGTTCTGTGTTTAGATGATTTTGTTTAATCTGTAACTTTAATGAACAAGTATATATCCGTTTTAAAATCTGCCTTTTCAGGTATTGTTTTTGTTTTATTTATATGCCATAATGCGATTTCACAAAACCTGTCTCCTGATGAAATCAAAAAAATAAAAGAGGCAACGGTATTTGTAGAAGTGAAACACAGTTTTCCGTTCATCAAAGAGGAACTTTCATCATCAGGCAGCGGTTTTTTTATCGGCAAAGCGGGTTACGCGGTTACCAATTATCATGTGATACAACCTGTGATTACAGCGTATGAATTAAGTTTTCCATCAATCATTTCAAGTATTAAAGTGATTAGCGAAAGCGGAACAGAGCAACACATTTCGTATGATGCTGCGATCATCGCGGTTGATAAAAAAAATGACCTTGTCCTGCTTGCGATTAAAGACACAGTGCAAATGCCTTTTCTTGAAACTGATTTTTCTGAGAAATTAACAGAATCGTCAGCCATCTGGGTTTTTGGTTATCCGCTGGGAGAAGAATTTTCTGTGATTCAAAGAGGCCCGGAGATTTCCGTTTCAAAAGGTTTTATTACGGCATTGCGTCACGACGATATCGGCAGTCTTACCAAAATTCAGCTCGACGCTGTGGTGAAGCCCGGAAACAGCGGCGGTCCGCTCATTAATGAAAAAGGAAAAGTAATCGGTGTTGTAAACCTGGCGTATGGTAAAACAGGTTTTAATTTTGCAGTTCCGGCGCATTATCTTGAAGATATTTTGAAAAATTGTAATAAAGATTCTCACCCGGCTGTAAATACACAAGTTGAAATCAGTAGCGATCCGCAGGGCGCTACGGTATTTATAGATTCAAAACCGGAAGGGGTCACTCCTTTGAATTTGCAAAATATACCTTGCGGATATCATTCAATATGTATCATGAAAAACGGGTATGAAAAATGGATTGAGGAACGAACACTGTTGAAAAAACAAAAGATTGATGCCGTTCTGAATCCATTGAAAGCAATCCCTGTTTTGTATAACTATAAAATGGCTGAAGATATTCCTGCTCCTGTAAAATACGATACAGGCAGACTTTTGTATTTTGAAAATTTTGATAACGTGGAACGGTTTAAAAAATGGAAACAAAATACAGGCGGCGACGATAAACGCACATGGTTTCTTGAAAAAGGAATCCTGAACCAGTTTAACAGCGATAACATGCTTCATGCCATTTCTGTAAGCGATTCAAGTTTTTCCGATTTTGTAGTTAAAGCCAAAGTTAAAATTTCTGATGAACACAACGACAGCCGTGCCGGGCTAATATTCAATGAAACGGAAAACGGTTTCTATCTTTTCCGTATCCATAAAGAATCGCGTAAAGCCCAATTAGCCTATCACTGCAAGCATCCGTTCGGGTGGTTTATTATTTCGGAAAAACCGCTCGGCGCTGATATTAAAGAAGATTGGTTCAGGCTTTGTGCCGTGAATTCCGGCGGAATTATTTCCTGTTATTTTAATGATAATTGCTTTTTTACGGTAGGCGCAAAATATTCCGGCAGGGGAAAGATCGGTTTCTATTCCGTAGAAAGCAAGGCATCGTTCGACAGCCTTTCGATTTCAAGCGTAAAGATCAGCCAGCCTGAAAAAATAAAATTCGATAAAAATGAGATGCTCTCTTTCTGGTTTACAGATTACCTGAATGCCGAGTCAACATGGTGGACCCAGTATGCAAACGATCCGGGCGCTCCTGCGCTATGGTATTCAACCGACGGAGGCACAGCCCAGTTTGACGAAGATAATAAAACAAGGTATAATGAATTTTCGAAATACAAACTGAAGGATTTTGAATTGAATCTTCTCACCACCTTAGACAAAGGAAGCGAAGATGCCTCAGTGGACATTTTCTTCAGGAAAAGCGCCGATGCAAGACTGACTATCCATTTTGACAAAAAAGAAAAATCCATTGAATTGATAAAAATTGAGGATGGAAAAACAAAAGTTCTGGAAAAAAGAAAATTACCCGAAACCTTTTTCAATAATGCCCTGCTTATTCATTTGGTTGTTGACGGCAATACTATCACGCTGGAATCATCCAAAGAAAAACTATTAGAATATAAAAGCAGGAATATCCCGCTTACCGAAGGCGCATTCGGTTTTGCAACTACAAATATCCGTATGGTTTTACATCAGCTTACCGTAACTTCCGTGAAGAAACTGAATTGAAAAAACCTCTGTCAAACTCAAAAATATTTATAATTTTGCCGCGTTAAAATTCGTTGGAATGTTAATATTATTAAAGAAAGAAATACGGGAGTTTTTCAGTTCATTAACCGGATACATTGTTATTATTGTATTTCTGTTTGTGAACAGCCTTTTTATGTGGATATTCCCCGGCGAATTCAACATACTCGACGGAGGCTATGCCAACTTGGATACATTATTTATTATATCTCCCTGGGTTTTTTTATTCCTTGTCCCGGCAATCACCATGAGACTTTTTGCCGAAGAACGCAAGACAGGAACCATTGACCTTTTGCTCACCCGGCCGCTCACCGATCTGCAGATCATCCTGGCAAAATATCTTGCAGGAGTGGTATTAGTTCTGGTTTCATTACTCCCTTCATTAGTATATTATTTTACGGTATATAAATTAGGCAACCCTGTTGGAAATTTAGACAGGGGAGGAATTATGGGGTCTTATATAGGTTTGTTTTTCCTTGCAGGCATTTATGTCGCCATCGGGGTATTTGCTTCATCCATTACCCAAAACCAGATTATTTCATTTATCATTGCCATGATTCTTTCTTTCTTTTTTTATTATGGATTTGAGGCAATCGGTTCGGTGTTTACCAAAAGTACGCAGGAATTTATTTTATTTCTCGGGATAAGTGATCATTACAGGTCTGTGAGCCGAGGCGTGATTGATACGCGGGATGTGGTATATTTTATCAGCATCATCGCTTTGTTTATTTATTTCACAAAAGTAGTTCTGGAAAGCAGGAAGTGGTAGGGAGTTTAAAGTTTAATGTTTGAAGTTTGATGTTTGAAGTTTGAAGTTTGAAGTTTGATGTTTGAAGTTTGAAGTGGATTGAAAGAAATGATAAAAAAGAAACAAATAAAAAGGCAAAATATTATTTACTTAGTTCTGATCTTTGCGATTATCGTACTAGCCAACATCTTTTCTTCTTTTGTTTTTCACAGGTTCGATCTTACGGTTGAAAAAAGATACACGCTCACTCCGGCAACGGTTAAAATATTAAAAGAACTTAACGATGTGGCGTATGTAAAAGTGTATCTCGAAGGCGACCTTAATGTCGGATTCAAGCGCCTGAGGAATGCAACCAAAGAGCTTCTTGATGAATTCAGGGTGTATGCGAAAGACAATGTACAATATGAATTTATCAACCCTTCTGAAAGCCCGGATAAAAAAACACGGACAGAGATATTTCAGCAGCTTTATAAAAAAGGGCTGATACCGACTAATCTTGAAGATAAAGACGGAGAGGGCGCGGTAACTCAAAAAATAATTTTTCCCGGCGCATTGATTTCCTTCGGAAATGAAGAGGTTCCTGTAAATCTTCTGAAAAACAATCCGGCATTCACGCCGGAGCAAAATTTAAATAATTCTGCACAGGATCTGGAATATGAATTTATTGATGCCTTGAAAAAAGTTAAGACTGTTGAGAAAAAAACGGTTGCATTTATTGAAGGACATGGAGAACTAAACCGGCATGAGACCGAAGATGCAGCCATTGCTCTTTCTGATTATTTCTCCATGAAAAGGATCCGGATAAACGGTAAACTTAAAGCTCTTGACGGCATTGATGCAATTATTATTGCCAAGCCGGATTCCATTTTTTCCGAAGCGGATAGATATATTATTGACCAGTTCATCATGAAAGGCGGCAAGGCGCTCTGGCTGATAGATTTCATCAAAGCTGAGATGGACAGCCTTGTTAATTCGAGCAATACCATGGCCATGATCAATGACCTGGGCATTCACGACCAGTTATTCAAATATGGGGTGCGGATGAATCCTGATCTTATCCATGATGTTCAATGCGCCCAGATACCGGTGAACACTGCCATTGCCGGAACTGCGCCCAAATGGAAACCTGCTCCATGGCTTTATTTCCCGGTCATAATTTCTCACTCAAAACACCCGGTTACCAAAAGTCTTGATATCATAAAACTTGAGTTTCCCTGTTCTTTGGATACAGTGGGTGATGACGGCAATATTAAAAAGACTATATTGCTTACTACTTCGAAAAATTCAAAATCCTTCACTGCGCCGGCACGGGTGAGTATGGATATTCTCAGGAAAAAACCAGATGTAAGCCAGTTCTCTTCAAAATATCTTCCTGTGGCTGTTTTACTCGAAGGTGCGTTCACATCGGTTTATAAGAACCGCAACCTTCCCAAAGAATTTTTTGAAAGCAAAGAAATCGGTTTTCTGAGTTCAGGGAAACCTGCTAAAATGATTATTGTTTCTGATGGCGATATTATCCGGAATCTTGTTAAAAAGGTTGGCGATAAAATTTATGCATCGCCTCTTGGCACCGATAAATGGTTCTCTAAAATTTTTTATGCAGGGAATAAGGAATTTATCGTTAATGCCATGAACTACCTTCTTGACGACAAAGGTACAATGGTGATCCGTTCACGCGAACTGGAGCTTCGACTTCTCGACAGGGAGAGGATTGCTGAAAGCCGTTTCTTCTGGCAATTCATCAATACGGTGATCCCTGTTGCAATTATTATTCTTTTTGGTATCTGGTTAAACTGGTCAAGGAAAAAGAAATATGCGCTGCATTGAGCCTGCCGAAATGCGCGGTAGTAGTAAGCAGAAAGCTGTAGGCAGTAATCGGTAATCGGTGTTATGAATTGTAAATTTGAATTTTTGAATTTGAAATTTATAATTCCGCAACAGCAGTTTCAGCCGCCACCCATCCCGTAGTGAACGCTATTTGCAGGTTGAATCCCCCGGTATCTGCGTCGAAATCCAGCGCTTCGCCGGCAAAGTATAAATTTCCGGTACGTTTCGATGCAAAAGTATTCGTATCAATCTCTGCAATATTTATACCGCCTGCTGTTATAATAACTTCGTCAAAATTGCGATGGCCGGTTATTTCGAAACTGAAATTTTTTAACCATAACCTGAGTTTTTTCCTTTCGTCGGCAGAAACCTGGTTGCATAATTTCTCAGGATTAATTTTTAATATCTCGCAACAGACAGGAATCATTTTAGTAGGAAGGAGCAGCTTCAGCATGGAGCCAAATTTCATTTTTCCGTGTTCATCTAAGTCTCTTAATAAACGTTGATCGAGTTTGTTCTCATCTAATGCAGGTTTCAGGTCAATGGAAAGAACAACCTTGCTTTTTTTCCTGAGTTCATCCACTGCAATACGGCTTAACGTGAGAATTATCGGCCCGGAAACTCCGAAATGAGTGAAAAGCATTTCACCAAATTCCTCAGCATATTTCTGACCATTTACCCAAATGCCTGTCATTACATTTTTTAAACTCAGTCCTTGCAGTTTCTGAGCTGTATCGCCTGCGGTTTCAAGCGGTACAAGAGCCGGGCGAAGATCTGTTATGGTATGGCTGGCTGATTTTGCAAAAGAAAAACCATCGCCTGTTGAACCTGTAGCAGGGTAGGAGAGTCCCCCGGTTGCAATGATAATTTTTTTTGCTGCATAATGAAACGTTTCCGGTATTTGCTTTGAAAAATTTTTTGTTACGGCTACACCGGCAGCCCTGTTGTTTTCGATAATCAGTTTGCTAACCCGCGCATTTGTTTTTAAGTGAACGCCGTTTTTTTTGCACCACCATACCAATGCATCCGCTACACGGTTTGCTTCCTCGCTTTCAGGAAAAATTCTCCCACCGCGTTCTGTAATGGTTTTAACATCTATCTTAATAAGTAAATCAATTAAATGTTTTGAGAAGAATTTTGAAAAAGCATTTCTTAATTTTTTCCCATCAGGATGTATGTGTTTTACAAATTCAGACAGGGGTGCATTGTTGGTGATATTGCAACGGCCTTTGCCTGTGATCCGTAACTTATTTCCCGGCTGCCGCATTTTTTCCAGCAGCAGTACCTTCGCGCCCAACTCAGCCGCACGACCTGCTGCTATAAGCCCTGCAGCTCCGGCTCCGATTACAATGATATCGAATTTCGTGTCCAGCTTCTGTGTATGTTTTGAATACTTTTGTAAAGATAATACATTTATTAATTTTGTAAAAAAACCATTGAACCCATGTACCGGTTAACATTTTTCCTTTTGTTTTTTAACCATGCATTTTCCCAAGATACATTATCCCCAAAAGCATCCATTAATAAACAATATATTAAATCATACGTTCTTGATTCCCGTGATATCCTCATAGCTCCGGTAAAGTGGAAACCGAAACAATGGGTTATTACGGCAGGAGTATTGGGTACAGCAGGCTTTCTGATCACACAGGATAAAGAGATCAATAATTTTTTTCAGAAGAACAGAACCAATACTACAGATGAGATTGCAAAATACGGATTTGAACCTTTTGGCCGCGGCATTTATTCCATGGGCGTTATGGGTTTGTTTTACCTGCAGGGTTGCATATTTCACAATGAACGGAGTAAAAAAGTCGCTTTGCTGGGAGTGAAGGCTTTTCTTATAACCGGTGGCCTCACAACCATACCGAAAGTAATTTTTTGCAGGCACAGGCCGCGTGAGGAAGATCAGCCGGATCCTTATTTATGGGATTTTCCGGCAAAAGATCTTCATCATCTTTCATTTTTTTCCGGCCACACGTCTACGGCATTTGCTGTTGCAACCATTGTATCCTGCGAATATAAAGAGCATTGGTGGGTGCCGGTGATATCTTATACCATAGCCGGGTTAACCGGACTTTCACGCATCAACGATAATGCCCACTGGCCAAGCGATGTGTTTATGGGAGCCGCTTTTGGTACTGCTGTTGGGAAACTAATTTATTCTCATAACAATTGGAGAATAAATATAACGCCTTATAAAACTTCTAATTCAACAGGTATGTTGATATGTGTTCCCATTCATTAAATTTTTATACTTACAGCAATCCGCCGTTTTGGAAAATTTCAAACTGCACATCAGAGAATTTATCAATGCTTGCCGATTTATTATTACTAAGATTTTTAATGGTTCCATTTACAAAATTCACCCGAATATTATCGCCGTCTTTTAATTCCATCGTAGCAATATTTTTATATGTCATGATCGGCATGGCGGCATTGATGGCGTTTCTTTCATAGATAGCGCCGAATGATTCAGCAATGATGCAACCGATACCCAAAGCGATGAAACAATCAACAGCCTGCTGGCGTGAGCTTCCTGCGCCGAAATTCTTTTGCGTTACAATGATGTCGCCTTTTTTTGCTTTTTTGGCAAAATTTTCATAACCCTTCAGATTATCCAGCGCATACTGTCCCATCTGGCTGATGTCTGTAATAGTCAGGTAGCGGTTATGGAAAATCATATCCGTATCAATATTGTCTTCTTTGATAAACCACACCCTGCCTTCAACTTCGGTGGGTTTGGGTTCTTTTGTTTTCTTTGAAACGCCGGTTGCCGCCGTACCTGATGATTTACCGGTTTCGAACAATGCAGGTTTTTCGGGTATATCATCCGATGTTGTTATATAACCGGCAATAGCCGATGCTGCAACAGTATCCGGAGATGCGAGGTACATATCGCCATCGCCCTGCTTGCCTGGGAAGTTCCTGTTACCTGTGCTTACAGTAACTTCTTTTTTCCCGTTCATTCCTACCTGGCCTGCTGCACAACCGGCACAACCTGCGTTGGAAAACAGCGCGCCAGCCTGTTTGAATATTTCAATTAGGCCTTCAGAAAGGCATTGTTTCCAGATATCATCCGTTGCGGGAACTATTTTGAGAAGAACGCCGGGAGCTGCTTTTCTGCCTTTTAAAATAGCGGCGGCAGCTCTCAAATCTTCCATTCTCCCGTTTGTGCAGCTTCCTATAAATGCAGAATCTATTTTTGTTTTTTTCACTTCGCTCACAGGCACTGAATCATGAGGTTTTCCAGGCATTGAAACCATCGGTACAAATTTTGAAATATCAATTTCATGCACCTGCTCATACTGTGCATCCGGGTCGGCATTTATCAATTCAATACTTTTTCCGGTTTTTTCTTCGCAGTATTTTGCTATCAGTTTGTTGGGAGGGAACAGCAGGATGATAACGCCCATTTCAGTGCCCATCGAGGCGATGGTTATTCTTTCATCAAGCGTAAGTATATTCATTTCTTCACCGTGCAGTTCAACCGAAAATCCTAATAGTTTATTGGCGCCGAAGATATGAAGCAGGTTGAGAACAATGTCTTTTGCCGTAACATTTGCAGGCCTTTTTCCGGTAAAATTCAGTCGCACGGATTTTGGCACCTTAAACCATACAGCTCCTTTTGCAAAGGTAGCGGCAATGTCCTGATCGCCCATTCCCTGGCCAAAAGCGCAGATCGCGCCCATGATGTTGGCATGCGAATCGGTAGATACAAAAGTACTTCCAGGCCATGCCAATCCTGAATCTATGGCAAGGTGTGTACCAATTCCTGCATTAATATCATAAATGGTTATATCTTTTTCTCTTGCATATAACCTGCATATATGCTGATTGACGGCATATTTCTGATCAGAGCCTGTGGGATTACAGTCGAATGTAAAATAAGTCTTTTTAGGATCTGCAACATCAAGGCCGTTGTCTTTTAAATTTTTTACCACATTGGCTCCTCCAAAATCGCGGGCTGCACGGGTGTCAATGAAAATATCAATATTCTCATTTGGCTTTACAATACCATATTTTGAATGTTTTGACAGAATTTTTTCAATAATAGTCATTCCCATAGTTTTCAATTTTCGGTTAAATTTTACAGAATAAATTAATCAAAATGCAGCACAAGAATACTAAGAAAATCTTTAAATAATATATGAATTTTAATGTTTTAAAAAATATTGATTTTTAATTGATTAAACAGAAAGTGAAAAAAATTATAATAAAATTATAATTGAAATTTATCAGAATATCTTTTAAATAAGTTATCTTCAAAAGATTTTTTTCTTGTATTTATTCGTATCAGGATAAAAGAAAATAGAATATTTATGTCAAAGACAAAAGCAGATATATTAAAAGATCTGGAAATTTTTCAAAAAGAATACGAAAAGCTTCATCGGGAATACAAAGAAGTATTAAGCCAGAATGAACGGCTGATTGCTATCAATAAAAAAAATGAGGAGATTTTAGCTTCCCTGCAGACAAGGGGTTTAAAAGAAGGTGAATCCGGAAAAGATAAGCTACTCAGGTATAAAATGGTATCGGTTCTGTATGCCAATATTCAGGGCTTTTCAAAACTTACCGAGCAAATAGGAGCCGAAGCTCTTATTGACGACCTTGATAAATTTTTCCTGCATCTTGACACCATCGTTGCAAAATATAATATTGAAAAAATAAACAGTATTGGCGACACCTATATGAGCGCAGGCGGCATTCCGCAAAAAAACCGCACCAACCCTATCGAGATTATTCTGGCTGCCCTCGAAATACAGCAGCATATGAAAATATTGCAGGCAGAGTATTTAAAAAATAATAAGAAGTTATGGGAGATAAGCATTGGTATTCACACAGGCCCTGTCACGGCAAATATTGTAGGAAAGAAAAAAATCTCTTATGAACTCAAGGGCGATACAGTGAATATGGCCAGCAGAATTCAGGCTTCCGGGGAGATTGGAAAAATCACCATTTCTGAAATGACGCATGAGTTTGTTGAAGGATTTTTCAGATGCGAATATATCGGAAAAATGCCGGTAAAATATATGGGAGATATTTCTCTTTATCTCGTGAAAGGTTTTAGCCCCGATTATTCTATTGACAACGAAGGCCTGATCCCGAACAAAAAATTCAAGATTCGTTTTGCATTGGTCAAGTACGACGACCTTGAAGAATTCATTCTGAATAAACTTGAAAAAGAACTTCCCAAACAATTGTATTATCATAACCTGAAACATACTATAGATGTTACTAACCAGGCTGAACTGATCGGCAGAGGCGAAGGTATTAATGATGAAGAAATGTTGTTGCTTAAAACTGCTGCTTTATTCCATGACCTGGGGCATACCATCCATTCGAAGGATCATGAATTTATCGGTACACAATTAGTTAAAGAGATTTTACCTTTATACGGGTATGATGAAGAACAGATGGAGATTATCAATGGAATTATAATGGCCACCAAGCTTCCACCCTGTCCGCACACGCTGCTTCAGCGAATCATTTGCGATTCAGATCTTGATTATCTCGGAAGAGCCGATTTTATACCTGTTTCAGATACTTTGTTCCAGGAACTGAAAGCACAGAATTTTATCAATAATATTGACGATTGGAACAGGCTCCAGATCAAATTCCTTTCTTCGCATCAATACTTTACTGAAACTGCTAATAAACTCAGAGAAGTCAACAAGCAGCAACAGATCGAAAGAATTTCAAAACTGCTGCCGGAAAACAGGGATAAGTAATAGGAAAGGGAATGAAAATTCCCTTTTTTTGTTCAAAAATTTTATCCGGAAAAATATGATGGACATCAGTAGAATAAAAACCGTTTTATTTACATTTTTATTTGCAGTAAGTATAAATCTGATTTGTGCCCAGAGTCAAATCAGCATTAAGCAGTTCAAACTTGACAACGGACTTACTGTTATACTAAATGAAGACCACAGTAAACCTGAAGTTTTTGGAGTTGTAATTGTTAAAGCAGGCCAGAAGAATGATCCTGCTGATGCAACAGGAATGGCCCATTACCAGGAACACATGCTTTTTAAAGGTACCGACGAACTGGGAACCATTGACTGGGAAAAAGAGAAACCGCATATTGATAAAATTTTTGAATTATACGATCAATTAGGAAAAACCAAAGACGAGAAAGAGCGAAAAAAGATTCAGCAACAGATTAATGATGAATCGTTAAAAGCCAATGAATATACCATCCCGAATGAATTAAGCAATCTTATAAAAAGTACGGGCGGAACAAAATTAAATGCAAATACCGGCTCTGACAGAACCGTTTATTTTAATGCGTTCCCGTCGAACCAGATTGAGAAATGGCTCGAGATTTACAGCCACCGATTCATAAACCCGGTTTTCCGCGGTTTTCAGTCTGAACTGGAAGTTGTATATGAAGAAAAGAATTTATATTCTGATATGTTCCAGTTTTCACTGATCGAAGAATTCAATAAAAAGTTTTTCAAAAAGCATCCCTACGGGCAGCAGTCTATTATAGGAACCATAGAGCATTTAAAGAATCCGTCGCTGACTAATATGTACCTTTTTTTTAAAACATATTATGTTGCAAATAACATGGCGCTGGTGCTTTCGGGCGATTTCAACACGGATGAAATAATTCCTTTTATAAAAGAAAAATTCGGAAAATTAAAATCAGGCGAAATTCCCAAAATGAAGGAATTTAAAGAAGAACCTTTTAACGGAAGAGAACTTGTTGAAATGAGGCTGACTCCCATAAAAATGGCGTTGCTGGGTTTCAGAACCGCTCCCGAAGGGCATCCGGATGAAATTGCGTTGGATGTGTGCAACGGAATATTGTCGAACCAGAACCAGACAGGCCTGCTTGATAAGTTATCTATAGACAATAAAGTTCTTATAACAGCCATCCTGCCTATGAACCATAATGATTATGGATCAACGATTTTACTTATCATACCAAAAATTTTAGGGCAGAAACTCGAACAGGCCGAGCAATTGGTAATGAATGAACTTGAAAAATTAGGAAAAGGCGAATTTGATGAAGCCATGATTGAATCCGTAAAAAATCAACTTTATAAAGATTTTCAACTGAGCATGGAATCCATAGATAAAAAGGCTGTGATGCTTGCCGAAGCATTCGGCCAGAACCGGGATATTAACGACTATCTTAACTATACTGAAAAACTGAAAAAAATCACCAGGGATGATATCGTAAGGATTGCAAAAATTTACTATGGAAAAAATTACCTCGCTTTTTTTTCAAAGATGGGATTTCCTAAAAAACAAAAGATTGATAAACCCGAATATAAACCCGTATTGTCCAACACAGAGGCAAAATCAGGTTTTGCAAAAAAGTTAGAACAAATTCCATCTAAAGATCCCATTGTAAAATTTATTGATTTTAAAAATGATATTATCTCGGGCAAGCTTCAGGATGGCGTGAATTTTTATTATGTGAAGAATCCCTTCAATAATATTTTTACGCTTGATCTCAAATTTGGCATAGGAACCTATAAGATTCCGGTGATGGAATATGCTTCAGAGATCATGAATTACGCCGGCACAAAAAAACAGGCTGTGTCGGATTTTAAGAAGGAGTTCGCAAAAATCGGATGCAGTTATTCTATTGCCTGCGATAACAGTTATTTTACTATTACTCTTGAAGGCATTGAAGAGAATTTAAAAGCCGGCGTTAAGCTTCTGGGTGAATTATTCAATGAACCTGTACTTGAAAAAAACAAACTTGATAATATCATTCAGGGAGAGCGGACAAACCGGAAGATGGAACGTTCGGAGCCGGATAATGTGGCCAGCGCATTGTTACAATATGTGCGTTATGGAAATTACTCTTCAACCCTGCATCGCCTTTCGATAAAAGAAATAATGGCGCTGAATACTGATTCTCTGGTGGCAAGTTTTAAAAATGCTCTGCAGTATGAATGTGAAATTCATTATGTCGGGAAAACAGATCCGGAACAGGTAAAAGAGATTTTAAAAAGTGAAATCACATTTAGTAAAACACCTATGAAATCAACGTCTCCCGTTGTTCTTGAGGATACAAAATATGGTGAGAATACAGTGTTTTTTGTAAACATGAAAAGCGCGGTTCAGAGTAAGATTTATCTTTTTTCTAATGGTACTGAATTTAATGTAAAGGATCAACCCGTGATGGATGCTTTTAATTTATATTTTGGCGGTGATTTTTCAGGCCTCGTTTTGCAGGAGATTCGCGAATACCGCTCGCTGGCCTATGGAGCAGGTGCCAGTTACTCCTCACCGCTACTTTCCGGAAAGAATACAAGTTTTACAGGATATGTGGGAACCCAGGCTGATAAATCGCTGGAAGCAATACAGGTATTCACCGGGCTGGTAAGAAAGATGCCTGAAAAGAAAGAACGGATTGATATGATCAGGCAATATCTTTTACTTTCCGCTCTTACGAACCGTCCCCATTTCAGAGACCTCAGCGAAACAATGGTGCGATGGAAAAACCAGGGATATGAAGAAGATCCCATTAAATTAAAAATCGAAAAATATAAAAATCTCACGTTTGAAGACATTACAAATTTTTATAAAGCGAACCTTCAGGCGAAACCTGTTGTTTATTCTATTGTCGGCAATAAGAAGCGCATCAATTTGAAAGAACTTTCGAAATACGGCAAGATTGTAAAGGTGAAAGAAAAGAGTTTGTTTAAATAGGAAAATTTTTAAATTGATTTTTAGTTTGAAAATCGTCCGTCATCTGTCATCTGTCGTCAGTCAGAATTTTCAAATTTCATGTTACCCATAAAAATTAAGATATGAATCGCGAAGAAGCATTGTCCCTTGTAAAGCAGTATATCAAAAATGAAAAGATGGTAGCACATTGCATTGCTTCCGAATCTGTGATGCGGCATTTGGCGCGCAGGCTCGGCCGGGATGAAGATAAATGGGCATTGGCAGGATTGCTGCACGACCTGGATGTTGAGATCACGAATGCCGATCTTTCAATTCACGGGCTCGAAACGGTAAAGATACTTTCTGAAAAAGGAGTAGATCCCGAAATCATCGATGCTATCAAGATGCACAATGAAAATGCACACAATATTCCCAGGACAACAGTTTTTCACCATGCCCTTGCTGCCGGCGAAACTATAACAGGACTTATCACTGCTACAGCGCTTGTTTATCCCGATAAAAAAGTGGCCGGGGTGAAACCCAAATCTGTTACAAAAAGAATGAAAGAAAAAGCATTTGCAGCCTCAGTGAGCAGGGAAACCATCATGGAATGTGAAAAAATCGGTATATCTCTCGATGAATTTGCCGCTATTTCCATTCAGGCAATGACAGAAGTGGCCAATGAAATAGGGCTATAATACTTTTTAATTTATGCTTCGGACTTAATGTAATTTTCCAATCCTTTATGTTCGATAATCTTCATTAATTTATCAGGAAGCGGTGCAAAATTGATTTTTTTATCATTCAGTGTCACATAGCCTTCCTTGAAATTAATTTCTGTCTTATCGCCGGGCTTATAGGCTTCCACAATCTCTTTGTTTACTATCAGGAGAAGGCCCTGGTTGATGCACGAACGGTAGAAAATACGGTTCACGGATTTTACAATTACGGCTTTAACTCCTGCATGGGCCAGCCCTACGGCAGGATGCTCGCGAGAACTGCCGCAGCCGAAATTATCGCCGGCAAAAATAATATCTCCGGGTTTCACATTTTCTGAAAAGTTTTCATCAAATCCTTTGAAAAGATGGGGCATAATGGCTGCCGCATCGGAGCTTTTCACATTGTATGTGAGGTTTCCTGCAAACATCTGGTCTGTGTTCAGATCATTCACATCTGCATAATTCCATATATTGCCCAGCTTGCGGTTCTCGCCTTTTTTAATTTCAAGCGTCACTGCTTCTGTTTTTGCATAAGGAAATTTATCATTCGCTTTAGCGCCCCTGGGATCGGTGATTTCTCCCGTGATGGCAGAGCAGGCTACGGCAGCGGGTGAAGCAAGATAAATATTCGCTTTTTTATTGCCCATTCTTCCGAGGAAATTGCGGTTTGCCGTGGAGATAACATTGAAATTATCTGCCGGTATTCCCTGTCCCGTACCAAGGCAGGGACCGCAGGATGCCGCCAGCACGGTTGCTCCTGCATGAATAAATTTTGTGATGATGCCTTCTTCTATGGCCTGCAAAAATATTTTTTGCGATGCCGGGATAACCAATAACTGGAATCCGCCGGCGACTTTTTTCCCTTCGAGAATTTTTGCTGCAATCCGCAGATCGTCTAACCGGCCGTTTGTACAGGTTCCGATAACACCCTGCTGCAATTTCAGTCCCTGAACTTCAGAAAGAGCTTTTACATTATCAACCTGGTGCGGGGCTGCAACCACTGGAAAAATCTGTCCCAGGTCAATATTGTATGTTTTGAAATATTCTGCATCCGGGTCTGACCAAATGCCTTCAATGGTTTTTACTCCAAAATGCTGTGCCAGCACTTCGTCTGCAGGAAATACGGCATTTTTAGCGCCCATTTCTGACGATAAATTGGAAAGCGTCATCCGCTCGGAAACAGAAAGTGTTTTTACGCCTTCTCCGTGAAATTCTACGGACATATAATTGGCGCCGTCTGCGCCGATCATGCCGATAATCCAGAGCGCAAGGTCTTTTGCATAGACTCCGGAATTAAGTTTTCCTTTCAAATTGATTTTAATGGTTTCCGGTACACGGAACCATGTTTCGCCGCGTTTCCATAAGCCGGCAGATTCAGTCCTGTCTATGCCTGCCGCCATGGCATTGAAAGCGCCGGCAGTGCAGGTGTGGCTGTCGCTCCCCACGATGATCATTCCGGGCTTTGCATAGTCTCCCATAATCTGGTGGCAGATTCCTTTCCCGGCATCGTGGAATTTTTTTATTCCCTGGTATTTTACGCTGTCGCGGATAGCCTGGTAATCGTTGGCAAGATTCGCATCTGTGGGCGGCGCATTATGATCGAGCGTGATGAGCAACTGATCCGGGTCAAGAACTTTGTCTCCTCCCATTTTTTTAAAAGTCTTTTCAATGCTGGCCGTATTATCATGTGTTAAAACCAGGTCCGGCCTTGCAAAAACAATGGCTCCTTTTTCTGCCTTGAATATTTTTTCAACAAATGTTTTTCCTTTCATAGCTATAATATTTATTAAATGAATTAATGCAGCAAACCTAAAAAAAAAATGCAAACTGCCAATAGAAGCGGGATATTATTAATTGACTACCTCCCAAAATTTAAGTTAATAATTCTATAAACGACAACTGCCCACAAAGGCATGGCTTGGTTTGTATGTTAGGCAGGAATGTTCTACCGGTTACGTTAGCAAATAGAGATTTCATGATATTTC
>JACREX010000139.1 GCA_016212695.1 Bacteroidia bacterium
ACGATTTTCCGATTTCAAAGCAGCAATTGAAAATACAATTAAGAAAACTAAAACTGAGACTGGAAAAATCGAATTAAACAGTTTGTTGACATTGAATTTTCAGTTATATAAAAACGCAATTTATAACCGATTGTAGTATAGTTTCGGATAATCTCAATTGCGGTGGTATTTTAGAATGCACTTCAAGTTGTGCTGCCGGATTTGGATCGGTTATTAAAAAACCCATACCTGTAATGCCTTCACGGTAAGCCGGTGTATTATTAAACTGCGGCGGGTTTGCTGAACCAATATCATAGAAATCGGCATCTGCGCCAATACCGAGCGGATAGTTTCTTTGATATAAAACCCCGCTTAAAGAGGTTCCATCATTTGGGTGTATCAATACAACATTCAAATTATCGGTTGTTGGCGGCATATTTCTGAACCTGCCATTGCCGTTTACATCAAGTTCCTGATTAATAATATCGGTCGGGGTGAGGTTAATTCCTACATGTCTTGCCTGGTTATGCCAAAATGGATTGATAAGTAAATTACCCTGATTTGTTGTTTCAAAATCAGTGTAGATTCGCGTCCACTGGCTGCCGGTGATTGTCTGTGATAACCTGAGTTGCGGCACACCAACATAAGAGCCTGATACCATTCCATCGTGATGAATGTCGAGGCGACGCATTGGCCCGTTTGTACCATTATAACTATCGCCAATACCAACAAGCCCTGTTGGCGTCATACGCATTACCTCTAAACCGTCAGGTCCTGTTGAACCTGTTGTATTGGCAATTAATGGTGAAGTAAAAATAAATCTTAAATAATCGGGACCTTGCGGCGGATCAGTACCACCGTTATTAACATTATCACCCCAGTTAATTATTGCGTCTTGTCTGTCAGGGTCAGCAAGTCCACTGGATGGAGGTTCATTTTTCAGACCAAAATACATATTGTCTGTACCGGTTGTTGTATAAGTTCCTGTTTGCATCCATGGTCTTGACCCTCCTCCATTAGTGGGCGCATTATCACCCAATGTGAGAAGTGAAACAAGGGTTGTGCATGGAACAGCAGGGTTACTGCTTATAGCAACTCTTGTCATGTTATTTGTTGCAGATACATTTGTAATTTTTACTCTCTCGAAATCGCCTTGTGATTTTAACAGCATCATACCACTCTGCGCACGTATATGTAAATCATTTACAGAATACAGACCGCCTGCGCCTGCAGTAGTGTTATAAAAATCGCCGATTTCAGTTGTTCCTGCAAACATGCGCCAGATATTCAAATCCTGACCGCCGCCTACTGTGCGAAATACTTCGCCTGTGCCAACTGCCGGAATAACTGGGCCAAAATTAACGCCATCAACATGAAGCACGGATAGAGGGGTTGTGGTATTAATACCGGCAGCCCCTGGCCATGATAAGAAAAATCTATTTTGAAGCATCTGATCTGCATTGGAAATGCGAAAAAGAATATTATTTGTTTCCCATTGGGTTATTTCAGCAAGAGTACCTACATTACCAATTGTTAATCCATCGAGAGCAGTAGCTCCAGTACTGGCATTGGTTATCCTTAAATAGGTTGGTAAACTACCATCGTGGATATGAACCTGCGATACGGGATCCAGAAAATTATTACCGACACCAACGAAGCCAGAAGCACCATCAGTTACAACCATGCGGGGAATAAAATTTGCACTAAAAATAATATTGCTCTTATTATTCGTGGTTTCTAACACCAGATCATTACCAAAACTTGTTGGACTTGAT
>JACREX010000142.1 GCA_016212695.1 Bacteroidia bacterium
GATAAAGTACTTTACTATTGAGTTGCTGATTTTTCAAGGGTTTATGAAGGTTTATCAAATTATTATTCAAAATGTTCATGAAAGCCTGTTGGTTTCTACGTTATTTAAAACATTTACTTGAGTGAAACGGATAAGCAGTCTAAAAAAATTAGGAATAGAATTAGAAATTAAAAAAATTGCATGAATTAAAAAGGTCGATTTTTACTGGAGGGTTTAAATATACCCCGCCTATGAAACTGACATCAAACGTTAAGAACAAAGGGTTGTTGCCACGAGCACGCAGATGAAATTTTAAATCCCTTGACGTTTATTTATGCATATAAAAAACAACCATTTATGAATTAGTTTTAACCTTAAATAATTTTCAGATGAAAAAGATTATTTTTTTTATTCTGTTGTATCTTTTTGTATCAGATATCAATGCTCAAACATTCTCCTATCCGGGGCCTGCTGTTAGTATCCCGGATAATGACGCAGTTAGTGGAGGCTGGGCTGAAATTACTGTTTCTGGAATCAGCCCGGTAAGCGAGGTAGATTATGTTACTATCAATCTGACTCATACTTATGATAGCGATTTAGAAATTGTATTGGAATTTTTTGATAACAGTTGGATATTGGCGAATGGAAATGGAGGAAGCGGTAATAATTTTACCAATACGGTTTTTCGTGACGGATTCCCAAGTATTTCTGGCGGTTCCGCTCCATTTTCCGGAACTTATGCGCCGCTAACAGCTCTGCCGAAGTTTGTTGATAATTTAAACCCAAATGGTAAATGGACACTACATGTTTTTGATTTAGCTTCCGGAGATGTTGGCACCATTAACAGTTGGAGTATCACGTTTAAAGCGCCTGCCTGTCCAACCGTCGGCTTTGGTACATTACCTGCTTCAATGAACTGTAATGCTGCTGCTGTTACTTTATATGCGAGTGATTTAATCACTGCCGGGGGACCAGATTACCCTGCCTTATTTTTTGAATTTAATATTGTTCCTTCTGCGGAGCCAAATATGAATGACAATGTTATAAATATTTATGAAGATGGTAATTCAATATATAATGACATAATAAGTGACCCTACTCCTACTGATGCTGCTTACCGTTTAACTGTGTATTACCCATTTCCTGGTTGTAGCCCCAGTTCAAATTATACTTTTACAGCAACAGATAATGATGGTACAATGACATGGGTAGTTTATGATGAAAATGGTACTTATTATACGGGATCGTTTACAAATACAACCGTAAATGAAGGTCCGTGGAGTCCACAAGGAACATCATCATGGACATGCACTCCCACAAATGGAATCACCGGCACAGGAGATTGGGGAGCTGCTATATTTGACCCATCTGTCGTAGGCGCCGGAACATATACCATTACATTTAATTGGAATAATCAGGGTACGGGCGCTCATGCCTGTTCCGGTTCTCCCCAGCATTCAGTTACCGTTGTTAACCCTTTTTCATTTACAAGTTTAAGTTATTCTTCGCCTGTTTGTAAAGCAACGGGTGGAACAATTAGTCCTTCTTTAAATGCAACCACCGGGGGGAGTTATACTTCTTCCGGCGGCTTATCCATTAATTCTTCAACCGGCGTTATTAATGTTGCAGCAAGTACGGCTGGTACTTATACGGTTACATATACGGTAGGAACTTTACCTTGTGGAGCATCCGGTAGCGCTACCGTTACAATTATTCCTGATGTAAATCCGGCATGGACAAATCCAAGCGCTATTTGTGCATCAGCCGGCTCAATAAACTTAAATAATTTAATAACCGGCACTACAGGCGGAACATGGAGCGGAACAGGAGTTTCAGGAAATACTTTTAACCCAAGTTTTGGCACACAGAGCGTAACTTATACTGTAGGGACATCCCCATGCCAGGAAACATCAACACAAACGATTACTGTTGCTCCTGATGTAAATCCGGCATGGACAAACCCGGGCGCTATTTGTGCATCAGCCGGATCAATAAACTTAAATAATTTAATAACCGGTACTATAGGCGGAACCTAGAGCGGAACAGGAGTTTCAGGAAATACTTTTAACCCAAGTTTTGGTACGCAGAGCGTAACTTATACCGTAGGGACATCCCCATGCCAGGAAACATCAACACAAACGATTACCGTTAATCCATTACCCATCGCATATAATGTAACGGGAGGGGGTTCATATTGCAGCGGTGGCAGCGGTGTAGCAGTAGGGTTGAGCAATTCAGAAACAGGCGTAAATTATCAGTTACAAATAAACAGTGTAAATACAGGTTCACCCATAGCAGGCACAGGCAGCGCTTTAAGTTTTGGTAATCAAACCACCGCGGGCAACTATACTGTAATAGCTACTAATGCATCAACAGGCTGCCAGAATACAATGACAGGAAGTGTTACAGTAACGTTATATACAAATCCGACTGCAGAGGCAGGCGCAAATACTTCAATACCCTATGGAACGAGCACAACATTGTACGGTTCGGCAACCGGCGGTTCAGGTTCATATACATATTCATGGTCTCCTCCTGGTCTTTTGACAAATGCGACTGTTCAGAATCCAACAACTGTAAGTTTAAATTCTACAACAGTTTTTACTTTGACAGTTACTGATGTTGTTACAGGATGTCAGGGAATAGACCAGGTAATAATTTCTGTAACAGGCGGACCGCTAAGCGTTACGGCTACCGCTGCTCCAACTTCTTTGTGTGCCGGCAACACTTCGCAGCTTAATGCTTTGGCAAGCGGCGGCAGCGGTACATTTACTTATTTATGGTCTTCCAATCCTCTGGGATTTACTTCAACAATTTATAATCCGATAGTTTCACCGGTGGTTACTACTATATATACAGTAACAGTCAACGACGGATTTAATAATGTTACTTCATCTGTAACAGTTACAGTCAATCCTATACCAACCGCATATAGCGTAACAGGTGGAGGTTCATATTGCAGCGGAGGCAGCGGTGCGGCAGTAGGATTGAACAGTTCGGAGACAGGCGTAAATTATCAGTTACAAATAAACGGGGTTAATTCAGGTTCTCCTGTTGCAGGCACAGGCAGCGCTATCAGTTTCGGTAATCAGATAGCTGCAGGTAATTATACTGTGACAGCTACGAATGCAACAACAGGTTGCCAGAATACCATGACCGGAAGCGTAACAATTACAATCAATACAAATCCTTCGGCAAATGCAGGGACTGATGTTACTATACCTAACGGAACGAGCACGACATTAAACGGTTCGGCAACCGGCGGCTCCGGGTCGTATGTATATAGCTGGTCGCCTTCCGGTCTTTTGACAAATGCTACTGTTCAAAATCCGACAACAGTTAATTTAACTTCTACTACGGTTTTTACTTTGACGGTTACTGATGTTGTTACAGGATGCCAGGGAACAGACCAGGTAATAGTTACTGTTACCGGCGGAGCGCTGAGCGCTACAACTACAGCTACCCCGACTTCTATATGTGTTGGAGGTTCTTCTCAGCTTAATGCTTTGGCAATCAATGGCAGCGGTACATATACGTATTTATGGTCTTCAAATCCTCCGGGATTTTCTTCTTCATCGCAAAATCCGACTGTTTCACCGGTTGCTACTACCATATATACAGTAACAGTCAACGACGGGTTTAATAGTGTTACTTCATCTGTAACAGTAATAGTTAATCCATTACCAACTGCATATAGTGTAACCGGCGGAGGCGCATATTGCAGCGGAGGTAATGGAGTAGCTGTAGGATTGAGCAATTCAGAGACAGGCGTAAATTATCAGTTACAAATTAACGGGGTTAATACAGGCTCGCCTGTTGCAGGTACCGGCATCGCTATTACCTTCGGGAATCAGACAACTATAGGTGTTTATACTGTGATAGCCACTAATTCAACGACAGGTTGTCAAAATACAATGACCGGTAGTGTGACAGTTTCTCAATCTCCTTCCATTGTGGCAGCAATAAGTTCAACCATAAATGATAGCTGTTATGCAGGACATAATGGGGCTGCAACTGTAATAGCAACAGGAGGTACAGGAGCGCTCACTTATTTATGGAACACTGTTCCGCCTCAAACAACAGCAACAGCAATTAATCTTGCAGCAGGGGTATATACTGTTACGGTAACGGATGCTGTTACCTGTACAAATACTGTGAATGTGACAATTACTCAGCCCGTTCAGATTTTCGATACATTGGATATTGATAATGTTTCCTGCCACAATTCACACGATGGATCTGTAACAATTCATGTTTACGGAGGCACTCCTCCCTATTCATATTTATGGTCAAATAGTTCAACAGGAATTACTGTTTCAAATCTTTCGGGCGATACTTTGTATATTGCGGTTACAGACCACAACAGTTGTACATTTATTGATACGGCTGTAATTCATGAATCCACGGATAGTTTAAATATAACGGTTGAGGCTAGCGTCGCTTGCGGTCAAAACGACGGTCGGGCTGTTGTACATATTTCGGGTGGTACATCTCCATACCAGATTTTATGGTCTGATCAGACTACCGATACCATTGCCGATCATTTAACTGCCGGATTGTATCATGTGAGTGTAACCGATTTATATGGTTGTATAGATACTGGTTCTGTACTGATAACTCAAGGTACAGAAATAACCGGTACCTATTCGGCAAGTCCCACAAGTTGTCTTGAAAACCATGATGGCAGTGTTACTATAACTGTTGCCGGGGGTGCGCCTCCGTATGTTTACTTATGGTCAAATGGCGCTACTACAAAAGACATCACCGGGCTGGCAGCAAATACATATACTGTTACGGCTACCGATACATTGGATTGTTCCATCGTACTTTCTGTTGTTGTTGCAAGGGGCACAAAGACCTGCCTTGAAATACCTTCAGCATTTACACCGAACGATGACGGCAATAACGACAAGTGGGAGTTTAAACATGCAGAATTATTTCCCAAGACCACGGTTGAAATTTACAACAGGTGGGGCGTTATACTTTATAAATCTGATAAATATTACCGGGAACCATGGGATGGCAAATATAATAACAAAGAAGTTCCTACCGGTTCTTACATTTATATTATCAACCTGAATGACGGATCAGAACCGATAAACGGAATCGTTACTATTATAAGGTAGTAATTTTTGATATGATATTCTTATCATAATTTTAATTTTCAGTAAAATACATTTCATTTCTATTAACACCTGCCTGTTAATAATTTTAGCTTCCGGTGCTTATTTGATGGTTCTTTAACAGCTACTTTTAAAAATCAAAATAATTAAAATTATGCTGGGAATCATTTTACAGATCACACAATCAGGAGTTGTTCAGGACACAACCGCAAAAATAGTTACGCAGGCTGCTCCCAAGGTGGTAGAGCAATCCATGTCGTTATGGGATTTAATAATGAAAGGCGGTATTATCATGATACCTCTTTTTATTTTATCCCTGCTGGCATTTTATTTTTTCTTTGAGCGGCTCATAGCAATCATCAAAGCAAGCCGGAAGAATACTTCATTTATGAATACGATCAACAACCTGATCACAAACATGAAATTTGATGAAGCAAAAACACTGTGCATAGCTACCAATTCGCCTGTATCGAGAATGATTGCAAAGGGGATCGAACGATTTGGAAAGCCAATCAATGAAATCGAAAAATCTGTGGAAAGCGTTGGTAAGTTCGAGGTTTCAAAATTAGAAAAAAATTTGAAAATTCTGGGTATTGTTGCAGGAATTGCGCCTATGCTTGGTTTTATAGGAACCATCATGGGGGTTATAAAAATTTTCTACAATATCTCGCTTGCGGATAATATCAGTATCGGTCTTATAGCCGGGGGGCTTTATGAAAAAATGATCACCAGCGCAACCGGTCTTATTATCGGCGTGCTTGCCTATGCCGGATATCATTATCTGAATATTTTGCTCGATAAAGTGATATTCAATATGGAAGACAGCGCTATTGAATTTATGGATCTTTTACAAAAGAAAGCGTAGGTAGAATTATGAATTTACGCAGAAATAAAAATTATACGGCAGAAGTCTACACCGGCTCGCTGAACGACATCATGTTCTTCCTGCTGTTATTCTTTCTCATCATATCTACGTTGGTTAATCCGTCTGTTATAAAATTGATATTGCCAAATGCGGCAAAAACACAGACTGTGGCCAAGCAGCAGGTAACGTTATCTATTACAAAAGAAAAGCAATATTTTATTAATAAACAGGAAATACCTTTCGAACAACTCGAATCGGAATTATCAGGCCTCACAAAATCTATTACGGATGCAACTATAATATTAAGGGTGGATAATGCGTTAACTGTTCAGGACCTTGTTGATATTTTACAAATAGGCAACCGGATAAAAGTAAAAATGGTATTGGCAACCAAAACAAATCCAAAATAAAACGGATGGACCACAATGCAGAAAATACCAATAAACCGCTGGCGCTTGTTTTTACGTTGGTGAGCCATGGTATGCTCCTGCTGATTTTTCTTTACATTTACATTACCACTCCCATTCCTCCTTATCCTGAAGGAGGCGGTTCCGGCATGGGTGTGAATTTCGGGTATTCCGATGAAGGTTCCGGTAATGAACAACCTGAAAAACTATTGCCTGTTGAATTGCATGAACCCGTACACACAAACCCTGTTCATCAGAAAGCATCTTCCAATAATAATATTTTAACCCAGAATAACGAAGAGACCGCCTCTGTTAATACAAACGATAAAAAAAATGACAGTAATGCTAAGGAAGAGACAAGCACTAAAGAGGACGTGAAAACAGAGAAGAAAAAAGAAATTGATAAGCGGACACTGTTCCCACAGGGAGATAAAAACAATAACAGTAAAAGCGAAGGCGATAATAAGGGCAAAGGCGATCAGGGAAAATTGGATGGAAACCCGAATAACAAAAACCGCTTTGGAAATGGAAACGGCGACGGTAATGGAAACGGGAATGGTATAGGCGATGGCGATGATAAAGGGAACAAAAAAGGCAATAAAACAAAAGACAAAGGTATTTTTTTCAGCCTGAAAGGAAGAGAAGCCAAAACCTTGCCGGTTCCAGAATACAATGATAATGACCAGGGCAAAGTGGTTGTCGAGGTTATTGTTGACCGGGACGGAAATGTCAAGAGAGTATCTGAAGGAAAAGGAACCACAACATCCAGCCAGATATTGATCAAGGCTGCAAAAAAAGCCGCTATGAATGCCAAATTCACAAAGAATCCTGATGCGGCGGAAGAGCAGAAGGGAAGTATTACATATATCTTCAAACAGCAGTAATACCGGATTGATAAAGTTAAAGGTTTTTTGTCTTGGCTGCTTTGACCATAAACCTTAGACAAAATATTCTACCAAAATTTGGTAACCGTTCACAGGGTTAAAAGTAGGGATATTTTTTCAGTTTGAAAAACAGGTAAAAAAATTTAAACCATTTAACTTGTGTTAGGAATTAGGGATGGAAATAAATGATTACTAAAATAGGCTTGAACTGATTTTAAA
>JACREX010000143.1 GCA_016212695.1 Bacteroidia bacterium
AACTAGTGTTATGTTAAATATAACATGGCGTATTAAAAATAAATTTGTATATTCGTGCAAACAATCACGATATGATACGATATACAATTAAGCTAAGTAAATCAGAAGTTGATGAGTTGATGGCGATCGTAAATAAAGGTTCGCATACCTCGCAAACATTCAGAACCGCGTACATTTTGCTAAACTGCGACCAAGGCAAGTATTCCCATAAGGTGACCAATGAGCAAATCAGCAAGGTTTTAAAGGTTGGCATGCGCACCATAGACAGGGTTAAAAAGAAATTCATTGAAGAAGGATTTGAGGCAAGTTTAGAGAGACGTCCCACAACAAGAGAATACGAAAAGAAAACGGATGGAGACGTTGAAGCAAAATTGGTGACGCTCTGTTGCAGCGACCCTCCGAAAGGATTTACCAAGTGGTCTCTGCGATTGCTGGCAGATAAAATGGTCGAGTTAAAATACGTTGAAAGCATCTCCCATGTAACCGTAAGGAGCATACTAAAAAAAACGAGCTTAAGCCTTGGAAAGTAAAAGGATGGGTGATTCCTCCAGAGAAGAGCAGCGAGTTTGTAGCAAATATGGAACGTGTTCTGGATGTCTATAAACGACCTTATGACAAAGATTACCCGGTGATCTGCATGGATGAATCACCAAAGCAGTTAATAGATGAAACCCGTACTTCGATTCCCATGAGACGCGGTCAGGACGCCAGAGTAGATTATGAATATGTAAGACATGGAGTAGTAAATATATTTATGGCCAACGAACCTTTAAAAGGCAAACGCGTTGTTCGGATAACAGAATTTAAAACAAAGAAAGACTGGGCGGTTTTTATGAAGGAGATTGCCGACAAGCATTATCCCAAAGCAAAAAGAATAACATTGATCTTGGATAACTTCAAAACGCACTCGCCATCATCATTCTATGAAACTTTTGAGCCTAAAGAAGCCAAGAGACTTTGGGATCGGTTCGATTTTATTTTCACTCCTAAACACGGCAGTTGGCTAAATATGGCAGAAATAGAATTACATGTTTTAAATGGTCAATGCCTAAACCGCCATATATCCTCTATCGAAGAAGTAACCACGCAAGTGAACGCCTGGCAAACTCATCGGAATAATAAAACCAATAAAATAAATTGGCAGTTTACAAATAAAGAAGCCCGGGTGAAATTAAAAAGACTTTATCCGTCAATTCATAATTAACACAACACTAGT
>JACREX010000140.1 GCA_016212695.1 Bacteroidia bacterium
AACCGTAATATTCACCGGTGTAGTAGCGCCATCCATTTCAATGACAGGCGTAGCCGAAGAAGCGACAAAAGAATTGGCATTTGAAACATCTAGGTTACCTCCCACGAAAATATCACCGTCTGAAATAGTGTTTGTCCCCCCTGTTACGGTAAAATTCCCGTCTATATTTAATGCATCTGTACTGCCGTCCATAATGATTCCACCTGAACTTAGAATGCAGTTGTTATTCACATAAGTTGTTAATAAGTTAAAATCAAGCGTTCCGCCGTTAATTGTGAGGTCATTTGTGAATTCAACATGATTAGTACTAACAGTGATTGTGCCTGAAGAAATTTGCCCATTATAAAATTCTTTACCTGCTGTTATTCCGCCTGAAATAATATTTAGCGTTCCTGAAAATGTAACCGATCCGCTATTGTGAGTAAATGTTCCGGATGTATTAGACCAGTTTCCAGATACTGTTATACTGGCGCTTGCATCAGGTTTTAGAATGCCCGCTGCGGCAATAGTTACATCCTTAAAGGAAGAACCTGTAGGAGGTTGAAACTGACCATCTGTTACGGTTAAAGTATTAGAAACAGTTACAGCAGCCGAAGGGTCAACATCAACAGCATCCCCGGGAGTACCTGCGCTATTGTTTATTGTAAGGTTATAAAATGTTTCACCGGTCAATGCCTGAGCTACACTGCCATCAAATTCAACAGTACCTGAATTTGGAGTAAAAGTACCTGCGTTCGACCAATCGCCCGATATTGTAATTGTAGCAGATGCATCTGGTTTCAGAATACCATTAGTTCCAATAGTAATATTTTTAAAATCGGAAGCAGAGGGTGGCTGAAACTGTCCATCTGTTACCGATAAAATATTTGATACAGTTACGGCAGCCGAAGGGTCAACATCAGTAGCATCATTAGGTGTTGCAGCGCTATTATTTATTGTGAGATTATAAAATGTTTCACCCGATAAAGACTGTGCCCCGCTGCCATCATAAGTTACTGTGCCTTGTTGTTCATTAAATGTTCCAGAATTGCTCCAGTCACCGGCAATTTCAATATTATAATTTGAAGCAGTAGCATCAAGGGTAGAATTAGCGGTAATAGACAGAGATCCATTAATATCTAAAGTACTTCCTGAATTTACAGTATTTGCAACAACGCCATCACCCGTAGTAAGATTATAGAAATGGTCATCGGCATTTGCTGTCATTGTTATACTTTGTGTTCCGGTTTTTTTGAATACTACTGTACCGGTGGTAGCATCAAAGTATCCTGAACCGGAAACGTTCCAGTTTCCATATACATTTAATGTATTATTTGCCGAGCATGTAAGATGTGCGCCAGCAGCGATGGAAAGATCCTGGCACTCTGCCGGATTAACATCAATTACTGGCCAATTAGTGCATCCTGCCGGAATGGAAACATTTACAGTGGAGGTTGGAACACTCCCGCCTTCCCAGTTAGAACCTGTATTCCATGAGGTAGTTGCTGCTGTTGTTTTCCATAATCCGGGAGGGAGTGTCCTTCCTGTATAGTCATTTGCAGTTAAAGGAGCAATTGTATTAGCTAAACCAGTAAAGCTAATATAATTTGATGCAGGAGTAACAGAACTGGTAAGTACAGTCCATGTTGATGCATCCCATCTGCTAACTTTTAAATTAGCTTCTGTTCCATTAATATCCGCATCCATATAATAACAAGTCATGTCATAAGTATAGGTCGTTAATCCGGTAGTTGTAAAACTCCAGTACCGGCTTAAATAATCTGTTGACGAGCCCATGCTGGCGTGTGTTGCATCCGTAACTATTACTCCTGCATTTCCTGCAACGGCATTTGCCGTAAAATTTAAAGTTACCGGGCTATATTCTGCTGTACCTGTTACATCTCCGACTGGAAATGTAAAAGAAGAAGCGCCTGTTGCAAACGCCTTATAAAATTTACCGGTTCCATTGGTAACTATCATTTTTGTCGCATCAGGAGTACCTGAAATGGTCGCTGCAGTATTCGATAATGTAAGGTCGTAATTGGACAAAAGTAATAAGCCGTTTGTAAGTGTCAGGCAGTTTGCCCCGGCAGAAACAGTGGTTGACCTGCTCAAAGTAACTCCAGCGGGTGATGCGACAGTATTACTAATTGTTACGTTTTTTGCAAATGTAGCAGGCCATTCCTCACTTGTAGTTTGTGCAGCGTTGCCATTGTAAATCAGTTGTGCCGAAGCGCCCCATGATAGAGTACTACTTAAAGCAACAGTTCCTTGTGTCATATAGAAAATGCCAGCCACAGTTGTAGCAGATGGGAAGGTACAGGTTCCGCTACAGTTGACGGTGATGTTTCCTGAAGGTGATGTCAATCCGCGAGCTGTTCCTGTTGTCCCAATGTAAGTCAGGTTAACATTTGAAACACCTGTTTCAAACCAGGAAATACCTCGACCCGCAGATGAATAAGTAGTACTCCCCAGTGTTTGGGTATATTCCTGCGTGCCGGAAGCCTTTATAAAGTCAATTTCTGTATATGGACCAGCGGCTTGATTATTGGTTCTTTGTAATGTACCACCTGACCATGTATAGTTACCAGAAATATTAAGATAAGCATATGTATTGGATGATGTAGCTAATGAAGTTGGAATCATATCTAATAAACCACCGCTCATAATAAAATTACCATTAACGTTAAGAGTCGCATCAGCCGTCCAATTACCGTTATCATTATTGAGATATAAATTACCCGAACTAATGGTTAAATTAGTTACAGTTAAAACTGCGTTATCAGCGGAACCGTCAGGACCATTCAATACGTAAAAAGTACCCCCGGCAATTGTCAGATTGCCACCGATGGTTAATGTCTTAGCAACTGTAGCAACAAAGTTAAGTGTTCCTGCATTGATATCCAGATTTCCATTGATAGTAATGGCAGCGGGAAATGTTCTGGCGGTACTTGATGAATTCCATATTAAATTACCATAAGTAATAGCTGTAATAAAACCACCAGCTCCAAGATTTTGATATTCAAACGTGCTTGTGGCGGCAAAACTTTCAGTTCCGTTAAAAGTAGTTGTACTATTAGCTGATGTATGATTGAGGATGTATTTACCACCTGCGTTAATTGTAAATGCGCCTGATGTGTGAGCAATTGTAGTCAGATCGTTAGCTTGCACAATACCGCCATTGTTAATTGTTAAATTTCCTATTTTGGATGCTGCTGTTCCTAATGTTACGGTATTTGCAACAGCAACGGTTATAGTTCCTTCAACCTGCAAAGTAGAAGCCCCTGTAATATTCCATGCTGCAGTAGTAGTATAAGAATGTCCAGATTGTACAATAAAAACATCTCCATCAGAAGTAAAATTTGCTGGATTACCACCAGTACCATCTGAATTTGTTGTCCAATTTGTTAAAGTGTTAGGATCAGTTTGTCCTGATTTGGAATAATAAGTAGTGGCAAAGGTTTGATAAAATGCAAAAAGAGCAGTAAAAAGTACGATTAAAACTTTGTATGTTCTTTTATTATTCATATATATTTACTGCCTTTTTTCATAATTTTGTCTTAGCGCTTTAATTTTTATACGATAAACTCTTGCATGAGTTTGGTTAATAATACTATTATTGCTAAATCCGTACAACTTTATTTGGTGTCCGTCCATAAAGTCAATTTTTGACAGATATTATGGACAATCGCTATAATAAACTACTCCCTTTTTTCCTGTATGCAAACGGACTGGGGGTTGTATAGCGTAAAGTAACTTCCATACCGCCATTTTTATTTGTCGCGAGTTTTAAGTCAGAAACATTTATGTCGTAACTGAATCCTATTGAGAAATTTTTTGACTCGAATAAAATAGAAGCTATGAATGCGTCTTTAAATCTGTAGTAACCGCCCAGAGACAATGCGCCTTCACGGATAAGACCCTTTGTTGATGATGTTTCTTTAGTCATTAACCTTACGGCAGAACCTAATATTATTTCTGTGGATTTACCTTGTTTCATAAATTCAAAGGAAGGAACAATTGCAAGCACAGTATTAATACCTATTGATGCATTACCGTGTGTTACAATCCTTGCATTAATTCTGTCTTTTGTTGAATTATAAAAGCTGTATTCAGGTTTATTGACATGAAAAACAGCTAAACCAAACTCGGATTTAAAACCATTATTATCGGTAAGGTCTTTTACTCTTTTTGAACGATAATTCCAAACGCCGCCCAGAGAAATATCGGGTACGATATAACCATTTTTATTTATGTTTTCGTTAGACGCAAGAGACGGGTTGTAATTATACCCATCGTACTGGCTGTCCCACTGGAAATGGGAATCATTGATCTTTTGCTGCAAAATACCGCCCTGTAAACCAACGGTAAGTAAATTTTCTTTATTTAATTTAAGATGGTATGATATGGAAATATTGGCAAGTGTAGTTGTCAGTCCCGAAGCTCCTGCCAAATCATAAAAAACCGATATCCCGCCACCCAGTAACCCTGTTCCTGTACGCTGCCTATACAAACCGGCATCGCAGTTTAAGGCATAGGTTTTATAGGCGTTATTTAATTTGTTCCATTGATCTTTGTAGGTCAGTATTCCCCTGATGTCGCCGTTAAATGTGCCTGCCAATGCAGGATTCATACTTAGCGGACTTGAGCAGTATTGGGAAAAATGGATGTCCTGAGCGAAGCAGTTGAAAGTTGAAAGTGAAAAGTTGAAAGTGAAAAAAAGGAATGTTAAATTACGACTAACGATTTTTTTTGTTTTCATATTTTAAACTTTATAAATTCTACTTTAATAATGTTATGTTTCCCTGTTGTTCAGCGATGCTGCCGTTTTGCAATTCGGCTTTCATGTAGTAAACAAATACTCCGGCATTAAGGGGCGTTCCGTTATAGGTTCCGTCCCAGCCCTCTGTTTGTTTATCGGTTTCAAATATTTTATTGCCCCATCGGTCGTATATTCTCAGCAATAATGATTTTATATTACTGCCCCTTACAAGAAGCACATCGTTTTTTCCGTCGCTATTGGGTGAAAAGACGTTCGGAATAAATAAACAACCGCTGCCCTCCGGGGAAATAAATATTGATGTATCAATACTGCACGATTTATTGTCTGTGACAGTTACATTGTATGTACCTGAATGCAGGTTAGCGGCAGTAGCAGTGGCATTAATGGAAGGGTTGTCCCAATGTATAGAATAAGGCGGTGTTCCCTGTGTAATATTCAGATTTATCGAGGCATCGCCTGCGCCGTGACAACTTTCTGCCTGTTGTGTTGCCGATAAAACGGGTAAAGGATTGAACATTACAAGTAGCGTATTTGATTGAATATTATTATTTGAAACACATGTAAGAGTGGAAGTCAGGACACAATAAACCTGATCATTATTTAAAATATTTACCGGTGCAAAATCAGTTCCGCTTACAACATAATTATTATTTACAAACCATTGTATTGTAGGATTGTTACCACCGTATAGAGTGGTTGCATGAAAGGTTACAGATGTGCCATAACAAACAGGCAGCGTCGGATTTGATGAGATATTGACAGTCGGTGTTACTGTTGGTGTAACCTGCATGATGATAGGGCTTGATGTCGCAGGATTGCCCGTTGCACAGGCCTCGCTTGAAGTGAGCAAACAGGAAATTACAGCATTGTTTGAAAGATTATTGTTTGAATATGCAGCGCTGTTTGTTCCTACCGGGCTACCATTCAGATACCATTGATAGGCAGGCGTTCCACCATTTGTGGCTGTTGCAGTGAATGTAACATTTGTACCGCTGCATATAGCGGTATCGTTTGCTGCAATAAATATACTGACCGGCAGATTTGTGTTTACTGTTATTGTAACATTAGCGCACGTTGTAGTATTGCAAGTCCCTTCGGCTCTCACAAAATAGGTGGTAGCAGAGGTTGGTGTAACTGAAATACTGCTGCCTGTATTAATTTGTGAGCCTCCGCAGTTTCCGTTGTACCAAATCCAGGATGCGCCCGTACCGAGCGAGCCGCCATTTACGGATAAGCTGACCGGCGTACCTGAGCATATCGGGTTTTGTGAAGGCGTTATTCCTGTTGGAGCAACGGACAGGGGATTTACTGTTAAAACCGTTACAATAACGCTATCGCAACCATTCACTGTCGTTAATGTGTCATAATAATTTCCTGCTGTGGTATAGGTATGCCCATTGAAAATATAACTGCCGCCGCTGCATATCTCGACTACGCTCGATATGACAAAGACAGGATTAACAGTAAGCTGGGTTACAATAATACTGTCGCAGCCATTCACTGTTGTTAATGTGTCATTATAATTTCCTGCTGTGGTATAAGTATGCCCGTTGAAAATATAATTGCCGCCGCTGCATATCTCGACTACGCTCGATATGACAAAGACAGGATTAACAGTAAGCTGGGTTACAATAATACTGTCGCAGCCGCTTGTGGATTGCAGTGTGTCGTTGTAGATTCCGCTAGCAGTTTGATATGCGTCGCTCAGGAAAATACTATCGCCGGAACAGATTGAAGATTGAAGATTAACGATTGAAGATTGAAGGATTGTAAGATTCGTTACAATAATACTGTCGCAACCATTGATTGTTTGGAAGGCAGCGGTGTAGTAGCCTGCTGCTGAAACAACCGTGCTATCAGGCAGCGTGTAGGTTTGTCCCTGGCATATTGCCGCATCTACAGGTATGTTGTAAACCGGATTTACTGTTAAGGTCGTTACAAAAATGCTGTCACAGCCATTCGTTGTTTGAAGTGTTGTGATATATGTGCCTGCTGTTGAAACAACCGCGCTATCAGGCAGGGTGTAGGTTTGTCCCTGGCATATTACAGCATTTACAGGTGCGCTGAAAGTCGGATTTACCGTAATCGTAGCTGTTTCGTTGTTACCTGTACAATAGGTAGGCGAAGGACCTGTCGGGGCTATGGTATAAGTAACCATTAGCGGAGAATTGATAGAATTGATGAACACCGCACCCAATATGCTTTCTCCGTTTTGCAGCCCTGTTCCTGATAAAACCTGACTGGTTGTAATACCAACAGGATTTGTTCTTGTCCAGTCAAAACTTGTTCCGCTGACAGTAGCAGTTAATATCATATCGGAACTGGATGAACCTGAACATATTTCCTGTGTTTGTGAAGATATTGTAACAGAAGGGATGCTGCTGACTGACATAACAACGGAAGAGCTGGATCCTGTGCAACCGGCCTCCACACCTACAACATTCACTATATTTCCATTGGTTAGCGTGGTACTGGTAAACGTACTGTTTGCTCCGGGACCTTGCTGTGAAACGCCATTGATAAAAAACTGGTAGGTTCCTGAAGTAATACCGCCTGCAGTGAATGTTACACTTTGACCATTGCATATAACCGAGTCATTGACTGAGATAGTAACAACAATGCCCCCTGGATCCACAAGAGATTGATTCAGCATTATGGAACAACTTCCTATGCTTACCGTAACAATATAATTTCCGGAACTAAGGTTCGAAGCGATTGCAGTATTTTGCTGAGGGGTGGAATTCCATGTGTAGGAATACAAAACATCATCCGTAGCAGTTATGGATCCGTCAGTTCCCGCGCAGGCGGTTGGGTTGCTGTAGCTTTCTATGGCCGCCGTTGGTATAGGGTTCACCGTTACGGTTGCTGTGATTGAAACGCCTGTACATGATGCCGTGGAAACAGGAGTAATTGTATAAACAATATCAATGGGAGAACCGGTGGTATTAGTAATGTTTCCTCCCGCAATAATTCCACCGATGGCTATTCCTGATCCGGATAACGGAAGCGTTGTGGTCAATCCGGCCGGGTTGTTTCTTGTATAGGTAAATGTGGTACCATTAATATCTGCCCCTAAAACAATATTTGTACTTGCACCTCCGGAGCAGATACTTTGACTTACCGGAGTGGCAGTGGCAACGGGCAGAGGATTTACACCAATGTTGGCGGAAAGTATTGCCATATCAGGACAAAGAGGATTTCCTCCGGTTATGGTAACTGTGTAGGTTGTATCAGAAACGGGGCTTACGGTTACAGAAGAATTTGTTGAAATTGGGTTGGTTGACCAGGTATAATTAGCGCCGCCCGAAGCGGTAAGCGTTATGGAATTTCCGGTACAAATACTTGTATCGGTAATATCAATAGACGCTCCGATAACACCTGATGTTGCTACAATAGAGTAATCACATACATCACCCGCCTGTCCGTCAATCATTATATAATAAGTTTGCCCGGGAACAAGCGCAGGAGCCCCTCCATAAGGAACTGTTACAGTAGCAGTTGTATTATTTGGAATACCATCGGTTGTATCTCCGGCAGTTCCGGCAGTTAAAAAACTATTAGACAATAAAACAAAATTACCACAATTGGTTCCTGAATATACTCCCAGTTGTATTCCCGGATCTGTAACCTGAGTACAATTGGAAACCGTTACATCAAACGAAGCGAATGTCGCCGAAGCGGTAAAGGTAATCCATGAATTGTTATTAATATTGCCCAAAAAGAGATTGCATGGAGGAGGAGGGGTAGGTTCGTCAACATCACACATATTACCGGGAAAATCTTTGTTATAGAAAGAAGATGTTTTTCCTGTGTAACCGTTCAGGTTGCAGATATGTGTTGCGCCACTGCAAAAATCACTGGGGACATTGTTTGCATCGGGAGTACAGGAAATTGAAGCGTCCCAGCCTGAATAAATGCCGGAGGCATCAGAAACAAATTTAAAAGTAATACAGGAATCTGTTGAGATAATAATCGGTGGCAAATCGCTTCCACTTGCCTGTCCGGCTAATTTAAAAATAAGGGTAGCTGCAGTTGAATTTCCATCATATACTTCAAGATAATCATAAAAGGTAGTTCCGATATTATCTTCGGTATAAAAACTACTAAAGTCAAATCTGATATGTTCGCCCGGATTATCCGAACAAAAAGTCATTACATAGTTTTCGCTATTACTGTAATTTGCAGAAGGTCCGCCGCTATCGTAGAAATGACCTGAACAGGTAGTAACAGTACCGGTTGACATTATGAAACAATCGGCAATCAACTGGAGCGGAGTTGAATTTGAAAAAAGTCCCGAATTTGTGCATGTGGTAACTCTCCGGTAATAAGTGGTGGCAGACACTGAGGCAATATACGACAGAGTAGTAGCGCCAGCAATATCATTCCACACCGATCCATCGGAAGACGACTGCCACTGAAAAGTTATATTTGCTTCAGTTGAACCTCCGGTTACAGTTAATGTTGAAGCATAAACAGCACAAGCCGAAGTTACAGTAGCTTGTGTAGTTCCTCCCGCCGGCGTTCCGCTGCAAGGAGTAGTGTTTAAAAATATCAGATTTAAGCTTGCCAGTTCCTGCTGCCGTGAACCAAAAGAACTCATACTACCATAATCACCTACATCTGATGAAGCATGGTCGCGAAGCATAACATAAGAAGCCTGAGCAGCATAAAAATGTTTAAAAGAAGAAGTACCGCAATAACTTCCATCGTCATTATCAATTACAATTATCAGATTATAGGTATTATCGTAACTGAAATCGGTAATATCAATATTATACCAGCCATTTGCAGGTGTGACAGAACCCGTATATACAAGAGTTAATCCGCTGTTTATCCAGTCGGTTCCACCTGTAAACGATGTTTTTGTTGAATTTCCAAGGTAAATACGAATGCTATTTGTTGTACAGATATTATTGCTATGTTCAAACTGAATATCGGTAATGGTACCTGATTGTCCGATCATTGATTTGTCATAAATATACTGAACATGACTATAATTATAATATTCATTAAATACATGGTCGTAATCGCTTAAAGCGCCGTCAACAACCGTAACGACAGTTTGTGCATTAACAATAGTTGATATAATTGTTAATACAAATAAATTTATTATATTTTTAATCATAAAAAAGACAATTAGTTATTACTCAGCCGCTAAATTTTGCCACAGACCTTGCTTACCCCCGACAAGTCGGGGCAGGCGGCAGGCAGGGATTGCACAGATTTTATTCTACAATAAATGTTGCCATAAAAGTTTCGTTTTTGCTGATAATTTTTAAAAAGTAAACACCTCCGGGGTAATTCTTTAAATCAATTTGTTTTTTGCTAACTTTGTTCTTTATTTACAAGCTGAAAATAATATATTCCTTTTTAAAAATGTATAAATTTATCCCGTTTTTTGTATAATTTTATCAAGATACTCTGATGGTGTCATTCCTGTTATTTTTTTAAATGCTTCGTTAAAAGCTGATCGCGATTTAAATCCTGATTCATGCGCAATCCCCTCGTACGTCATGTTTTTATGTTTTGAGTCTGTGAGCAGGTTTTGCGCTTCGGCAACTCTTAATTCATTTATGAAATTATTAAATGTCATTTTGTGAAATTCATTTATCACCTGTGAGATATATGTTCTGTTTGTGTTTAAAAGCGACGCCAGTAAATTTAATGTTAAACCATGCTGTTTATATATTTTTTCTTTTTGCATGAGAGCTTCCAGGTGATTTAACAGTTCCTGCTTTTTTGCCTTAGTTAGCGACGATTTGTTGTATTTTTTATGTTTGTCCACAAAAATTGATTTATATTTTATCGGATTATTGTAACAATTCCCTGTATCGGTTCTGTTTCGTTTTTCAGGCTGATAATAAAAATGTATGAACCCCAGGGAACTTCATTGCCATTATATTTGCCATCCTATGGTTCTGGAAGAAGTATTTTCATAAAAATTAGTTTTACTGAAAGTAAAATTAATAATAAAAAATACAGGGAAAACGGAAAAGGTGTACGGATTTATCAATTAGAACAAATGTAAAGCGCTGGTATCCTTTACTTTGATAAAACAGGACAATCAGACGGTCTTTTCCTTATGTTTTTTATATTCGGATGGGGTGATTCCCGTGTGTTTTTTAAAAGCGGAATAAAAAGAAGACCTGGAATTAAAACCTGTTTCAGCAGCGATCCCGTCAATTGAAAATTTATCATATTCACTGTCAACAAGCAATTCCTGCGCTTTTTTAACCCTGAACTCATTTATAAAAGTGATGAAGTTTTTATTAAAATGAATGTTTATGATCTGCGATAAATAATTTCTGTTGATATGTAATGCGCCTGCCAAATCAGATAAGGTGAGCCTGCTGTTCAGATATGGTTTTTCCGTTTCCATCAGTTCGTTCAGATTTTGAATAATATTTGCTGTTTGTTGTTCGGAAAGGATGAAATTCTTTTTTAAATTTTTTTCTTCTGTAAACTCATGTAAAAGGGTTGTATTGTCAGAATTTATTTTGTTTATGTCGTTATTCGCTAAACCTATTGCAGTAGCTTCGTTTATTAAAACCGGCCTTATAATTTCTTTTTTAATATTCACTGGTTCTTTGTTGGCCCCGCTATGCGGGAGCAACTTAGAACCAGTTATACTGAGCGTTCGGGTTTGCTGTTTTTTGTAAAACTGAATAGTCGAAGTATAAATATCGCTTTGTTTTATTCCGAAAAAACCGAGAAATGTCAGAAATGAAACAATAATGAGCGAATAATAAATTTCCGAAAGGCTAATGAATTTTGTATAGTAAACCGTGAGTTCAAAAATTGAAAAACACACAAAAACAGTGATAAAAACCGTGAGCCAGTTAAGAGAAATATTCTCTTTATAAGAAAACTGCTGTTTAATATTGGATTTATGTTTCATCAGAAGAAATATCATCAATCCCGAATAAAATATTATCTGGACATTGTAAATAAGGTTTGACAATTTATAGGTTGTGAGGAAAAAAGTTAGATGCGGATCAGACGATTTATAAAGTCCTTTTATTATTAGTATTTTGTCATTATATGATATGCCGCCAAAAGAGAAAATATTTAAAATCAATATGATGAAAGACGGTATGAAATGGACAAGTTCTTTATAGCCAAATCTATAATTCTCAACAGTCAGGGATTTTATATAAAAGTACAAAAACGGAACGGAACTTAGCATAAACGGCATGATAAGGTAATAGGTAATGATTGTCATATCGTAAAGCCTGAATATATCGAATGCCTGAAGAAAATATTGCAGGAAATTTATCAGCATATAGATTCCGAGTATTTTATTGGCCTTTGAATTGCTGTTCCGGGTTGCCAGCAATAGTAAAGCAAAATTTAACGATTGAAGCAAAGGGAGCAGTTGTATGATTTCTTTTATTGTCAGCATTTTGGCAGAAAATAATTTGTAAAATTAAAACGTCCTGTTTTATAAAACAGAACAACTTTTAGCAATTTATAAAAATAATTGAAATTTTAAGTCGTAATATTGTCATCAAAATTATAATAATATGTTGAATAATTTAATTATACCTGAAGGTTATAAACCGGCAATAGATTTAAAACAAACCGAAAAGGCGATAAAACTGATAAAAGATTTTTTTCAGTTAAATCTTTCTGATGAACTTAACCTGGACCGTGTTACGGCGCCTCTTTTTGTTTTAAAAGGAACAGGAATAAATGACGACCTTAACGGGATTGAAAAACCTGTTTCTTTTTCAATAAAGGATATGAAAGGCAGGGAAGCAGAAATAGTGCAATCGCTTGCCAAGTGGAAGAGGATGATGCTTGCAGATTATAATATTGAGCATGGCAATGGAATTTATACCGATATGAATGCCATAAGGCCGGATGAAATATTAGACAATCTTCATTCTTTATATGTTGACCAGTGGGACTGGGAACGCGTAATATCAGAGGAAGAAAGAACACTTGATTTCTTAAAATTAATTGTGCGAAAAATTTATTCGGTAATTTATAAAACGGAATTATTTATTTTTGACAATTATCCACTCATAAAACCTGTACTTCCGGAAGAAATAATATTCATTCATTCAGAGAAGTTATATGAATTATATCCCGATATACCTCCGGCGGAAAGAGAAAATAAAGCGGCAGAAAAATATGGCGCGGTTTTCATCATTGGGATCGGAAATAATCTCCCTGACGGGAAACCGCATGACGGAAGGGCGCCTGATTATGACGACTGGACAACGGAAACAAAAAGCGGGTATAAAGGTTTAAACGGGGATATTGTTGTATGGAACCCGGTTTTAGGCAATGCTTTCGAGTTGTCCTCAATGGGTATAAGAGTGGACAAAATAGCTTTATTAAAACAATTGGAAATAACCGGCGCCATGGAAAGAACAAAATTAATGTTTCATAAACGGCTGCTGAACGGCGAACTTCCTTTATCAATCGGAGGCGGCATCGGACAATCACGGCTTTGCATGTTTTACCTGAGAAAAGCCCACATCGGAGAAGTGCAGGCAAGCGTATGGAGCAATGAGATAGTTGAGGGGTGCAAAGAAAACAGAATAGAATTGATGTGAAAAAATTGAATTTATGTTAAGAATTAAAAAAATAAGTTTACGTTTGGCCAAAGAATGTTTTCGTCTAATAATACTTATCTTTATGCTGCCACTTTCTTGTTGCAGTGATAATATTAAACAAATGAATTTTAATATTACAATTACGGAATATACACATGGTACGTATAAAATTTGGTCATATTTTCTTTCTAATGACAGCATAATTGTCACAAAATTTTCAACCAATGATTTACCTCCTGAAATAGTTGTAAAACGGTTACTCACCGAAAAAGAAAAAAATAGTTTTAATGACTTTATTAAACGATTTCCTTTAGCATCGCTTAAAAAGGAATATTCTGATGACAAGGTGGAAGGAGAATCGCATTTTATTTTTGACATAACAATCAGCAATCAAAATAAACAGATTTATGTTTACTTCTCCGCACAGAAAAACCTTCAGGATTTGTCCGGGAAGATCAATCAACTAATTCCTGAACCATACAGGATATGGTATGAAACGTATAATAAATGATATTGATATATAAATTATTATATTTACGCAGATTAATAATGAAAACAAAAAAAATAATCCTTTCGGTATTTATGCTTCTTTTGCTGATTTGTTTTGCAAATGCAAAAAATAGTGGTTTTAATAATCAGAAAAATGATACTATAAAAAAAACTATCTATGACTACAAAGGATATGATGAAGTCAAAAAATTTATTGATGCATTAAAAACCGGCGATCAGAAATTAATTCAGGGTATGTGTAAAGAAAAAGGGTATAAGAGTTTATTAAATACTTTTCCTACACACCATAAGTTTGAAAAGAGTTTTAACCAGTTATACGAAGAATTAAGCACTGCCGAATTTCATCCGGGCGTATCAGAAGAAATGATAGATTATTACCATTTTAGTTTTGATAATAAAAGGAGATACAAATTGGGGTTTATTCCTTTGAAAGAAGGTCACAAACTAATTATTTTCGAAAGAGAAAGAAATGTAAGTAATAAACCGGGTGAGGTAAAATGGGGACAATAAGGAAATATATAACATGGTATAAATTTCTTTATCAAACATAGCTGAAGTTGACAATTTATTCTTAAATTAGCGGTGAAAAACTTAACCCGACTTATTACGATCAACAAAAATCAATTTTGTAAACCCTTTTTTCTTATTAATGGAAAAACAAATTTTACTCGATTATTCAGGCGATTTCAGGTTCGAAACCATTGAGATTCTGCTTCAAAAAGTGAAAGAGCAACTCAGCCATCTCGAAGTGAAAACCGGCATTAAAAAAAAGGTGGTCAACATTATGGTGGAATGCCTCGAAAATATTTATAAATACACTACCTTAGACAAAGAGAACAGTTACTTTAACAGGAATTTCAAATCCAAAGTTATCCTGAAAAAAGAAAATAAATCATTCATTATTACCGCCGGGAATACAATCCTGAATAATAACATTGAACCATTAAAAGAAAAAATTGATCATATCAACAACTTGGATAAAGACGGTCTTCAGAACTTATACGAGTCTATTATCAACAACGGCCATATCTCTGACAAGGGCGGGGCCGGGCTGGGTATCGTTGACATTGCTCTGAGATCGGGGAATAAATTAAACTATGATTTTTCTCCAATTGACCACGACCTTTCATTTTATGAATTAAAAATTAAAATAAACCTGTTATAATTATACTTTGAATTGCTTAAATTTATACATTTCATATTGCTATACTGCAAACGGTTTAAAATTTAACCTTTTGCTGAAATAATATTGCTAAATTGTCATATTGTTAAATTGTTATAAATCAAATATTAACGATATATAAATGAATAAAAAAAATAATTTAACAATGTTAACAATTTAACCATTTTTAGTATATATATTTTCAACCGGATGATTAAAATTAAATAAGGAGAAATAATATGGAAAATCTGATTCTCGATGCAACCCCCAATACGCCTAAGGTGCTGTTTAACCCTGCCGACCGGGTTTTTGAAATTGCCGGCGAATCACGGCCCGAAAATGTCAAAGATTTTTACGGACCTATTTTGAAATGGCTCGACGACTACCTTGCAGAATTAACCGCGCAGGGAAAAAAAGATGCAATTTTATTAAAAATGTATATCGAATATTTTAACTCATCGTCCGCCAAATATATTTTGAATATTGCAAAAAAAATGCACGACTTTGTTTCTGTAGACATCCCTGTAACCATTGACTGGTGTTATATTGAAGACGACGAAGACATGAAGGAAACAGGCGAAGAAATGGAACGTATGTCGAAAGTACCTTTTAATTATTTGGTAGTAGAATAAAGTACAAAAACAACACGCAAAAGTTCCTGCCGAATGGAAAACAGCGTATCCTGAATTTATCAGTTGAACCGTTTATTCCATCAATGCTTTGATCCCTGGCAGTTCGAGCCCTTCCATATATTCCAGCATGGCGCCTCCGCCGGTTGACACATAGCTGAACATGTCGCACAGGTTATATTCGTTCACTGCCGCTACGGAATCGCCGCCGCCCAGCAAAGAGAAAGAACCTTTCAGCGTGGCATTGGCAACGGCAATGGCAATGGCCTTTGTGCCTTTAGAGAATGCGGGCATTTCGAATACGCCCATGGGACCGTTCCATAGTATGGTTTGTGAATTGTAAATCACTTCGGCAAATTTTGCACGGCTTTTGGGTCCGATATCGAGTCCTTTCCATTCACCGGGAATGCTGTTGGACGGGCAAACTTTTGTGTTGGCGTCGTTCGCAAAAGCATCGCTTATAACAGCGTCTATGGGGAGATACAGGTTAACGCTCCGGTACATGGCTTCGTTCAGAATCTCTTTTGTCTGCTCAAGGCAGTCTGGTTCAAAAAGCGACTTGCCCACAGCGCCTCCGAGAGCGTTCATAAACGTGAACATCATGCCTCCGCCGATAATCAGGTTATCAACTTTTCCGACCAGGTTTTTCAGGACAGGAATTTTTGTTGATACTTTTGCCCCGCCGATAATTGCGGTGAAGGGGCGTCGAGCATCATGCAACACTTTGTCAAGATATATTTTTTCATTGGCAAGCAGGAAGCCGAAATATTTATTACCGGGAAAAAATTCGGCGATGATGGCAGTGGACATATGCGCCCTGTGTGCCGTGGCAAATGCGTCGTTTACATAAACATCGCCAAGGGCAGCTACTTCTTTCGCAAAATTTTTATCGGCTTTTTCTTCTTCTTTGTGAAAGCGTAAATTTTCGAGAAGCATCACATCGCCCGGGTTAAGAGCAGCCGCAGCTTCTTTCACTTTTGAGCCGAATAATTCCGGAATAAATACAATATCTTTATTAAGCATTCGCGATAAAACCGGCACTACGGGAGCCATTGAAAATTCGGGATCAAAACCGCTCTTGGGCCTTCCGAGGTGAGACATTAAAATAACCGCGCCGCCGTCGTCAAGGATTTTACGGATCGTTGGGATGGTCTCTTTTATTCTTGTTTCATCCGTGATTTTTTTATCCGGTGTCAAGGGCACATTAAAATCTACTCTGACCAATACTTTTTTGCCTTTTAAATTTACATCTGCTATGGTTTTCATTTTTTGCTGATTTTGGTTTAAAAATTTGTTTAAAGATAACAAAAAAAATATTTCTGAAAATATTGATTTTTTATAGTTAAAAGTTGATGGGTTAAACTGCTGGTTAGGTTTTTGCCCAACCCATTGACATTATAACTGAACAATAATTAAAATAATGAAAAAACAATTCAATTCACAGGAAAAGAAACCGGATGTTTTTCGTTGAATTTCCGGATATAGATAAATGTGAGTTGTTTTTTCTTGCGTTTCTTCAGGGCTTTATATTCTTCATACAGTTCATTATCGGGTTTTAATAATTGCGCAACATTATCATAACTGAAATCGAGCACCTGTCCTGTTTCATAATCTATAAGGAACTGGCGCATATCTTCCTGGCGGTTGTCTGTCGTTCCCACGGTTGGGTAAAAAGGATCGAAGGGATCGGGAAACCGCGATCCGGGAACGCTGACCAATGCTGCAAAATAACTGATGCCGCCGATAACCGGAACCCTGTTGAACTCGCCCTGCCAGTTGATAAACAACATTCCTTTGCGGCAATAGCCCCAAATATCGTTTACTTTTATGATCTTTTGTATCCCGTAATCATCAAAATACGTAAGATTTTCTTCAGAAAGAACCTTAACAAAATATTCAAAATCGCCGGCACCGATCTTGGTTACAATTCTTGTTTTAGTTATGGGTTTGTTGAGTTTAACCTGGTCGAATGAAATAAAAATTCCTTCTTTAAATTTAAAATCCGGGGTGTATTCCACCATTTTCTGTCCGGTCTGAGAGAAAGCGGAAGAATAGATCAGCCCGGATAAAATTAACAGCAGGCAGCCTGAACCGAACTTCGTCAAACATAACATAAATGCAAACAGCAACAGGTTAAGGTTAATCGTTAACGCAGAAGCAATTTATTACTTTTTCTTGAGAATAATATGCTTGGTCATTGTAAATGTTTCGGTTTTGCTTCCGGGAAGTTTAAAACTGAATTTAAATTGCATAAAGTTTTCGTTGTCTATAATCAATTCGTATTTTTTCTCAGCGGGAAGCGTGACGAAATATTCGCCTTTCTCATTTGTTTTAACTTTGGTTTCGCTGTTGCTTTCGTCTTTGAATATGATCTCGGTTTGCACGGGTTTGCTTTCGCCGTCAATCACTGTGCCTTTGATAATAGAAAGAACAGGCCCTGAGAGCGAATTGGCAAGGTCTTTATTCAGCGATTTATAATAATTGGTCATATCAACTTCCCATATGTCGTATCCGCCCATGCCTCCGTCGCGATTGCTGGAAATATATGCTTTTTTGCCGTCCATTGATAATATAAAGTGAATCTCTTCTTTGGTCGTGTTAATGGGATAACCTAAGTTTACCGGGGTGGTCCATTTGCCATCCTGCAGGGTGCTCATAAAGATATCGTGGCCGCCCATGGTGTTATGCCCGTTTGAGCTGAAGAAAAGAGTTTTTCCGTCCGGGTGAATGAAAACCCCGATCTCATCGTCAACCGTATTGATAAGGGAACCCAGATTTACCGGTTTACCCCAGTCGCTTCCTTCGCTTTTTGCCATGTAAATGTCGCCCATTCCATAACTCTCAATGCCAAACCCTTCTCTTTCACTTACAAAATATAAGGTGTTGCCATCGGCGGTGACACATGCAGAACTTTCAAAATAGGTGGAATTGATATTTTTACCAAGGGGATTTGGTTTTCCCCAAGTTCCGTCAGGCTGTTTATCGGAAATATAAATATCGCCGCTCTGTGTTTCGCCGGGAATATTTTTATACAGAAAAATTTTATTGCCATCGGGAGAAATGCTCAGGTCTGCATCATATCCTTCGGTATTTATCTGGCCGGAGATAGGTGTGGCCTGCGCCCACGTTTTTGCTGCATCTTCCCATTTTGAAATATAAACATCGTCATAATAATCATCCGTATTCGGGTCAATGTTGTCTCCTTTTGCATTGGGGCGCCGCGATGTGAAGATGAATGTTTTTCCGTCTGCGGTGATGGATGGGTTGGCGTCTGTGTATTTTGAGTTAACAGACTGTCCTATGTTTTTGATTTTTACATCAACGGGTTTGCTCATCATTTCTTTTGCCGTCTGGCACTGCATCAATAATACATTCACATGGTGATGCTCCAGTTGGCGCGGTTTAAGCGTTGATTTAAATTTATAATAGCAACTCATGGCCGCATCAATTTTACCGGAAAACTGAAGGGCCTGCCCCAGCAGAAAAGGAAGTTCTTTGTCAATAAGCGAATCTTTTTGATTGGCTTTCTGCAAATGCGGCAGCGCATTATTAATCTGCTTGAGTGCAATATAACACTGGCCTATACGAAAATTGACTTCGGGATCGTCCGGAATGGAATCATAAATTTTTCTGTAAATTCGCAACGCACCATAATAGTCGCCGTCGTTAAATTTAAGCCAGGCCTGGCCCATCTTGATCTTGCTTTTTCCATCTCCTTTAGCAGGCATACTAAGCGTGTGGCTTTCAATGCTTGCTGAAAAGACAATACCTGAAATGAATAATATCCCGATAAGCAGAAGTAAATTTTTTTTCATAATTTTCATATGTATTTATTAAGGACAATCCTACGAAAGTATATATTAAATCAGTAATTTGAAAATAAAAAATGATTTTTTTACAAACCTACACGAATTTTTGGAAAAAGCAAAGAAGAAATGAATCAGTTATAATCCCTGAGATAAGAAAGAAACAACTCCATGCCCTTTCTTTTATCAGCATTCAGGTCGTAGCTGATATTTTGGGTGAAATACTCTTTTAAATTTACATAGTTGTAAATTTCAGAAGATTTACATTCATTTATAACCTGTGGAATATTTTTTATTCCGTCAGACAGCGCCCGGTTAAAATTTTCCAGGAATGATTCATTTAATTTGCGGATAGCGATCCAGCATGCAAAAACAAACGGCAGGCCTGAGAAATTTTTCCATTCGGCGGCAAAATCGTAAACATATGGAAATCGTTCATAAAGTTCAAAAGACCTGTCGCCGATAACAACCCCCGCCGCATAGCCTTTGATTTTTTTTTCGTATCCTTCGGAGGCCGTTATCCATTCGGGTTTTATGAACCAATATTTATCGGCAAGTATTTTTACAAGAACCACAGATGTTCTGGACTGGTAATCGAGATATACTTTTTTAATCCGGCCCAGGGGAACGCAACTCAGGAGCAGTACTGACCGCACGATGGAATCGGCCCCGATGCAGAAGTCTGAAATAATGTGATATTCTTTTAATTTTGGTAAAACAGCAACGGGAACGATACCGATATCTGCCTTCCCGCTAATCAGTTTATCTGCGCATACAGAAGGGATATCAAGGTGAATGCTGCAATGCCGGTTAAGATATTCCGAACGGTTTATCCCATAAACAAAAGGCAATGTATTGAGATATGAAATAGCAGATATTTTTATTTTCCCCATTTTTTCAATTTATATTATACAGCAATAATCGCTACTTTGCCGCTAAATTAAAAATACTATTATTGAGTCTACTATAAAAAATGCCAAAATTATTTTTCAGCGATTTTTTGCCCTTAATCCCTGAAGGGAAATCGCTGAAAATCAGCCACCCTTTAGGGCTGGGGCAAAAGTGTTCGACTGAACTCACGCCGAAGTCTGATTTTTGATAACTGGCTTTTAAGAGTGGACTCATTATTTCTTTTATTAAATTTGACAAAAAATTACTTTTGCAAAATAGTAAACTTAAAAAATTATACAGTGGATATATTCGATAAAATCAAAGCAAACAAAGGCCCGCTTGGCATGTATCAGAAAGAAGCTCATGGATATTTTACATTTCCAAAGCTCGAGGGAGAAATTGCGCCCAGGATGAAATTCAGGGGAAAAGAAGTTCTCACGTGGAGTTTGAATAATTATATCGGGCTTGCCAATCACCCGGAAGTGCGCAAGGCCGATGCGGATGCAGCCAGAGAATATGGCTTGGCATACCCTATGGGAGCCCGGATGATGTCTGGCCAAACCGGCAAACATGAAGAATTGGAGTCGCAGTTGGCCGATTTTGAACATAAAGAAGACGCATATCTCCTAAATTACGGGTACCAGGGAATGACTTCGATCATTGACGCGCTGCTCGGAAGAAACGACGTGGTGGTGTATGATGCCGAATGCCATGCCTGTATTGTTGACGGCCTCAGGATGCACCTCGGAAAGCGGTTTGTTTATCCGCACAACGATATGGAGTTGTGCAGGAAACAATTGGAGAATGCAACCAAATTGGCAGCCAAGCAAAATGGCGGAGTCCTTCTTATCACCGAAGGCGTATTCGGTATGTCGGGCGACCTGGGAAATTTAAAAGCCATTGCGGAATTAAAAAACACATACAACTTCCGCATCTTAGTTGACGATGCGCACGGCTTCGGCACGATGGGCGCCACGGGAAGCGGGATAGGAGAACATTTTGGCGTTCAGGATAAAATAGATTTGTATTTCGGAACCTTTGCCAAATCTATGGCCGGCATAGGCGCATTTATTGCCAGCGACGAATCTGTGATTGATTACCTGAAATACAACATGCGTTCGCAGATATTTGCAAAATCGCTCCCCATGCCTATGGTGTATGGAGCATTGAAGCGGCTGGAACTACTCCGCAATACGCCGGAATTGAGAGAAAAACTCTGGACAATAGTAAGGGCATTACAAAGCGGCTTAAAGGCAAAAGGATTTAACTTGGGAAAAACAGAATCTCCGGTTACGCCGGTTATCCTCAACGGCAGCATTCCGGAAGCAACCAATATTATTTTTGACCTCAGGGAAAATTACGGCGTGTTCTGTTCCATGGTTGTTTACCCGGTTGTCCCCAAGGGCGTGATCATGCTGCGCCTGATACCGACTGCCGAGCACACGCTCGAAGATGTTGAATATACAATCAACGCTTTTTCAGAGATACAAAAAAAATTATCTGCAGGCAAGTATGCAGCAGACAAAATAGCGGAAGTATAGCATAATTATACATAAAACGGGATAAATTCGTACATTTCTAAAAGCGGCAGTAAGCAGCAGCAACTTGCCTGCGGCATGCAGGTTAGCAGTTTTTGACTGCATAGTGCTTACTGCAACTGCCTACTTTGCTATTTATAATTTTATCCCACGTATAGTATAGATAAGATATTCGGCCAATGGCAAAAAATAAAATCATAATTGTTGACGACCATGAGATCTTCAGGAAAGGACTGAGGATGGTGCTCAATAAATTCGACCATTCCGCCGTAGTTGCCGAAGCGTCCGATGGACAGGAATTTCTTAATATGCTTTCCACCACAGAGGCAAATATCGTCCTGATGGATATTCAAATGCCTGTAATGAACGGCATAGAGGCAACCGTGAAAGCAATGGAACTTAAACCGGAACTGAATATTATCGCGTTGTCAATGTTCGGTGAAGAACATTACCTGCAAAGCATGCTCGAAGCGGGGGCCAAGGGATTTCTACTGAAAAATATTGATAGGGACAAATTATATAAAGCCATTGAAGTTATTGCTGCCGGGAATAATTATTTTTCTGAGGAGTTCCTGGTTTTTTTCACAAGAAAATTTTTATCAAAACCCAAAGACTCCAAGATTACTCCCAAATTATCGGATCGTGAATTAGAAGTGCTCACGCTGATTGCAACAGGCAAAACCGATAAAGAAATTGCCGATGCTTTGTTTATCAGCGAACGTACCGTAAACGGCCACCGCGCCAACCTGATTTCAAAAACAGGATCGAAAAATACCGTGAATCTCTTGGTATATGCTATAAAAAATAAGCTGATAGACTTAGACAATATCTGTTAATATCGCCAAATATTATTTTGAGGCGCCGGAGATACAAAACCCAACCCGGCGCAGCCTGCCGATGAACAGGGATTATTACAGTGCCTGCGAAATAGGAATGAAGACCTTTATAAAATAAAAATCCTTCAATAATTTCCTATACGGGATTATTAAAGGATTAACAAATACCATAATCCGTGAATATTTACGTCATTCCGAGCACACCACCCGTCATTGCGAGGGCGCAGCCCGAAGCAATCTGCCTGTGTGCTGTGAGATTGCTTCGGTACGCTACGCTTAATGGACTATGGAAATTCTTTGTATATTTTTCTTCTGTGAAGCAACCGGACAAACCACACCACATTGCCTCTAATTATTACCCCTATTCTATATGTTCGCTTGTCGTCTATTTTGATTTTTATTCTGTAACGAACTGAATATTTCTCTAATTGTTTCAGCCCATTTATTTCAGAAATATCTTTTGCTTGTTTTACATTCTCTATTATTTGCGGAAGTATGGATTTAATCAATTCTTTATCGCTGATTTTACACAAATCACGGTAAAATTTCTTTTCAAATTTTAGCACCATAACTTCGCAATGTTTTATAAACCGCTTCCTCGTCTATCTCTTCTAAATTTTTTTCATCTTCGCTCAATAATTGATTGAGCCGCAAGTCCTCTATTTCGTCTTCTGTTAAAATCCGAGCATTCACTCTTATTCTTTTTGCCATTTCTAAAATGAAAACAGAAGTGGATTTTTGCTTTGACTTAATGATAATTGTATCCATCTTGATTTTTTCTACAAAAATACCAATTTTTTATTTACACGCAAAAAAACGCCGCTATTTTGATAGTCGGCAAGATGCCTGTTAATGAAAAGACTATTGTATCCTTCAACTGTTTATGTTTCCTTTTGGGATTGTATATGTTTATCTTCTTGATTATTTCTGTATTGCTCATTTTTTTAAAAATTTTCGGATACATATGAACTGAAAAGATAAAAACAATATTTGATAAAAAAATATTACAGGTACAGATTTAAACTCATTGCCTGATAAATTTCACTTAAATTTTTCAATCCGGCGCTTCAAAATAACGTGTTACGTTACACGTAATATTTGGCCGTTAATACCTTACTATTTTTCCTGCAGCGCCCAGCCGTTTATCAAAAAATATTTTATACATATATAATCCCCTGCCTGCCTCAAATCCTTTGATTTCTATTTCGCTGTTATTAGGGCCGGAACCGGAATATATGCATTTCCCGCAAAGGTCGTATATTTTAATATCGTAAGCATCAAACCGTTCTCCTGATATACAAAATTTCACATGGTCAGTAAACGGATTCGGCATTGTTTTAACCTGCCATTTTGAAAAAGAAAATACAGGTTCGACTCCATAATGGGGATCTTTAAAAATAACTAAGGTGTCGTACAAATAATCAATATGGTTATGAACCGCCGTATCATTGGTTATATTTATATAATGTATAGACGACATGTTTAGCCCCGGAATTTCGATATATACTTTATAATTTCCATTGGCAATGTCGGGAATAATATAATCGCCGTTGCTGCTCACATCCGCATGGGCGCGTGTGGCGCCACCGGAATTTTCTTCGAGAATGACTTTTATTTTATCGGCATTCACGGCAACCGACTTTCCGGCAGAATACGGGATCACTTTGCCGGATATTTGGCCTGACCCCGGTGTCTGAAGCGAATCGTTCCGCAAGTTGATATTTATAAGTGAATCTGAAAACAGGAATATATTGGCGGCATCCTGCCAGTGTATCTCGTCTCCATAATAAGTTGGGACAAGATGCGGATACTGCAACGTATTAGGGTCGGCATAAATCAGAAAATTGGAATACGGCATATCTGAAAAACGAAAATAACCGCCGGTATTAATCAGTGTTGTTTCATAAAAATCGAAAAGATGATTGTAAGAATCTTTCAGGATCATGCTGACGGTTCCAGTATTAATAGGAGTTATTCCATCTGTGGAGAATACCCTTCCGGATAAGTTAAATATCGGGAAAATCCCGGAAATGTATTCAATGGATTTCAGATTATTGTATTTATCGCATGAGGCTTTGGCAACCGGAAACCCAACATCTTTGGCCCAGAAATAATAATTATTCACTGTATCAATACCGAAAGGAATACAGGCATATGTGGTTCCCATAAATTTTATTTCAATAGAATCTGCCGTGATCACATATTCATGAACCCGGATCACGCTGAATGTATCATATGGAGTATAGATAGTGCCAAAAGCATCAACTGTGAAAGTTTTTGTTATGCGGAATACAAAAAGGGTATCATCAATATCATATGGATTCAGATTTTGAAAATAGGTCCAGCGTGAAAAATTTGAATAGGTGGAATCGTAAGAAAAGGGTGTTTTCATCAGCATTTCAGTCGGGCTTTCAAGAACGGGCGTGTTATTATACAACTTATCATTGCGAAAACCGATTATCTGCAATCCGGCGCTGTCTGATTTTAAATAGGTGTATCCTTTAAAGCTTGCATAAAGAGGAAGCCCGCCCGTGAGACAGCCATACAATCCGGCATATCCGAACAGGTAAATATTAGCTTGGGAGAAGGTGGAATAATAGGGAAGATACGGATGATTGGCAGAATAGGCAGCAAATTTTATTCCATGGTTCTGCAGTCCTTGAAAATTCCAGTTCTGAGCAGTTGCAGAGGGCGAACCGATATTTACGGATGTGGTAGTGTCCATACTGATGATGAATCCCTTTCCCGATGACGGTAAATCAGCCCCGGTTATGGTAACCTGCGATCTGAGTGTTGCCGCCAACATAAAGCAGGCGATTACGGTTAAATACAGATGTTTCATAACTTTATTTTTTATATCGTTAATTTTTTAAACTCTTGCCATTGCAGGGAACGGATATTTCCACAGTTACGCCCTGACCTGGTTTACTTGTAAATTTACAGGCGCCCCCGATGGAATTTATCCGTTGAATAATGTTCGATAATCCAAGTCCTTTATCCACCTGTTTCATGGTTGCTTCCACATCAAACCCGATGCCGTTGTCGGTATATTTAATGCAAAATTTATCGTGCGTTCCGGAGAAATCAATGGTTATTGAATTTGCTCTTGCATGTCTCAGCGTGTTATTGATGAGTTCGAGTATCACACGGTAAATGATGATCTGTGTTGTTTTGTTCGAAATAACCGGTGCATCATTATTATTTATAATAATATTGATGATTCCGGTGTAAGAAATTTTATCGGAAAATAATTTCACCGCTTCAATCAGTCCGTAATCTTCCAGTATCGTGGGCATAAGGTTGTTTGCAAGCAGGCGAGTGCTGCCGATGGCTTCGTCAATAAGTTCCGAAGTATATTTTACAAGCTCCGCATCGTTGCTATTTCTGTCAATGGAAAGTTCGTTCACATAAAGTTTGATGCTCGAAAGCAAGGGCCCCAGCCCGTCGTGCAGGTCTTTGGCAAAACGCTTGCGTTCGTTCTCTTCGGTTTCAATTATTTTTGCCAGCATTTTCCGTTCCGATTCGAGAACCATACGGTCTGTTTTCTGCTGCATCAGCAATTGCCTGTTGTGTTGTTTTTGACGGTAAGAGTTGAATCGTTCCCATGCTACAATAATGATACATGCAAAGATACCGAGAAGCCAGTAGATCAGGTATTGCTTTTGTTTTACCTGCAATCCCTGCAATTCTTTTTCTTTCCGGAGCAGTTGTATTTCCTGTTCTTTTCGGGCCACTTCGTATTTTACCTGCATATCTGCAATTTGTTTGTAAGCCGATTGATTCAGTATGCTGTCATTAAGCGCTGCATACATATTAAAATATTCAAAGGCCTGCCGGAATTTTTTTTCACCGGAATATAATTCGGCAAGTTTGCGGTAAACATTTCGGACCAGATCCCTGAATCCTGCATTTTTTGCTATTTCTATGGCCTGCCGGTAGAATTTAAGGGCCGATTCAAAATTGCCTTTTTCTTTATTAATATTTCCGATATTAATATACGCTACGGTTAATCCTTTATCGTCTTTAATCGTGTTATAGATATCCATGGTTTTTAAATAACACTCCAGCGATTTGTCGTATTGTCCTTTTTTATGAAAGATATCCCCGATATTATTCAGAGCAAAAGCGACCCCGTTTTTAAAATCAATTTTCTGGGCAATGGCATACGATTCGTTAAAACATTCCAGCGCTTTTTCCTGGTTTCCGGTATTGCTGTAAGTAACGCCGATATTGATAAGGCACGAAGCGATCCCTTTTTTATCGTCAAGTTCTCTCCGTATTTCGAGTGATTTATTGTATTGTTCTAATGATTTTACATAGTTCTTTTGTTCATCGTAAATGGAGCCGATATTATTATATACATATGCAATTCCTTTTTTGTCGCCCAGTTTTTGACGGATATTCAATGCCTGTATATAGTAATCCAGCGCCTGCGGGTAAATTCCCATATTATAATAAATGATCCCGATATTGCCCAGCAGGCTTGCAATCCGTTTTTCATCTTTAACCGCGCGTGCATAAAAAAGCGAAGATTTAAAATATTCCAGCGCCCGCGAATAATTGCTCTGCGCAAAAAAGAAATTGCCGATATTTGCCAGCGTGATGGAAAGTTTATCGTAGCATTTTATTTCTTCAAATACCGCAACGGCTTCCATGTAATGTTCAAGGGCTTTGTTGTATTCTCTTTTTTCATTCAATGCCAGGCCCAGGTTGTTCAGTGACGAGGCAATGCCTTTTTTATAATCTGATTTACGGGCAATGGATAGGGCGCCCTCTATATAATATTTTGCGCTGTCTGCATTTTCCTGCAATATTTTTGAAAAATTTTCATTCATCCGGTTTACTAAGGCCGTGTCGCTTACGCTACTGCTTTCTGCGAACATAACAGAACAAAAAATCAGGGGAGAAAAAAACAAAATGATAAAAATTTTAAGATACATTATTGACTTGCGTTAATTCCGGGTATAAAGATAAGCGATATCTTTCAGAAAAAATACCGGTTTCATACCCGTAAAAATACCCGTTTTAAAACAAGGCTTCTGTAATCGAAAGCAACAGCGAAAAGGAATTCAATTATAAGTTTATAATTTACGATCTGGTTGGAAAAGTAGTAAATGAATACAAGGGAAGATCAGACGGGGTTATTCCCATCAACCGGAAGCGGAAAAATCATTATTGCATCGCACTACAGGTTTGGAATTTGAGGCTTGGACATTTCGGCTTCGCTCAATGTAAAACTTGGAACTTAAAAAAATGTGAAGAGTATTTTATATCATTAAATTTTAAAGCGCCTGTATCAATTCTTTTATTAATAGCGTCATTTTTTTCTCTGCTGCTGCTGCAACTTTCTGAACCTCTTCGTGCGACACAACCACAATTTTTCCGGGCACTCCAAGATCAGTAATGATTGAAATGGCAAAAACCGGGATATCCATATGGTGCGCTACGATCACTTCCGGAGCCGTTGACATGCCCACGGCATCGCTGCCAATGATCCTGAAATATTTGTATTCCGAGGGTGTTTCAAAAGTGGGGCCGGTGGTTGCGCAGTAAACGCCCTGCTGAACTTTTATACCGAGCCGGGATGCAATTTCAAGAGCCAGCCTGATGAGGTTTTTATCATAAGCCTTGCTCATATCAGGGAAACGCGGGCCCAGCTCCGGAATATTTTTCCCGATAAGCGGGTTGGTAATCAGGTTCAGATGGTCGTTGATGATCATCAGGTCGCCGATCTCGAAATCCGGGTTCACGCCGCCGCTGGCATTGGAAACAAACAAATGTTTTATACCTAAAAATTTCATGACCCTTACCGGGAATGTTACCTGCTGTATCGTATAGCCTTCGTAGAAATGAAACCTTCCCTGCATGGCAACCACATTTTTTCCGCCGAGAATACCAAAGATGAGTCGTCCGTAATGGCCCTCCACCGTTGAGACCGGAAAATTCGGAATAGTGTCGTAACTCAGGCTATGTTTGATGACGATTTCATTCACAAGCCCGCCTAAGCCTGTTCCCAGGATTAACCCCACCTTCGGGTTAAACTTCGTTTTATCTTGAATAAAAGTCGCTGTGTTTTTTATTTGTTCTAACATAGTTTAAAATTTGTTTATTAAACGTATCGCTATCTTTATATAAAAATTCTGTTTCAATAGGTATATAATAAAGATTGTTTTTAAGGATACCTTGCCTACCGGCAGGCAGGTCGTTAATGTCTTCAAAATCCATGATCCGCATGGCGTCTTTTTCTGTTGTTATTATAATCTTGTTTTCCGGATGTATGCCGGTATAGCGCTGAACGATCAGATCAAGGTCTTTTTTATGAAATGTGTAATGATCGGGAAAACTGATATGCTGTATATTTTTTGTAAATGTTTTAAGATGGTTGAGTAAAGGCGCCGGATTTGCTATTCCTGTTACTAATAATATGGTTTTGCCTGTTAAGTCAATTTTAATATTTTTATCATAAACAAAAGATGCTTCGCAGTATTTTATGGTTGTAAAATAGAGCGATTGATAGGGGAACAGGTGAAGATCCTTTTCAATGATCCTCTTCTCGATCGGTTTCATGTCTCTCGGGCATTTTGTGACCAAGATAATACCGGCGCGTTTCATCTGGTGCGGATTCTCGCGAAGCCCGCCGTAGGGCAGCATGAAATCTTTCGAAATAGGCCGGTTATAATCAATAAGAAGGACAGAAACACCCGGAGAAACATGCCGGTGCTGGTATGCATCGTCAAGGATAATAACATTGATATTGCTGTGTGTCCGCATTAAATTTACAATTCCCTTCACCCTGCTCTCGCAGACCGAAACAATTACTTCGGGAAATTTTTGCTTGATCTGTTTGGGTTCATCGCCGATTTCGGTTGTTTTCGATTCTGAGGTTGATACGATGTATCCGTGGGTTTTACGCTTGTATCCCCTGCTTAATGTTGCAATGGTAAATTCTTTTTTCATCAGGGAGATCAGGTATTCGGTGGTGGGGGTTTTCCCTGTGCCGCCTACAGTTATATTCCCAACAGAAATTACAGGAACATCAAATTCTCTCGACGACAGTATTTTCAGGTCGAACAACTTGTTCCGCACATAAACAATAAAACCATAAATAATAGACAAAGGCAGTAATAGTATGCTTTTTCTTTCCATTTAGTTTTATTGTAATGCCTGTTAATAACTTGTTGAAAAAGTTTGTAAATATATGGGAAATAATTAAATAAACAATAAAAATCTCATGGACGGAACATATTGTGATAACTATCAGAGAAATATACTGAAAACGGGTACAATTTTAACTTTTTTCAATATGGCTTGATAAGTTGGCGGGTTTATTAATAAGGAATCAATCGAATAATTCCAATCCAAGGATTCCCAGTATAATTAAGGTAATAGAAGCAAGTTTCATAAGCGATACAGGTTCTTTAAACCAGACAATTCCAATGATGGCAATTAAAGCAGTACCTGCGCTTGCCCATATGGCATAAGCTATACTGACCTGTAATTTTTTTAATACAAAAACAAGGGCTACCAATGCCAGTCCGTAAAATACAAACACCAGGATTGAGGGAACAAGTTTTGTAAAACCTTCTGCGAATTTCATACATATGGTACCCAATACTTCAAATATTATCCCCAAAGCTAAAATTAACCAATACATAAATATATCTTAAAAAAACCTCAAAAATAGTAACGCATTTAGATTTATCATACAATATTTGATAAAATTGTGTGTTAATAAAACTTTGATTACGGCATATTTTTTGACAAAACTTAGTATATTTGAATTGTAAAAACAACAAAATATGAGTGCAAATAATCAGTCATTCAGCGAAGACCTTGACCGGCTTATAAATCTTTTTAAAAGATTAAAGGATAAATTAATGAACGAAAACCGCTATAATATAGACAAGTCTTTTATTCAGAACATAGACCTGATGATCCAAAATTATGAAATGATCAAAGGAAATATGCCTCCTGAAGTGCTTAATTCAATGGGCGAGCCGATTCATAAACTTATGTTGCAGTTACTCGATCAAATGAATATGGAATATGGCGATATTATTGAAAAGCATGACACAATGTCTGAGACGCCGGTTCTGAAAATAGACAGCCCGATGGAAGAAATACGGTTAATAGACGACATGCTTAAAAGAGGTCAGTTGGCTCCGGCAGAAATTGATAAATTGCTCGACAGAAGGGCAGACCTGATGACTAAAGAACTTCAGAAAACTGATAAGTCCATATAATTTACATTTATGATTTCAGAGGATGTCCGGCAGATTATTGAGAATGCGTGGGATGACCGTTCGCTGTTGGAAAATGATATTGTTCAGGAAGCAATACGGGGCGTTGTGGACTTGCTCGACAAAGGGAAAATCAGGGTGGCAGAACCGGCTGGCGGGATATGGCAGGTGAATGAATGGATAAAGAAGGCAGTTGTACTTTATTTTCCGATTCAGAAAATGGAGCGCATTGAACTGGGCCCTTTTGAATTTCACGATAAAATAAAACTGAAAAAAGACTATCATAAATTAGGCGTCCGCGTTGTTCCTCATGCTATTGCCCGGTATGGCTCCTTCCTCGCAAAAGGAGTGATCATGATGCCTTCGTATGTTAATATCGGCGCATATGTGGATGAAAATACCATGGTTGATACCTGGGCTACCGTGGGGTCGTGTGCGCAGATTGGCAGGAATGTACACCTGAGCGGCGGTGTTGGAATCGGCGGAGTTCTGGAGCCAGTGCAGGCTGCTCCTGTTATTATTGAAGAAGGTTGTTTCATCGGTTCGCGGTGCATTGTTGTAGAAGGAGTGAGAATAGAAAAAGAATCGGTTCTCGGTGCAAATGTGGTGATCACAAATTCTACAAAAATTATTGATGTCACAGGGGCAAATCCCGTTGAATATAAAGGATACATTCCTCCCAGGTCTGTGGTGATACCCGGCTCGTATGCCAAAAAATTTCCCGCAGGCGAATTTAATGTTTCATGCGCGCTGATCATTGGCAAAAGAAAAGAATCCACTAACCTGAAAACTTCGCTGAATGATGCGCTCCGGGAATTTAATGTAGCTGTTTAACAAAAGAAAGTTTAAAGTTTATAGTTTATAGTTTGAAGTGTTAGAAGTTAGACAACGATTAACGATTAACAATTAACAATTAACAATTAACAATTAACAATTAACAATTAACGGTTAACGAATAAACGACTCCTAAATGATCGTCGGATTTGATGCAAAGCGGGCATTCTTTAACAGCAGCGGACTGGGAGCCTACAGCCGGAATACCATTCAACTGCTTTCAAAATATTATCCTGATAACAGGTATTATCTGTATACGCCCACATCGAAAAATGCGATTGATTTTACCCATGACCGGAATATCAGCATCCGTCAGCCTGAAACAAAAACAGGCAGGTATCTGAAATCCTACTGGCGAAGCTTCCTGCTCACAAAGCAGCTTGAGAAAGATCGGGTTGATATTTACCACGGCCTCAGCAATGAACTGCCTTCAAGAATTAACCGGTCGCACATCAAATCGGTTGTTACAATTCACGACCTTATCTTTATCCGGTATCCCCATCTTTACAAAAAAATTGACCGTGAAATCTATAGAAGGAAAATCAAATACTGTTGCCTCGCTGCTGACAAAATAGCAGCGATCAGCCTGCAAACAAAAGCGGATATAATCGAATTTTTTGGAGTTGATGAATCAAAGATCGAAGTGGTTTACCAGGGATGCAATCCTTTGTTTTATGGCAAGGCAAATAATGATACAAAAAAAGAAATTTCAAAAAAATATCATTTGCCGGAACACTATATATTATATGTAGGAACCATAGAACAAAGAAAAAATCTGCTGAATATTATCAGGGCTGTGCATGAAGCAGGCATTGATATTCCCATAGTGGCAGTCGGTAAACCAGCAAAATATCTTCAAAAGGTTCATGAATATATTGCCCAACATTCGATTGATAAGAAGGTACATTTGCTTCACAATGTTTTGTTTGATGAATTACCGGCAATATACCAGATGGCAGCTTTATTTGTTTATCCATCCGCATTCGAAGGATTTGGAATACCCATTATTGAGGCGATATATTCAGGCGTTCCGGTGATCACGTCAAAAGGCGGATGTTTCAGCGAGGCTGGCGGTAATAATTCTCTATATGTTGACCCTGACAATATCGAGGAATTATCCTTTGCCATTAACAAAGTAGTTTCTGATAATGAGCTTAAAAATCGCATGATAAAAACAAGCCTTGAATATGTCCGGAAATTTAACGACGATGCTGTTGCACGAAGCCTTATGAATGTTTATAAAAATCTAATACAACATGAATGATGACCTGAATTATACCCTGAAAATTTTAAAAGAAGGGGGAGTCGTTCTTTATCCGACTGACACCGTCTGGGGTATTGGCTGCGATGCAACCAACAGCGAAGCCGTTGCTAAAATTTATAAGATTAAACAGCGTGAGGATGCGAAAAGCATGATCATCTTAGTTGACAGCCTGCAAATGATTTTTAATTATGTGAAAGAAATTCCCGATATCGCGTTGCAGCTTATTGAAACCAATGATAAACCCATGACCCTTGTTTATCCGGGTGCGGAAAATCTTGCAGGCAATCTTATAAATCACGATGGTTCGATTGGCATTCGTATTACATCGGATGAGTTTTGCAAAAAACTTATTGGTAAATTTAGAAAACCCATAGTCTCAACATCTGCTAACTTAAGCGGGAAAAAGCATCCCGGAAATTTTTCGGAAATAGAAAAAACAATTCTCAACCAGGTTGATTATATTGTGAAATGGATGCAAAATGATAAAGCCAGACCAATGCCATCATCAATAATAAAAGTTGGACTAAAGGGTGAGATAGAAATTCTCAGGAGATAAGGAATCAAATTTTCCCGGAAGAAACGGCTCAGAAAAGATTCTGGTTTCCGGGTTATGAAAATTTTATGAGGATCAATGAGTATAAAACTTATCCGGAGTGCGGGTATTAAACGGAACAACCCATCCTATTTTAAAAGAATATAGCAAATCATTACGCTGCCTGTTATCTTTTTGCCGTGTATCGAAATTAAAATCGCGCCTGCATTTTGTCCATGCCTGGTAAAATTCAAACCCTGCAGTAAAATTTTTCAGTTTGTTTTTCCCAAGATACAGATACCCGATGAATACTTTTGCGGCAAGGCCGTTTGTCAGCCGGTCATAGCCTTTTGCATAATCTCCCTGCAACGAAGGCACATTGTTCCCTTCCACATCAAACCGTATTTTATGCTGAAGCAAACCGGCTCCAGCGCTCAGGATGATACCTGAATTCAGATTCGGCCCCCAGACCGGAATGATTTTCCCGAGATTTGCTCCTATGTAAAAACCTCTTTCCGATAAAATAATGTTTGCATATTCGCCGTATTCATTGATTATTTCTCCGTTCGAAGATTTCAGGCTGTCTAAGATACCACTCTCTTTAATGGAATTTCCAAACAAATAATATCCTTCAACGCATAGTATCCAGTTGCTTCGCGTTTTTATCGAAAAATGACCGGCAATGTTTGAATTCACTCCAAAACGTTTCGCCATATCGCCGCCGGGAATCTGCACGGAAAACGAAACGGATGCCATCGGTACAAAAACAGAGGTGTCGTTGATGCCCTGCGCGGAAATCAGTTTTGATAATAAAACAAGAATAATTATACAGATTTTTTTCATGCCGTTCCCTTCACTGCTGATGCTTTATTGCTACTTATAGCAGATTACTTGCCAGCTCTGCCAGATAGCTTCGTTCTCCTTTAACAAGGTTTACATGGGCAAAAAGATTCTGACCTTTCATCCGATCAGACAAATACGACAACCCGTTCGATTGCGTGTCAAGATACGGTGAATCGATCTGTTCCACATCGCCGGTGAAAACAACCTTTGTCCCCTCCCCTGCCCGTGTAATGATTGTCTTTACTTCGTGCGGCGTAAGATTTTGCGCTTCATCAACAATAAAGAAAATGTTCGATAAACTGCGTCCCCGGATATAAGCAAGCGGCGTGATAATCAGTTTTTCCGATTTCAAAAGTTCTTCTATTTTATTGAATTCGGGGCTTTGAGGTTTAAATTTATGTTTGATCACGGAGAGGTTGTCGAACAAAGGCTGCATATAGGGTCCGATTTTGTCGTTCACATCGCCGGGCAGGTATCCCATATCGCGGTTAGCAAGAGGAATAATAGGACGCGCCAGGAAAACCTGCTGAAAATCTTTTTTCTGCTGGAGCGCTGCGGCCAGGGCGAGCAATGTTTTTCCTGTGCCTGCTTTTCCTGTGAGCGCCACTAATTGAATCTCCGGCCGCAGCAGGGCATCTAATGAAAAGGTCTGCTCTGCATTTCTCGGATCAATACCGTAGGCATGATGTTTTTCCACCCGGTTGATCACCCGGTTGAACGGATCGAAATGCGCCAGCACGCTGGCTTTTCTTGACTTCATAATGATATACTGATGCGCCGTCGGATCATTTTCAAAATTAAATTCTTCAACAGAAACCCCGTTGAAATTTTCATAAAGACGTGAAACAAGGGTTTCATCAATATTTTCCAATATGGTAACGCTCTTGAATAATTCGGCAATATTCTGAACCTTGTCGTTTTCGTAATCTTCAGCGCGTATCCCAAGCGATTTGGCCTTCATGCGCAGATTTATGTCTTTTGTGATCAGCACGACAATTCTGTTGGAATTGTTTTTGCGTATAAAGTCTGCTGTGGCTAATATCCTGTGATCAGAGGTGTTTTCAGGAAAAGAATCTTTTACAACATCAGAGTTTTTCCCTGTTTCAATAAACAGGGTTCCTTTCCCGACACCGAGAGAGATACCTTTTGTTAAAAGCAATTCGCCGGCAAGTTTATCCATTTCTCTTACAAATTCGCGCGCCTGGAAATTGATCAGGTCGCTTCCTTTTTTGAACCGGTCCAGTTCTTCAAGGACAACAATGGGAATGATTATGTCATTTTCCTGAAAATTGTAAATGCACCGGTAGTCATGTAAAAGAACATTCGTATCCAATACAAAAATCTTCTTGCTTTTTTTCATCCGAAATAGTTTTAAAAATTATCAGTCCTTTAATAACTGAATCATTGCAGATTTATTGCTATGTATTGTTATTAGCCGGGTCAGATTTTATTGCCGGGGTTAATGCACATTACCGGTATCTTATGTTCGTTGAAAATGATGTTCTGCTCATCCATTCCCATAATATAATCTGTAATATGAATATCTTTTTTAATCATGATCAGGATTATGTCCGCCTCAATTTTGTGGGAATATCCGATTACCGCTTCTGTAAATTCTTTTTTCTTAGACGGTTCATAGATATCAAACGGGATGGAATATTTTGCGAAAAATTTTGTCACCACCGCGATGTTCGAAGATACCTTTGTTCCGCCGGCAAAGTGCTGCTTGACGATTCTCATTTTAGCGTCGCAGCATTTTTGCAGGAAGCGCGCCCATGTTAATTTTTCAAGGCTGTCTCTGGTTTCATCCACGGGGAAAATAATATTCCGTAATTCTGACCTGGATGGCGGAGCTTGAACTACAAGGAACGGAAGATTGGTTCCCGATATCACTTTCATGGCCCAACTGCCGGTAACCTTTTGCATCCCCTTCATACCGTGCGTACCCATTACAACCATGCTTACATTTAATAGCCAGGCTACATCCGAAATCGTTGTAAAAATACTTCCTTCAATGACGATGGAATTAATTTTAACGCCGTATTTTGTTGAATAATCACTGGAAAGCACATTCAGTTTATTCGTTGACGCTATGGTTTCGTGCACCTTTTTCGATTTGTTTTTAAGCAACCCGCCCTTATCAACAATGTGTAACAAGGTGATATCATTATCTAATTTTTTTGCCACATTGATGGCGTGTAAAAGTGCGTTCTCCGTGACTTCTGTAAAATCCCACGGTACTAATATTGTTTTTTTGGCATCGCTCATAATTCGATATATTTAATGTTAAACTCTGTTTTCAACTTTCTCGTATCGCTCGGTAACATCTCTCACTAATGAGAGAACTTCATTTTCATTCAGAGGGGAGATTCTTGCTTCAAACCATCGTACTCCTATAGGTGAATCCAACTGGTATTCGATAGTTTGCACTTCTGTCGTTTCAATAGCTTTCCGGATTTTTGAAAGAATCTCTTCTAATTTTTCTCCTTCAAAATAATGCCTGTGGTTTAACCCGATGATACTTTTATTAGGTTTGAATTTAGCATAATAATCAGCCTTGAAATCGAGATAGGTGCCATTCTTGTCGAGAATAAAAATAATATCCGGTATCGCTTTCAGCAAGGCTTTGTTTTTTTGTTCGCTTTCGCGCAGCGACTTTTCAATCTTCACCCGCTCTGTGATATCCCTGATAATGGCATGCCTGTATTTTTTGTTGCCCAGGGTTAAAACCGTTAAGCTTACTTCTGCGTCAAAGAGGAGGCCGTCTTTGCGTTTCTGCTGCCAGTAAAATGTGGAGTTGCCTTTTTTGTTCGCTTCATCAATTTTTGCAGCCCGCTTTTCTTTTGAAGGCACTCCATTGGGTTGTACTTCGGGCGATAAGGCAAGAAGGTTGAAGTTAAAAAATTCATTTCTCGTGTAACCAAACAATTCAATAGCCTTGTTATTCACATCAACAATCTTATCGGTTTCCGCATCAATGATTAAAATAATATCATTGGCTTCAGAAAATAAAGCATAATATTTCTGCTGGCTTTCGATGAATTGCTGCTCTGCATGTTTTTCTTTGGTTATATCCACAAGGTAACCAAGCAATTGTATGGCATCGTTTTTATCATCGCGGATAATAGAGGTAAAATCTTTCATCCAGAGTACTTTTCCGTCTTTTGTACGCAGCCTGTAATTGCTAAATTCCACATGCGTGGCTGATTTTTTCATGGCATCCATGCGTTCGCGCATATGCGTGTCATAATCATCCGGGTGAATCAGCGAAGACAATTCAACTTTTTTATTCCGGAAGTCTTCAAAAGAATATCCCAAAACATTGGAAACATTTTCCGAGAAATATAAAACATGATCCGGATTTGAGGCATCCACTCTCACAACAAGCACATTGCCTTTTATGAACATGCTCCTTTCTTCGAGCAGGGCTTTGTTCATGTCGTAAATTTGGTTCTCGTATTGTTTTCGTTCCGTGATATCGGATATGGATCCGGCAATCCGGTAGGGCTCTCCGTTATCATCTTTAAGCGCAAGGGCTCTTTCAAAAATCCACCGGTACTCGCCGTTTTTGTGTTTCAGCCGGTATTCATGAATGTAAACTTCTGTCCTCCCTTCAAGGTATTCCTGCATTTTCTGCTTGGTTTTTGAAACATCATCCGGGTGTATCAGTTTATCCCGCGCATCCCGCCGGTTAATAATCTCGTAATCATTATAACCCAGTATGGATTTCCACCTCGGGGATAAATACATTTCATCGGTTATCAGGTTCCAGTCCCACACGCCGTCATTTCCCGCCTGGGCAACAAGAAAATATCTTTCTTCGCTTTGTTTTAATGCAATGTGGCTTGTTTCCCGCTCCGTAATATCAAGCGTCCAGAGTAAGATACGGTAGATTTCTCCTTTATAATTGGCTATCGGGTCAAGATGAACCTCATTCCAGTATTCCGTATTATCATATCGGGCTTTTTCTTTAAAAACTACATGTTCTCCCATTTTTGCCCGTTCGAATTTTTGTTTGAAAATTTCCATTCCGGATCCTTCCAAAAGAAAATCAACGACACTGTCTCCTTTTTTTAAGGAATATTTGAATTCTTTCTGGATAACATCTTTTGCCGCCCGGTTAAATGCAATAATCCTGTGATTCATATCCACTAAGTAGAAACGCTGTATGCTGCTGTCGAAAAGAGGTTTTAATTCAGCCCTGGAATCTTCAAGGTCTTTTTCTATTTTTTTCCGTTCGGAAATATCAAGGAACGAAATACAGAACCGGTCTATTTCTTCCTCATTGTCGTCAACGATCGGGTAAATCGTTATTTTCAGATATTTTTTTGTTTCAGGGAACTGAAATTGCCTTTCTAAATAATGGGTTACGCCGTCAATGGTATTGCTGAACAATCCGGAAAATTCAAGTTTGTCTAAAAAAGTTAATGCATCAAAAATGTTTTCGCCCAATGAGATTTCCGTATTGAAAAAATCTTTGGTATACGTTGCTGCAAGTTTGTTAAAATCAATAATTCTTAGCTTCTTGTCAATAAGAAAAATAGCCTCGGTGCTTCCGTTAAAAATCGCCTTGAGGTTATTGGCGGATGTTTTAATCGTTTCTTCATAGATTTTTTTATCGGTTACATCCGTGCAATAGCATACAATTCCCGTTATTTCATCTGCCAGGTTTTTTAATACGGACAGCGAAAGTCTTGTATATACTTTTTTAAGCGTAACCGGATGAATGAAATCAATCTCGACTTCATGGTGTTCCTTTTCAAGAGGGATCTCAAAGAAATTTTCCTGCAGGAATGTTTCGTTTTTTTCAGGATATAATCGTGAGATATGTTCTCCTACTATTAAATATTTTGGAATGCCGAAAATCTTTTCCGCGCCTAAGTTCCATGTTTTTATTTTACCGTTAAGGCTTATACTTGCTACTCCGTCGTGGATATTATTTATGATGTTATCCTGCTCGGACAATAGTCCCTTCGAATGCAGTTCTTCGGTTTTATCTGTTATAACAAGCTGTAGCGCTTTCTGCCTCTTGAACGTGATAGGAGAGCCGACAATACCGACATAATAGGATTCCTCATTTAATGCCTTTATCGTAGTCTCAAAGTAATCCATCTTGGTGTTCGACTTAATGGCAAACAGCATTTTGTTTTTAAATAATTCCCGTTTGTCTTCTTTTATAAATTGCAGTACTGATTTTTGCAGCAGGTCTTCTATATTAATGGTTCCTAAAAGTTTCAATCCGGCAAGGTTCACATATTCTATAAGGTCGTTGATGATAACCACAATGGTATCTTCCGTATCATCCACTAATTTCCGGTAAGGTCTTTCCCGTAATTCTAATTCCTGTTCATGCCTGTGTTTGAAATACGCTAGTTCAAGAGTGATTCCGAGGGTGGATTTAATGATGGGTTTTACCAAGTATCCGTAAGGATTTGTGCTGATGGCTTTATTAACGGTTGCTTCTTCCGTATCGCTGGTAATGTAAACAATAGGTACGTCAAACTCGCCCTTGATCATATCCACAGCCTTAATGCCGTCAATATCTCCATGCAGATGAATATCCATTAAAATAACATCGGGCAATGCTTCCCTGCATTTCTCTATAGCCTTTTCCGCCTCCGAAAAAACGTCCATTGTTTCGAAGCCAAGTTCATCAAGAAACATCTTGATAAGCGTGGTCAGCATCTTGTCATCATCTACTACTAAAACTTTTTTTGGCTGCATTATAGTAGCGTTTAAAATTTTATTGCAATCTTTACCCTGCTAAAAGGGTATGAAATTATTAAAAATAGTTGTTACTTCAAAATATTTTTTTGTAAACGATGAATATTATTATTGATTTTGGCAACACATTAGCTAAAATTGCTATTACCGAAAACAACCGGATCGTATTTAAAAAAACCTATGAAACAATTACTTCTAAGGATATTAAATCCATCGGTAATAAATTCCCGGGTATTGAAAATGCAATTTTATCATCTGTTGTTAATCATTCGGGAAAAATATCGGATTTCTTAAAAAACCATTACAGTTTTTATATTGAACTCGACGAAAAGACTCCGATCCCTATCGTAAACCGGTATAAAACTCCTCTTACTCTTGGTAAAGACCGGCTGGCAGGCGTGGTTGCGGCAGGCAATATTTTTCCGGGTAACGACGTTTTGGTTATTGACCTTGGAACAGCGGCAACCTTTGATTTCATAGATAAAAAGAAGATGTATCATGGCGGCAATATTTCACCGGGCCTTACAACAAGATTTAAGGCATTGAACAGGGTAACGCAAAAATTGCCGCTTCTTGAAAAAAAAGAAAAATTCCCCTTATTGGGAGATAATACAAAGGATGCAATTATTGCAGGCGTTCAAAATGGTTTAATCTTTGAAATCAACGGATATATAAACTGTTTAACAGAAAAATATAGCAATCTTAAAATTATTTTAACCGGGGGCGACGCCTTTTTCTTTGAGAAAAAACTAAAAAATGCCATCTTTGCAGAGCCGGATCTTGTGATTCTCGGATTGAATATGATTTTAGAATATAATTTAAAACTCAAAAATTGAAAAAATTTATAAAGACTGCTTTTATCTTTAGTGTCCTGATTCTGGGTTTGCTGTTTTTACCCCTCAGGGATTTTGCACAGAACAGCACGAACTCGCCGTATTCCCGGTATGGAATCGGTGATATCAGTTCACGGGGATTTTGCCGCAACGATGCGCTGGGCGGATTGGGGATCGGGCTTCGGTCAAACAAAAACCTCAACATAATCAATCCTGCATCATACAGCGCCATAGACAGCCTGACGTTTACTTTTGAATTCGGGTTCAAAAATAAAACTGCCTATATCCAATCGAGCGATCAGAACGAACTTTATAATGATATAAATATTAGTTACCTTGCCTGTGGCTTCCCCATTGCAAAGTGGTGGTACGGAAGTTTTGGATTATTGCCTTACAGTTCTATCGGATACAATATAAAAGAGATTAATAATTCCGATTCTATCCCCAAAGAAATTCACTACACGGGCTCCGGTGGAGTAAATAAATTTTATATAGGCAATACGTTTAAACTTCACAAAACCCTTTCAATCGGGTTCAATGCATCTTACCTTTTTGGAACACTCGAACAGGCAAGAACGGTTAATTTTACGGATACCACTGTTTTATATATGAATTTAAAAACCCGGAATTTTATAAATGTCAATGATATTTATCTGAACTTTGGTATGCAATACAATAATTCCATTAAAGAAAAATACCAATACACTGTTGGTATAATTTTCGATAACCAGAACAAAATCAATGCAACAAGGAACACGCTGGCTACCCGCTTTTACAACAAAGGAGGCAGCGCCATCATTGATTCCGTACTGAACACGCCCGGCGAAAAAGGAAACATCGTTTTGCCGCTGAACTACGGAATAGGTTTCAGTATAAAAAACGATTCATGGTTGTTTGGCGCTGATTATTACAGGCAAAACTGGGCGGATGTTTCTTTTTTTGGAAAAAATGATTCTTTGGCCAACAGCAATACAATTTCTGTAGGTTCCGAATACATACCCGATAAAAATTCGATCAGCAAATACTGGAATAAAGTCAGCTACAGGTTTGGCGGCCATTTCACAAATACCTATCTTAAGTTTTCGGAAAAAAACGAGCAACTGAAAGATTTCGGCTTCAGTTTCGGGTTAGGCCTTCCGGTTAAAAAAACAAGATCATTATTAAATGTTTCCATTGAGATCGGCCAGAGAGGCACAACCAATAAAAGCCTTATCCGCGAGACATATGGAATGATCAGCGTTAACTTTTCCTTATCGGATATTTGGTTTATGAAGACACGGTTTGATTGATATTAATTATAGATGAAACGGGATACCTTGCCTGCGGCAGGCAGGAAATTGTACAATATCGAGTAAGCAGTCGGCAGTGGCAGTTGGCAGTCCTGCTTACTGCTGCTGCTTACTGCTCCTTAAAATAAAATGTAACAATTCAATTTTTTTTAATGGTATAGTTTAGTACATTGCGTCATCACATAAAATATATTGCATTTTTTTTATCGGTAGCGCTGTTCATTTCCACTTCCTGCGAAAATTCCGTACAGGAGGTTGCCGCTTTTACAAATATAGAAAAACAACCCGCGGTTTCTGCCAAAAAGGTCGAGGTAATGTACAGCGATTCCGGACTGATCCGGTTAATACTGAAAGCTCCCGAAGTGATCCGTATGGCAGATCCTAAAGATCCTTATATGGAATATCCCCAAGGTATTGATGTTACTTTTTTAAACGGCAACCATGAAATAGAATCAACTCTTACGGCAAAACATGCCGTCTATTACGAAAAAAAACAATTCTGGATTGCCTCAAACAATGTGGTTGCATACAATAAAAAAGAAGGCAAAACCATGAATACCGAAGAGTTGAACTGGGATATCCCGAAAGAACGTTTTTATTCCGATAAATTCGTACGCATCACATCGCCCGACGAAGTGCTATATGGCGAAGGATTCCAGGCAAACCAGAATTTTGATAACTGGAAAATACTCAAGATAAAAAACAGTTACATTACCCTTAAAGAATGAACAGGTTATTTCGGAAAATATTAGAATATACATGGCTCGTTGTGGCGATACTCAGCCTTGCAGCCGGCATTCACAAAACATGGAGGTCTGGCTTTGCACAGAGCTATCCGTTTTTTATTATGGCATTTGTTTCCATTTTAATGTTCATGTTCCGGAGGTTTGTACGGGTTTCACAAAAATTTAAAGAAAATAAATAATGGAAAGCGTGACCGTTATTCTGATTTGTCTCCTTTTCTCAGCCTTCTTTTCCGGAATGGAAATAGCATTTATTGCATCTAACAAACTCAAGATTGAACTGGATAAGAAACAGGGATTTTTCAGTTCTAAAATCATTTCTGTTTTTTCAAAGAATCCATCGCAATACATAGCGACCATGCTCGTCGGGAACAATATAGCGCTGGTGGTGTATGGTATCCGGATGGCGATTATCCTGGAACCGGTTATCTGGAATTTTACTCATAACTGGCTTGCCATACTGGTAATTCAGACAATCGTTTCAACCCTGCTGATCCTGGTAACCGCAGAATTTCTTCCCAAGGCCATATTCAGGGCTATCCCGAATACGCTCCTTAACACCATGGCGGTTCCGGTTTTTATAACATACATTATATTATATCCTTTTGTGAAAATTATTGTGGGTTTTTCCTACTTGGTACTGCGCATTCTCTTCCGCGTAAAAATTACAACGCAAAACCGGAATATGGTTTTCGGAAAAATTGACCTGGGCAATCTGTTGGATGAAACCACGCAGAACGATACATTGCAAAGCTCGTCGGAGATAGACCGGGATATAAAAATATTCCAGAACGCTCTCGATTTTTCCGAAGTGAAACTCCGGGAATGTTTTGTCCCCAGGCCTGAAATCGAAGCAATGGATATTAATTCATCCATAGATGAACTTCGGCAAAGATTCATAGAAACCGGATTTTCAAAAATTCTTATTTATGAAAACTCCATTGATAATATTATAGGATATGTTCATTCATCGGAGCTTTTTAATAAACCGGAACATATCCGGCCTATGGTGAAAGAAGTGATATATGTGCCGGAATCAATGGCTGCGCAGAAATTACTCACCACATTTATTCAGGATAAAAAAAATATTGCCGTGGTTGTTGATGAATTCGGAGGAACAGCGGGAGTGGTAACCATAGAAGATATTATTGAAGAAATTTTTGGCGAGATAGAAGACGAACATGATATAAAGGAATATGAAGAACGGCAGGTTAACGAAAGTGAATTCATTTTTTCCGGAAGGCTGGAAATAGATCATATCAACGAAAAATTCAACCTGAAAATACCAGTGTCCGAGAACTACGAAACTCTTGCAGGATTTATTCTTTTCCATCATGAAAACATTCCTGACGAAGGCGAGGAAATCACTATAAAACTGGAAGAAACATATATGATAAAAATTCTTACCGTGAGCGATAAAAAAATCGAACTGCTGAATCTGAAGATTGTAAACTGATCAGACGGTTATTTCAATATCGCCTTCAAACGCAAGTTCTGCCGGGCCTTTGAGCCAGATATTTTTATAAGAATTCTTATTTTCTTTTGTGAAATAAACGACCATGTTTCCGCCTTTTGTAATGATATCGTAGTAGCAGTCGCCGGGTTCCCGGTCGTAAGCTGCACAAATAGCTGCGGCAACAACCCCGGTGCCGCACGATAAGGTCTCATCTTCAACGCCTCTTTCATATGTGCACACAAACAATCTCTCTCCAGCAGCCTGGACAAAATTCACATTGATGCCTTTTTCCCTGAACTGTTCGCTATACCTGATTTTTCTGCCCTCTGCAACCACGTCTGTTGATTTGGCTTCCGGTACAAATTTCACATAATGCGGCGAACCGGTATTCAGATAAAAATAATCTTCCTCCTTATCAACAATGCTGACATCCTGCATAAGTAACCGTACCATATTGTGGTTATCTATCTGCGCTTCATAAACGCCGTCAACCGTTTCAAACTTTGTGGTTTTTTCAATAAGCCCGAGCCTGTTTGCAAACAAGGTAATGCATCTGCCACCGTTTCCGCACATAGATCCGATAATCCCGTCCGAGTTATAATACACCATTTTAAAATCATACTTGTGACTGTTTTGCAGCAGTATCAAACCATCTGCGCCAATACCATACCGGCGGTCGCACAGGAACCGGATCCGCTCGGCTTTCAATTGATCAAAAAAGTAAATCCGGTCGTCAAAAATGATAAAATCATTTCCCGTGCCCTGGTATTTATAAAAATGTAAACCCATAAATCAATGATAACAAAATTATATTGTAGATAACTTTTCAAAAGTAATCGTTTTCGCAAATTTATCATATAAATAATTTAAATAATTTTACATGCGACATGGAAATTAGTCTGAACAGATGAAAGTACATTTTATAGCAATCGGCGGCAGCGCCATGCACAACCTGGCTATTGCCCTGCATAAGAAAGGGTACCGGGTAACCGGGTCGGACGATGAAATTTTCGATCCCGCAAAAACCAACCTTGCCAAGTATGGACTGCTTCCCGAAGAAATCGGCTGGCATACCGAAAATATCACAAAAGATATGGATGCCGTCATACTTGGAATGCACGCAATGGGCGATAACCCGGAACTGGCGAAAGCCAAAGAACTGAAGCTGAAAATTTTTTCTTACCCAGAATATATCTATGAACAGGCGAAAGATAAAATTCGCGTGGTGATCGGTGGAAGCCATGGTAAAACCACGATTACGGCGATGATCATGCATGTGTTGAATTATCACGGCATAGATCATGATTACTTAGTGGGCGCTCAGTTAGATGGTTTTGAAACCATGGTTAAATTGAGCGAGGAAGCGAAATTCTGCATTATCGAAGGCGATGAATACCTGTCTTCACCGGACGACAGGCGTCCGAAGTTTCACCTTTACAAACCGGATATAGCGCTGCTCAGCGGGATTGCATGGGATCATATTAATGTTTTTCCGACATTTGAAATGTATGTGGAACAGTTCAGGATTTTTATTGATCTTATCGAAAAAAATGGTTCGCTGATATATTTCGACGGAGATGAAAATATCTGTAAAATTGTTTCTGTTTCAACAAATAAAATTGAGAAAATTCCATATTCCACACACCCTTATTTTATCAGGGATGAAGTAACCTGTTTGAAAACTGCGTCCGCAGAAATTCCTCTGATGATATTTGGCGAACACAACCTGCAGAATATTTCAGGAGCCAGATATGTGTGCAATAAAATCGGTGTTTCTGATCATCAGTTCTATCAGGCTATTTCAGCATTCCGGGGTGCTTCAAAACGATTGCAGCTTCTCGAAAAAAATGAACATACGAATGTGTACCTCGATTTTGCACATTCTCCGTCAAAGCTGAAAGCTACGACCAATGCGGTGAAACAACAATTCCCGGCAAGAAAATTAGTCGCCTGTATGGAGTTGCATACATTCAGCAGCCTTAAAGAAGATTTTTTGCCGCAATACCGGGGCGCTATGGAAACAGCAGATATTGCCTTTGTTTATTTTAACCCGCATACGATTGCGCACAAACGTTTGAAAGAGATCACCGAACAGCAGGTTGCCGACGCATTCGGTGGAAAAAACCTTTCTGTTTTCACCGATTCAACAAAACTTATCGAAACATTGATCTCCATAGATTGGAAAGGAAAGAATCTTTTGCTGATGAGTTCCGGTAATTTTTCAGGAATCAATTTTAAAGAATTTGCAAAGAAGATCATTGAGAAACAATAGACTTTAAGTAGCTATAATTTTATATGTAATCAGTAATCAGTAATCGGTAAACGGTAATCAGTCGTCTGTCTGTCAATCATCAGTCGTCTGTCAAGTAAGAAACCACCGACCTGCCTGCCGGTAGGCAAGGTTACCGTCCGC
>JACREX010000141.1 GCA_016212695.1 Bacteroidia bacterium
AAAAAAACACAAAAATATGGTAAGCCCTTTTGAAAGATTAAACAAGTTCAAGTATCATGATGACTGGCTGCAAAATTTATTGATTGCAGCGTCCTTAGGCGGCTATAGAAACCAGCACAGCAAAACGTGACAAACAGGAATATTCATATAGCTGAACAAACTTGGTTAATAATTCAAATTAACACGCAGCCACATTTCTGCTGTTGCATTATCAATATTTTTCCGCTTTGCATATTCCGTAACCTGATCTTTTGAAATGCGCTCCACATTAAAATATTGCGATTTTTCATTTGCAAAATAGAAACCGCTTACAGAAGCTGCCGGATACATGGCAAAATTTTCGGTGAGAGAAATTCCCGTAGTGTTTTCTGCATTTAACAGATCAAATAAAATTCTTTTTTCAGAATGATCCGGACAGGCCGGATACCCCGGCGCAGGACGAATGCCGGCATTAGCATATCTCCAGAATTCTTTTCTCACTTTTTCATGAAGCAATTCGGCAAAAGTTTCTGCAAGACGATCGGCAAGAATCTTAAGCATGATAGCGCTGTAGTCGTCGCTCCTGCTGTTATAGTATTCAATCCATTTTTCAATTCCTATTCCTGTTGTTACAGCAAATCCGCCAATATAATCTTTTATTCCGCTTTCTTCCGGCGCAATGAAATCTGCCAGGCATAAATTCGGAACATCTGATTCCTTGAACTGCTGATTGCGGAGGAAGTGGAATCGTGTTATTACATTTGGATTATTTTCATCCGCATAAAGGATCACATCATCGCCTGAAGCATTGGCGGGATAAAAACCAAACACTGCTTTAGCCCTGAGCATATTATTTTTCACAATGTCGCTGAGGAAACTTTGGGCATCGTCAAATAATTTTTTCGCTTCGCCGCCTTTAACGGAATCATTGAATATAGCGGGATATTTCCCATTTAATTTCCATGCATGAAAAAAGAATGTCCAGTCAATATATTTGCAAATTTCATCGAGAGGATACTCATCCAGATACCGGTTTCCGATAAAAGAAGGTTTTATAATTTGCGTTTTTGTCCAGTTGATTTGTAATTTATTTTTCCGGGCTTTATCGAGAGAAACATAAATGCTCTCTTTATTTCTCGATTCATGCTCATTGCGTAATACGAGATATTTCTGATCTAATGATTTTATAAATTCGTCTCTGAGATTTTTATTCAGTAAGGATGCCGCTGCGCCCACGCTTTTCGATGCATCTTTTACATGCGCCACCGGTTCTTTATAATTGACAGCTATCTTAACCGCAGTATGAATTTCGGATGTTGTGGCGCCGCCTACCAGCAGGGGTATTTTCAAACCTGCTGCTTCCATTTCTTTTGCCACATTCACCATTTCTTCGAGCGACGGAGTGATCAACCCGCTCAGTCCGATAATATCCACATTATTTTCTATTGCTGCTTTAATTATTTTATCTGCAGGCGCCATCACGCCGAGATCGATCACCTCGTAATTATTGCAGGCAAGCACAACGCCGACAATATTTTTCCCGATATCGTGAACATCTCCTTTCACAGTAGCCAGAAGAATTTTACCCGCCTTGCCGGAAGAATTTTTTTCTTTTTCCGCTTCGATATAGGGCAATAATTTAGCAACAGCTTTCTTCATTACTCTTGCGCTTTTTACTACCTGAGGAAGGAACATTTTTCCTGATCCGAATAACTCGCCCACCACATTCATTCCTTCCATCAGAGGGACTTCAATTATGTGCAGCGCTTTTAAATAATGACTTCGGGCTTCTTCAACATCTGTGTCAATAAAATCAGCGATGCCTTTAACCAGCGAGTATGTTAACCGTTCCTGTACGCTTTTATTTCTCCACACATCCTGCTTCTCTTTTTTTTCCCCTTCGTTCTTGAGAGTTTCAGCAAAAGCCACTAATCGTTCCGTAGCATCTTTACGGCGGTTCAGAACCACATCTTCGACAAGTTGCAAAAGGTCAACGGGAATATTATCATACACTGTTAGCTGAGCCGGATTTACAATTCCCATATCCATACCGGCATTCACAGCGTGATACAGGAAAACGGAATGCATCGCTTCTCTCACCTTGTCATTTCCACGGAAAGAAAATGAGAGGTTGCTGACTCCTCCGCTCACTTTTGCGAAAGGCAGATTTTCTTTGATCCACTGCGCGGCTTTGATGTAATTCACCGCATAATCAGAATGCTCGTCAATACCCGTAGCAATGGCCAGAATGTTGGGATCAAAAATAATATCTTCAGGAGGAAAATATATTTCTTCTGTTAAAATTTTATAAGCCCGCCGGCATATTTCAGTTTTGCGTTTCAATGTATCGGCCTGGCCGTTTTCATCAAAAGCCATAACCACAACGGCTGCACCATACCGTTGTATTTTTTTTGCACGTTCTCTGAAAACGTCTTCGCCTTCTTTTAAGCTGATTGAATTAACTATTCCTTTCCCCTGCAGGCATTTTAAACCTGCTTCGATAACGGTCCATTTCGATGAATCTATCATAACGGGAACCTTTGCAATATCCGGTTCTGAAGCAATAAGCCGGAGAAACTTAACCATTGCTTTTTCGGCATCGATCATAGCTTCATCCATACATATATCAATAATCTGCGCCCCGCCTTCTACCTGCTGTCTGGCTACGGAAAGCGCTTCGTCGAATTTTTCTTCTTTAATTAATTTTGCAAATTTTAATGATCCGGCAACGTTGGTTCGTTCACCTATATTCACAAAATTATTTTCTTTGTAAATCGTAACAGGCTCCAGGCCGCTGAGGCGGGTCAATTTTTCAATTTGGGGAATTTTCCGGGGTTTGTATTTTTTTGCAATTTCCGACAGCAGTTTTATATGCTGAGGCGTTGTTCCGCAACAGCCCCCAACAAGATTTACCAGGCCGGCTTTCATAAAGCCTTCAATGATCTCTGCCATCTGTTCCGGGGTTTCATCATAACCGCCAAACTGATTCGGCAAGCCGGCATTCGGATACGCGCTGATATTACATTCTGCGATCCTTGATAATTCTTTTATATGAGTTTCTAATTGTTTTGCGCCCAGCGCACAATTGAATCCAACACTTAAAAGACAGGCATGAGAAATGGAATTATAAAATGCTTCCACTGTTTGTCCGGATAAGGTGCGTCCGCTGGCATCCGTAATTGTGCCGGAGACCATAACCGGTATTTTTTTCCCGGTTTTATCAAAATATTCCTGCGCGGCAAACAAAGCGGCTTTACAATTCAATGTATCAAAAACAGTTTCAATGAGCAATAAATCTACACCGCCATCTATCAAACCACGGATTTGTTCTGAGTATGCATTTCGCAGATCATCAAAAGTAACAGCCCGGTAAGCCGGATCATTGACATCGGGCGACATGGAAGCAGTTTTGCTTGTAGGGCCTATGGACCCGGCAACAAAGCGGGGCTTTTCGCCGGTAGAAAATTCAACGGCGGTTTTTTTTGCGATTTTTGCTGCGGTCAAATTGAGTTCATACACGAGATTTTCCATGTGATAATCGGCCATGGAAACAACACTGCTATTAAACGAATTGGTTTCTATGATATCCGCTCCGGCCTCCAGATAATCACGATGAATTTGTTCAATTATATCAGGACGAGTAATGGAAAGCAGGTCATTATTGCCCTTCAGGTCATAAGGAAAATCCACGAAACGATTGCCGCGGAAGTCAGTTTCCTGCAGGTTATAGCGCTGGATCATGGTGCCCATGGCGCCGTCAATAATTAATATACGCTGCTTTAGCAGATCGTGAATTTGCATAAATAACAAATCTGTTCTTAATCAAGAATACAAAAATAATAAAAAAGAAAATGAGGAATACGGAATAGACTAAATAATATAATGAATATTGATGTAGGAAGTATGATGTATACTTAAACGGGATAAATTGTATGTTTTGTAATCAGTGATCGGTATTCAGAAACCTTGCCTACCGGCAGGCAGGTCGGTGGTTTCTAACTGATTACCGATTACTGTTTACTGATTACCATAAAACAAGAAGTAAATTTTTAAACCGTTCAAAGTATATGATGTAGGAAGTGAATCAAAAAAATCACAATAATGCTAATTAAATGCTTTCGTATTCAGCGACTAATTCATTCATCAGTTCCTTTACTGAAATGATCTTATCTGCGCGATATGCATTTTCTCCGGCAAAAGCAAAGCCTCCTTCCATTTTACCGTATTTTGCCTTGAGCAGGGCAAGAGCAATGCAATACGGCACGTTTTTAAAATCGCAGGTAATGATGCAATGATAGGGACATTTAAATGGTTTTTTCTGACCAATGCTGACATCTGTAAGAAACTGATTCCGTAACGCCCTTCCAGGCATGCCTACAGGACTGTCAATAATGACCATATCTTCCAATGTTGAGTCAATGTATGCCTTTTTAAAAACATCGGAGGCATCGCATTCATATGTGGTCACAAAACGGGTTGCCATCTGCACTCCGGCTGCTCCCATTTTCATAAATTTATGAATATCGCCGCCCGTGTATATACCTCCTGCAGCAATTACAGGAATAGATTTTCCATACGCAGCTTCATAAGGTTTGATCATTTCGATAACATCTTTCGTGAGGATCTCCAACCGGTAATTCTCATCAAAAAGCTGCTCTTTTTTAAACCCCAGGTGTCCTCCCGCTTTGGGCCCTTCAACCACAAAAGCATCCGGAAGATATTTGAATTTTTCTGTCCACCGCCGTGTAATAAGGGCAGCGCCTTTACCCGAAGAAACAATCGGCGCTAATTTCGGCCTGTGGCCATTAACAGGCAAATATTCCGGCAGATTCAGAGGCAACCCGGCGCCTGAAAAAATAATATCTATTCCTTCTTCAACAGATACTTTTACTAGTTCGGCATAATTTGATAGCGCAACCATTATATTTACGCCAAAAATTCCATTTGTCATGGAACGGGTTTTGCGTATTTCGTCGCGCAGCGATCTGTTATTCGCTTCAATATAATTAACGCCTAAATCCACTTCAACTTCACCAATACCTGCCGTGGCTATAACTCCTATACCTCCTTCGTTTGCAACTGCCGATGCGAGGCCGCTGAGTGAAATACCCACACCCATGCCTCCCTGAATTATGGGAACTTTAGCAATTAAATCGCCGATAACCAATTCTTTTATTTTGCTCATTAAAATTTATTTTTTATTGCCATATTTCTTTAACCTGAACGCATTTTTTCAGGCCTTTCACCTGCTTTTCGATGATGGCGATATACTTTTGTATGCGGTCATAATAAATTCTTGCGTGCTCGTATGAAGTCAGTCCTTTTAATCAGGGAATCAAAATAGAGGAAAGATTCCTGCCCCGCTTTTCAACAAACACTTGAGTAAATTCACAGCAAAGAAATAAATAATTTTTTAAATATCAAAATTGAGTTACTCCGAAAAATCTTTTTTTGCCACGAACCTGCTTACCGCAGGCAGGGACACAAAGTCTCAAAGTTTCACTAAAAAAACACATCTGTTTTTCAGCCCTTTGTGCAACTTCGTGCTTTCGTGCCTCCCGTAAAACGGGACAAGTTTTGTGGCAAAAAGGAATACAATATTTTATTTGTATATTTACAATCATTATAAACCCTTAAATATTCACTATATGAAAAAAATACTTTTTATCACCGCAGTTTTAATAACTTTAAACCTTAAACTTGAAACTTTAAACTGCTTCGGCCAAGCAGCTATTAACTCAACCAACAACCCTGCCGACGCCTCCGCCATGCTCGATGTAAGCGCAACAGACCGCGGCGTGCTCATCCCCCGCATGACACAGGCGCAGCGCACAGCCATTGCCAATCCTGCAACCAGCTTATTGGTTTACCAGACAGACGGAACAAGCGGTTATTACTATAACTCTGGCACACCCTCGGCTCCAAACTGGGTAGCTTTGTTCACAAGCGCTACAGCAGGATGGAGCGTAACAGGCAATGCAGGTACAAACCCGAACGCTCATTTTATTGGAACAACAGACAGCGCTGATTTTGTTTTCAAAACGAATAACACAGAAAAACTAAGACAATGTAATTAAATAACTTGGTTATTTCGTAATTAAGTTTTATCTTTGCAATATGAAAGATGAAAAATTAATATCAGAACGAAACAAAATATTATCACCCTTTTTAGATGAAAAATCACGAAGGCTTTTA